>QBYI01000026.1 GCA_003282895.1 Pelagibacteraceae bacterium AG-325-F15
GCTTTTAATTTATAAATTGGGATTTTGTTGCCAATATCTTTTTGTGACATTTATTTTTGCCTATGTTTAAAGCTATCTCTTCTAAAACTATATAATGCACTTGGATCAACATCAACATCAACAACTGCAGGTTTATTAGACTTTACAGCAGCTCTAACCGCCTCACTTATTTCAGAAATTTTTTCAACTTTATAACCTTTTGCACCATATAACTCTGCAACTTTGTCAAATGAAGGGCTAGTGATGTCTGCACCTAAATATCGTTTTCCAAAAAAATCTTTTTGATAAGCTTTTTCTGCTCCCCAGCTTTGATTATTCATTACTATTGTAGTAGTATTAATTCTATATTCTACTGCTGTACTTAATTCAGATATCGTCATACCAAATCCACCATCACCCATTAAACTAACAACAGTTTTTTTTGGTTTAGCAACTTTAACTCCTAAACCGCAGGCAAACGAAAAACCTACTAAACCAAAATCTAAAGGGGTAAACAAAGAGGGAGGATCATAATATTCAAGAGCATCTGTTGCTTGTAAACATAAAGTTCCTGCATCTAAAGTAATAGCTGTATTCTTTGGTAAAGCTTTTCTTAATTGTTTAAACAAACCTTTTGGTTGAATAGGAAAATTTTTACCTAGATTATTATTTTCTCTATCAGTTAAATAATCTTTTCTTTGGTTTGAAAATTCATTTGTCCAATTTTTTATATCTAATTTTATTTTTTGTTTTTTGATTTCATTATATATTTGATTGGTGGCTGTAGCTGCGTCAGCATTGATACCTAGAACAACTGGAAAATATTTTCCCAGCATTTTTTTCTCAATTTCAATTTGAATAATTTTTGCTTTTTTATTTATATTTTCGTAACTATAAAAAGTAGAATTAAAACCTAACCTAGTTCCAATCGCCAAAATAACATCTGCTTCTTTAACAAGTCTTGATGCAACAGGATTTCCACGTGGACCCATTTGGCCTGCGTTAAGTTTATGGTTAAATGGTATGGCATCTCCATGACCTGCAGCGGTAACAATTGGTGTGTTTAATAATTCTGCAAGCTTAATCACTTCTAAATATTTAGCGGTATATTTAATCCCACCACCAGCAATTATCACTAATTGTTTTGCATGACTTATTATCTTTGCTGCTCTTGTAATTTTTTCTTTGTTTCCTTTAAGGTGACTTTCACTATCAAATGAAGGTTTTTTTACATTGATATTATAGTTCTCTGTTGCTGCTAAAATATTTCTAGGTAAATTAATACAAACTGGTCCTCTTCTAGGCTTCATTGCTAGTCTAAAAGCATCACTAATTACTTGAGGAATAATTTTAGATTTCTTAACAGTCCAAGTTTTTTTTGTGATGGGTTTAAATAAAGATTGCTGATCGAGACCTTGAAATGCATCTTCAACTTTATCTTTAGTTGAATATGATCCTGCAATTGCAACCAGTGGAGAAAAAGCAGCTTTTGCTTGAGCGACACCTGTTACTAAATTGGTAGCTCCAGGACCATTTTGTCCAGCTAAAATAACACCTGGTTTATTAGATGCCCTAGCATAACCATCGGCCATATGAGTGCCACTTCTTTCATCTCGCACACCAATAAATTTTATTTTTTTTTCGTGATAAAGAGCATCAAACATTTCCATTGTTGCAGATCCAATAAGACCAAAGACATGTTCAACTTTTTCTTTTCTTAAAGACTTAACGGCAGCTTGACCACCAGACATTTTGCTTCGTGATTTGATCACGAAACTTTTTTTATTTCAGCATCGATATCATTTTTGAAGTTAGGCATAACTTTTTCAGTAAAAAGTTTTATGCTTTTCATACAGTCTTTATGTTTTACTCCAGGAAAATTAGACCAAACTTGTAAATTCTGTAAGTTTAATTCAGATTTTAACTCATGAATTTTATCAGTAACATATTCAGGTGTACCAAATAACATGTTTCTTTTATGTAAAAATTCATAATTTAATAAATCTAACTTCCCTTTAGTCTCAGGTAACTCTTCGCCTGGATCCATATGATTTCCAAGCCCTCTCCAATGACATACCCATCTCATATAATTTACCATATGTTCACCAGCTTTCTCTTTTGCTTCCTCCATAGTATCAGCAACAAACATATCTCTTACTAATGAAATTCCTTCACCCATTGGAACGTTTCTTTTTTCAGACTCAGATTTTGCATTTTTAAAAGCTTCAAATTTAATTTTTAAAGCTTTAACAGTTGGTATCCACATAATTATATTTAATCCTTGTTGCGCAGCCCATTCAATTGATCGAATGCCATCTACAACTTGATGAATTGGTGGATAAGGTTTTTGATATGGTTGAGGTAGAACACTAATCTTTTTCATTACATTAGTTTTCATATCCATAAATTCTTCACTAGGTTTACTCATATCATGTTGCCAAACATAATCAGGTGATGGGTATGTGTAAAATTCACCCTTGTGGTCAAAAAATTTTTCTTTCCAAGCTTTTTTTAAAATAGTTAGAGTTTCTTCAAATAATCTAAAATTTTTAGCCTGATCTTTCATGTCAGCTTCGATATTTAGATTAACCGCTTCTCTTCCATAAATACCTCGTCCAATACCAACTTCAACTCTGCCTTTTGACAACTGATCTAAAAGCGCAACATCTTCAGCCATTTGTATAGGATTATGAAACGTAATTACATTGCAAGCTTGACCTATTCTAATTTGATTAGTCCTTGCAGCCGCATCAACACCCATCATTAAAGGATTAGTACAAGATTCCATTCCTTCATGATTAAAGTGATGTTCTGTATACCAAATAGAGTCCCATTTATTTTGATCACAATATTCTGTGATCTCTCTAGTTTCATCTAATAGTTCGTGATAAGGTTTGTGTGTCCAGTTAGTTGTATTACAAAAGTATCCAAATTTCATGCTTCCTCCTTTAAACTTTCTAATTTAAAAAAAGACGACCGATCCCGCTTTCGTAGTATCTGCTGATCACATCACGATGAGTTATGTATCGCTTTAATAATTGAACATTATTATTCTTATCGCTGATATTCAATAAATTTTTTCAAAGATTTTTTTAGAAATTTCTCAAAAACTACTCCTTTATCTGCATTATTTGAACCATCATTTAAAAAAGAAGTGGACATTTTAAAATCATAAGAGGGCTCAAAAAAAAATGGAACAGACAATCTTTTTGTTTTATTCCACAAAACCCGATGATTAGTCGCTTTAAATTTACCCATGCTTAAATATTCTAGTGCCAAACCAGTATTAACTATTAGTGCGTTTTTATTAAAAGGAACATCATACCATTTTTTATTATTTCTATTTTGAACTTGTAAACCACCTTTTTTATCTTGGTATAGCACTGTAAATATACCACTATCCACATGTGTTTCACAACCAAGAGCTACTCCATCTTGTTTTGAAATTTCTACTGGCTTATTTTGATTTGGATAGTAATTAAATCTTAGAGTACTTAAAGTTTTAATTCTTGAAAAAGCTTTTTTGCTAATATTTTCATCTTTATTGTAAAGTTTTATTATGCTTCTAAATAATATTTCACTTAAAGAAAAAATTTCATCAAAATAATTTGATAAACTTTTTATAGATGTTTTATTTAAGGATTTTTTAAGATCTAAATATTCAATATATTTAGACTTATATTTTCTTACATGTTTTAATGTTATTTTAAGATCTCCTAAATCTAAGCCTTCTTTACCATTTACAGTATTTGGAAAGTAACCTCGATATAAGTTTTTATTTTTATTATTCCATTTTTTTGGAGCCAATTTTTTTTTATTTTTTTCTGAAGAATTAAAAAATCTGTTTCCGATTTTGCAGATATTATTTATTTTTTTTATATCTATTCCATGGCCAGTAACTTGAAAAAAACCCACCTCAACGCAAGCCTTTTCAATTTTTTTAATTATTTTTAATGCATTTTGAGTTTTAAATTCATCTCTTATTAGTGAGGATATGTTTATAGTCGGTATATAATTTTTGGTCATCTTCTAACAGGTGTTTCAGTAGCAATATACTGTTCTCTAACTTTTTCTCTTGAATAAATATATATTCCAGCTGATATTATACAAGCAACACCTATAAAAGTTCTAATAGATGGAATTTCATTAAATAAAAAATACCCAGGTATCATGGACATTATAATTAAAGAATACTCAAATAAAGAAACTACGGATGGTGAAGCAATAATATAAGCAGAAAAAATACAAACAAAAGCAATGGATGCAGCTACACCAAAAAATAGTATAAATTTCCAGGTATATTCTATGTTTGAAAACCATTCTCTAAAAATAAATTGGGTAGTAGAGTCATAGTTAGCATTATTAAATTGACCATTACCCATATAAATATAAATCAACCCACATAGAGCTATAGCAATTAAATAAAAATAAAATAATTGAGTGTTCACATCATCTTTGTCCGAGGTATATTTTGTTATAGTCATAGATGCTGCATAAAAAAATGCACATCCTACAGGAAGTAAACTTTTGTACTCAAATTCTGAAAAATTTGGATTAAGAACTATAAATACTCCTAAAAATCCAAATGCAATTGCTGACCACCTTCTAATCCCAATATATTCTTTTAAAAAAAATTTTGCAAAAATTGATACAAAAAAAGGACAAGAAAAAAAAAGTGCATTAGCTGTTGCCAAAGGCATATAAGTTAATGATATAAAAAAAGCAGAAAAAGCTAGAAAATGTAAAATGACTCTTACAAAAGTAAGCACAGGGTAATATGTTTTCAAATTTACTTTTTGTTTTTTAAATTTGATATAAAAAAAAAGCAAAACTGCAGCAACAAAGTATCTTCCAAAGAAAATTTCATAAAGAGCAGACTTTTCAAAAATAAATTTTATTAAAGAATCTTGCATTGCAAACAATGTCATTGCAATAATTATAAGAAGGATACCTTTTGAATTATTGTCTTTAGCTCTCATCTATTTGGAGTATCTGTTACAATCATTTGATCTTTTACTTTTTCTCTTAAATATATATATATCCCAGCTCCTATAATAACTGAAACACCAATAAAAGTTCTTAATGTTGGCACACTATCAAACAATACATAGCCAATCATTATCGACCAAATAATTAAAGAATATTCATATAAAGAAACTACTGAAGGTGACGCAATGCTGTAAGCATTAAATACACAAAAAAATGCTAAAGCTCCAATAAATCCCATTAATATTATAATTGGCCAAGCATAAGTTGGGTTTGTGAACCATTCTCTAAAAATAAACTGATAGGTTGGGTCGCTAAAATTATTAAATTGACCTTCACCTGTAAAAATAAAAAATAAAATACTTATAATAGTTGCTCCAATATATAAATGGGTCATCTGTGTGTACGAATTATCTTTATCAGAAGTATATTTGGTAATTGTCATTGATATCGAATAGCATAAAGCACATGCAATAGGAGCTAGTTTCTTATATTTAAAATCACTAAAATCTGGATTTAAAACAATAAATACACCAATAAATCCTGTTAAAATTGCAAGCCATCTTCTGATCCCAACTTTTTCATTTAAAAATAATACTGCTAAGATGGATACAAAAAATGGACTTGAGAAAAATAAAGCATTTGCCATAGCAAGTGACATATATGTTAGTGAAATATAAAAAAAACTAAACCCAAAGAAAAAACATATAATTCTCAAAGTAGTTAAAAAAGGGTAGTGAGTTTTCAAAATAATTTTTTGTTTTGTAAATTTCATATAACAAAATAAAAAAAATGCAGCTGATAAGGTTCTTCCTAGATATAATTCATACAACGCAGAATCTTCGTATATAAATTTGATTAATGCATCCTGAATTGAAAATACAATCATTCCAACAAGAATAAAAAGAATACCCTTGGTATTATTTTGTGCTGTTATCATGAATTTATGATAAAGTCAGAAGCTCTTTCTCCAATCATTAGAGTAGGCGCATTTAAATTTCCACTTGTTATTTCAGGCATTATAGATGCGTCAGCAACCCTTATATTTTGTAATCCATGGATTTTAAGTTTTTCATCAACTACAGCCATATCATCAATACCCATTTTTAAAGTACAAGAGGGGTGATAAGCAGTTTCTGCTTTTGACCTAATATATTCTTCGATTTGACTGTCTGTTTGAGCATTTTCACCTGGACCAACCTCTTCTCCAGCATAAGGCTTCATAGAATTTTGACTAAGTATTTTTCTTGCTACATGAATACATTTAATTGTCTCTTTAAGATCATAATCATCTTCAAGGTAATTGAATTGAATTTTTGGATAATCATAAGGATTAGAACTATTTAATGTAATGTGCCCTCTACTTTTTGGCTGATTTAAACTTGCATGTAATTGAAATCCATGTCTATCAGGATCTACAGTACCGTGATCTATTACAAATGCAGGAAAGAAGTGGAACTGAATATTTGGGTACTCTTTATCTGCTGATGATTTGCAAAATCCTCCAGCTTCTAAAAATGATGTAGAGCAGGGACCACTTTTATTTAGAAACCACTGAATTCCAATTCTAACCATATTCAATTTGTTGACATATGAATATAAAGTATCTGGAGTTTTACATTCTTGCTGAATATAGGTTTCTAAATGATCTTGAAGATTTTTTCCGACCCCTTTAAGGTCATGAATTACTTCAATTCCTTTATCCTTTAAGTGATCTCCTGGACCAATTCCAGAAACCATTAGTAATTGTGGTGAATTTATTGATCCACCGCTAAGTATTATTTCTTTATTTGCATATATTTTTTCAACTTTATTTTTAATCTTAACTTCAATTCCTATTGCTTTTTTTCCATCAAAAATAATTTTCTCAACAAATGCTTCAGTAAATACTTTTAAATTATTTCTTTTCCTAGCTGGATTTAAATAATATTTAGAAGCACTTGCTCTTTCACCTTTATGAATTGTAACATCATACATTCCAAAGCCTTCTTGATCTTCTCCATTCATATCGTGATTAATTTTATGACCTGCTTCTCTAGCTGAGTTTAAAAAAGCACTAAATAATGGATTTTTATTTTTAGATTGATTAATTGGAAGTATACCGCTTCCACCTCTATACTCGTTCTCTCCTTCAGACCAAGTTTCAATTTTTTTAAAGAAAGGTAAAACTTTTTCATATGACCAATCTTTTAGTCCAAACGAAGCCCATCTTTCATAATCATTTTTATTTCCTCTTACATAAACCATTCCATTATGAGCAGAGCAGCCGCCAATCATCTTTCCTCTTGGACAAAAAAGTTTTCTATTGTTCAAGTGAGGCTCAGGTTCTGAATAATATTTATAATTATATTTTGGATCATGCATTGTGTACAAAATTGCTAGTGGCATGTTTACTTTCCAAATATCACTATTTTTTCCTGCTTCAAAAATCGCAACATTATTTTTTGAATTCTCTGACAACCTATTAGCCAATACACATCCTGCTGTACCTGCACCAATAACCAAATAATCAAATTTCATAATTTTTAAGAATTTATATTAATTTATTAAGAATTTAAATCTTACTTATTGAGGATGGTCACCCTCAATTGCAATTCGATCCATTATTCTTTCGTACCCAAGACCTCTTCCAGGAAAAAAATCTGCAATTGCATAATGAATTACACTTCTATTATCCCATATAGCAACAGTGTCTTCTGTCCAACTAAATCTACAGGTTAGATCTAATCTTGCTTGATGTTCGAATATTTCCTTTAAAACTTGATCACTTTCCTTTTTTTCTAAACCTATAATCTGTTTTGTGTAGGTCCAGTTAACATATAAAATTTTTTTACCAGTTTCAGGATGCGTTCTTACTATTGGATGCTCATTAGAATAAGAGTCGTAATTTCTTTTTTCATTTCCTTCCATGTATTTATAATTATCAATAAAAAATTCTGCTCCAAGTGAACTATGAACTGCTTTTTTATTAATTATTTTGCTTTGGATTTTAGGGTCTAATGTTTCCCAGGCTAATTCCATATTTGAAAAACAAGTATCTCCACCTACAGGGGGAATTTTGACTGACTTTAAAATGACTGCTTTAGTAGGTTTAGAATTATAACTTACATCGCTATGCCAGTTTTCACCCCATTGGTTTTTTTCTTCCTTACCTTTAATAATTCTTACAATTTCCGGATAATCTTTTAATCCTTTGACGTATGCATGAGTTTCTAAAGGACCAAATTTTGCCGCAAGAGCTATTTGCTGTTCTTTTGTAATGGGCTGATCTCTAAAAAAAATTACTTTATGTTCTAATAATAAATCATTTATTTTTCTAAAATTTTGATCAGAAGTATCAGTTAAATCGATACCACTAATTTCAGCACCTAACGCTCCTGATAATAATTTTACATACATTTGAAATAATTTATCGCTAGAATTTTAATTTGTCAAAATGTATAAGAAAGAATGACACTTACTCAGGCTTATATATTATTAGCAGTAGCAATTGCAGGTGAAATAATTTCCACAGGAACTCTAAAAGCTACAGATGGTTTTACTAAATGGGTGCCTTCTTTAATCTGTATTTTAGCCATAGCCATTTGTATGTATACGATGTCTCATGCAATGAAAATCTTACCAATTGGAATAACTTACGCAACATGGTCAGGTGTTGGTATAGTAGCTTTATCTTTAATCGGAATTTTTAAATACAAACAAATTCCAAATCTTGCAACTACAATTGGTTTAATATTAATTATTATAGGAGTTGTAATAGTAAATACTATGAATGACGCTTAAGTATTTATTTTTTTAATTTAGAAGAAAATTTTAAATTATTAATTTTAAAAGTACTATTATTTTTAGAAATAAATTCTCTCATTAAATCTACTTTTTCTTTTTCAAATTCAATAACTTTTCTTTCATCTAGATTAACATAAAGCGATAAAGCTTCTAATGTTGCGGCCAAATATTTTTTTTCTGAATGTATCATTTCTAACTTATATTGAATTCTTTTTTTATCATGATCACAATAAATAAGATTAATATCTACTTCATCATTTTCTTTTACTTCTTGATCGTAAGTAATATGAGATTCTACAACCATAGTACTTTTTTTAGTAGTTTTTGCTGATTCCTCCCCCATATTAAAAATAGTTAATAAGACTTCAGATCCAAATTGATCAAATATAAGAACATAGTACGCAACATTCATATGCCCATTGTAATCAGTCCAATCTTTAATTATTTTTTGTTTTGTAAGAAATATACTCATATCAATTAATATAATCAGGCTCTTCTTTATCTAAGATTCGTCTAATTTCAGATAAAAATTGTTTTGCTGTATCAACAGGATAATTAGCAGCTTCCTCTGAAGTTTTTTCAGCTATCTCGTGACTAACAATGTTCAATTCTTTATTTGTTGATAAAGCTGTAATGTAAGTTTCAGCGGCTTTTTCAAAGTAATATAATGAATTAAAACCCTCAGCAACTGTTTCTCCAGTTGTTATAATTCCGTGATTAGCTAAAATCATATGTTGCTTATTGCCTAAAGCATTTGCCATTTTGAGTGACTCTTCTTTAAATCCTAAGCCTCCAAAATCGTTATAGACAGCAATCTTATTATAAAAAATCATAGTATTTTGATCTATCGGTTTTAATGTTGGATCTTTAAGCGTTGAAAGAGCAGTTGCATATTTTGAATGAACATGGAAAATGCATCTTGCGTGTGGGGCTTTTTCATGAATCGTCCCATGGATATTCAACGCTGTAGAGTCAACTATTTCTGGTTTATTTCTAAATTCATTAATGTTTTCTTTTGTAACTAAAATTAGATCACTTGCTTTTATCCGACTGAAGTGAATGCCTGCTTTATTTACATAAAAATCTGATGACCCTGGAATGCAAGCACTAAAGTGATTTGCAACTGCTTCATGCATATTCAATCTTGCAGTCCATCTAAATGTTGCAGCTAGATCTTTTTGTAATTCAGTTATTTCCATTTTTACTATTTTAAACTATAAGTGAAATATAAATTATGAACAATAAAGTTTTTGTATCTTGTGCAGTAACAGGTTCTGGTGACACAGCGAGTAAACACCCAGATTTACCAAAAACTCCTGAACAAATTGCAACTGCATCTATTGAAGCTGCTAAAGCGGGTGCTGCAATTGCTCATATTCATGTAAGGGAAGAGGATGGAACTCCTAGTAGAAGGTTGGATTTATATAAAGAAGTAGTTGATAGAGTAAGATCTAGTGGTACTGATGTAATTTTAAATTTAACTACAGGTATGGGTGGAGATCTTGATATAGGACAAGGAGACAATCCCTTAGATTTTGGTCCCATGACTGACATGGCAAATGTACTAGAAAGAATTGCAAATGCTGAACAGTTTTTACCTGAAATTTGTACATTAGATGCTGGAACGTTAAATTTTGGTGATAGCTCAGTTATAACAGTTAATACACCTAATGATTTAAGAAAAGCTGCAAAAAAATTAAAAGAAATAGGCGTTAAACCTGAAATAGAAGCATTTGACTTAGGCAATATGTGGTTTGGTGCTCAATTATATAAAGAGGGTTTGTTAAGTGATCCACCATTGTTTCAAATGTGTTTAGGTATTCCTTGGGGAGCACCAGCAACAACATTGGCAATGCAAGCAATGAAAGATATAATGCCAAAAGAGGGTGTTTGGTCTGGTTTTGCAATTTCAAAAAATGAAATGCCTTTTGTTGCTCAAACTATTTTGATGGGTGGAAATCCAAGAGTAGGTCTAGAAGATAACTTATATTTATCAAAAGGAAAACTAGCTACAAATGCTCAGTTAGTTGAAAAAGCAATAAGAATTGCAGATGAAATAGGTTATTCACCAATGACACCAGCTGAAACAAGAGAAAAACTTAAACTTATTAAACACAAATAAGTTAAAAATATTAGCTTAATTAATTTTATAAAATTTTTTTAATATCCAAGCTTTTTATCAATCTGATTTATTAACTCTTTATTTTCAATAAATAGTTTTAAATTTTTAATAAATATATTCAGAGTTAATCTTACATAGTCACCATTATCGTCAGACGATACATGGGGGGTTAAAATTAAATTTGGCGTATCCCAAAGTCTTGAAGATTTATCTAAAGGCTCGTGGGTAAAAACATCAAGTATTGCGCCTGCTAATTCATTATTGTTAAGTTTATCAGCCAATACTTCATAATCCATTACTGATTGTCTTCCAACATTAACTATTCCACATGTTGGTTTAAGCATATCAAGCCTTTCTTTATTGACAAGATTTTTTGTATCTGGAGTTTCGGGCACAGCTAAATATAAAAAATCAGCATTAGGCAAAACATCATCAATATTTTTGATTGTGATAATCTCATTACATCCTTCTACTTTTTTTCCTCTTTTGTTTACTCCTATAACATTAGCTCCCAATGATTTGACATGTTTCGCCATTGAAGATCCTAGTGATCCTGTTCCAACAACAACTACTGTTTTGCCAGCAATAGGGTTGCTAAATAGAGAGACAAACTTTTTATTTTTTTGATTGGTAACAATTTTGGTCATATGATTTTGCAACATTAAAACAGCCATTAATCCATATTCACCAGCTTTTTTAGCATGGGCGCCACTGCTATTAGTTAATACTAAATCATCAAACATCCAGTCTAGTGGAAGCAGATGTTCTACACCTGCAGAAACAACATGTATCCATTTCAAATTTGGTGAAATTTTTTTTAGATTTTTTGTAGGAAAGTTCCAAGCTAATAAAATATCAGAATTGGCCATTGATTTTTCAAAGTTATCTTCATCCCAATCAACAAATATTTCTATTTTATCTTTTATTTCTGGAAGATCTTTAAGAGCATTTTCCAAGTGCTCTTTTGTAATAGTAAAATTTTCTTCACCTTCTGCATCAGTAGGAAAGGAGCCTGGTGCCCAATGATTATTCTTAATATGAATTTTAATTTTTCTATCTTCAGCCAAAGTTTCCTCTTTCTTCCATTTGTTGAAGATTTTTAATAATACTACTGTCTCTTTCTTTTAACGGCATTTCTTCTAAATTAAATTGCATATTCATTACTGAAGAACATATTGATTTAACGTATTCCCTATCATTATTACTTCTTTTTGGAGCTTTTAATACCGTATCTTGTCCATTAGTTCTCACAACTTCTCCTTTTGCCTTTTGAGGTTGAGGTGGTTCTAATCCTTGCTCTAAATCTTTAATTAATTTTCTTGTTCTTCTTCTATATATCATAACACCTTTATCAGTCGGCATTAGATGTTCTCCCTTATGACTACTTATTGAGCCCATTCCCTCAACAGCTTCTGCATCACCAGGACTTTGTTGTTTTTCTTCATTAGTTCTGTTTGAAATTTCACCAGCTTCAATTCTTTCATATCCTTCTTGATTATTGTATTCTATAGGATCTCCTCTTTCACCAAAATTTGCCCAAGCTAAAGCAACACAATGATGATCATCAACAGGCACAACCCACCTTGTAAAAGAACTTCTTCCAAAATATTTACTTTTTGTTCCATCAGCTGCAAATGCTGCCCCTGCCTGTGTAAAGTTGGGCAAAATTAATTCATTTACTCTTACCCAAACATTGTCATCAATTCTTCTTGTATTACATCCTAAATACTGAATTCCCCTTTCATAAAATTCTATTTCTCCAACTTCAGCAAAACCTTCAGAAAACTGAATTCCAGAACTTTGACCATGTAAAAAAGATGTATGAAGAGGATCCATGATTGCATCTAAGACTTGGATCCAATTACAATTATAATCTATACGATAAGGACTTGAAGTATTTCCTGGTATTTCAAATGAATCATAGTGTGGAAATTCTGGAATTTTATCCATTGGTCCAAGATAAGAAAATACTAAACCGTTAAATTCTATTACAGGGTAAGCTCCAAGTTTAAAAGTTTCTCTTAATTTTTTAGCTTGTTTTGACTCTGGGTCTTCACCTGGTGTTTCAAGTATTTCACCGTTAGGAGAAAAAAGCCATCCATGATAACAACACCTAATTCCTTCTTCTTCAGTTTTACCATAGGCCATAGAAGCTCTTCTATGAGGACATGCTTTATGAACTAATCCTATGTTCTCCTTTGAAGTTTTAAATATTACTAAATCTTCTCCCAAAATACGAATTTCTCTTGGAACCTTACTTACTTCAGAAGTTAAAGCAACAGGGTGCCAATATCGTCTTAAATATTCTCCACAAGCTGTCTTGGGATCTGTTCTTGCCAAGACCTCATCTATTTTAGGCACTGTTGACTGTTTATAGCCCCTAAAATCTTCTTCTATAAATTTGTTATTTTCCATCTAATTGCACTAATCAAATATTTTATTGTAAATCTTAATATTCTAAAATAGGGTTTTCAATATAATTAATAATTTTCTACTGGCATATGTCTAAAGAAAAAAGTTTAGTAAAAATAAAGAAATCAAAAAACGCCAATACTATATTTGGTCTCCCAGCTAAATCTTATATTGATGAAAATTTTTGGAAAAAAGAATGTGAAACAGTTTTATCTAATGATTGGTTATTTGTAGGTTTTGCTCATGAACTTAAAAATACTGGTGATGTAATTCCGTTATTTATAGCAAATAAACCAATACTCCTTGTACGAAATAATAATAACGAAATAAAAGCTTTCCATAATGTCTGTAGTCACAGATGTCTTAAACTTATAGACGAAAAAAAAAATGTAGGAAAAATGTTACGTTGTCCTTATCATGCATGGAGCTATGATTTAGATGGAAACTTAAAAGCAGCACCTCATATTGGTGGTACAGATCAACACAAACCGAAAGGATTTAATTTTTTTGATCATGGTTTAAAACCAATCAAAATTCATATTTGGCACGATTGGATTTTTATAAACTTTAATGGGAAAGCAAAAAAATTTGAACAATATGCTAAACCACTTATCTCAAAATTTAATGATATTGATTTTACTAAATTAAGATATGCAGCGACTTTAGATTTTGGAAATATAAATACTAATTGGAAATTTTTGATTGAAAATTTTATAGAACCATATCATGTACAATTTGTTCATAAAACTACTACAAATCAGCCTTTAAAAGATCATTATACAGTTGTGGATGGAGTGTGTTATGGCAGTGGAGTAGATGTAGCTGAAGAAGATACAACAAACAGCACCGCTTTATCAGTTACTTCTAGATATCTGTCTCTTTTTCCAAATTTTATAATTGGTACTTACTTTCCAAATCAAATTGGTGTTTATCTTAACGTGCCTATAAGCCCAGGTTTGACCTCTCAAAAAAGGATAATTTACACAACAGACGGCAAAGATATGAGTGAAGAGGAAATTAAAATGGTTAAAAATATATGGTGGAGTGTTCATAAAGAAGATCACGAAATGTGCGAAAGACTTCAAGAGGGAAGACATTCTCCAGCATCTAACGAAGGTGGTCTTTTGTCTCCTGTGTGGGAAAAAGGTGTTCAAGCATTTCAAAAACTTATAGTTGATGCTACAATGAAATCTTCAAAATCAATAAAAAGGAAAAAAAATGTCTAAAGAAATTAATCTAGAGGGATATCGACTAGCCCATACAATGATAAGAGTTAAAGATCTAGAAGCATCTTTTGACTTTTATTGCAAAACTTTAGGTATGAAAGTTTTAAGAAAAACAGATTATCCTGAGGGAAAATTTACCAATGCATTTATTGGTTATGGACTTGAAACTGAGTCTCCTTGTTTGGAATTGACACACAATTGGGATCAAAAAGAAGACTATGATAAAGGAAACGGATGGGGA
>QBYI01000027.1 GCA_003282895.1 Pelagibacteraceae bacterium AG-325-F15
AGCAATTGCTAATAATTTTGATCAAGTTTTAATTGATACAGCAGGAAGATTACAAAATAAAAAAAATTTAATGGAGGAATATAAAAAAATTGCGAATGTTACAAAAAAAATAGACCCCGAAGCACCTCATGATGTAATTTTAGTTTTAGATGCAACTTCCGGTCAAAATGTGATTAATCAAGTTGAAGAGTTTAATAAAATTATTCCAATTACTGGTCTCATAATGACAAAATTAGATGGTACGGCAAAAGGAGGAATTCTTTTGGCTGTTGCTAAAAAATTTAAACTTCCAATTATAGCTTTAGGTTTGGGAGAAAAAGAAGATGATCTTCAAATTTTTGAGGCTGAAAAATTTGCTGATGCATTTACACAAATTACTTAATCAAAGTGCTTGATATTAAAGGTTTATAGAAGCTACACTTGTAATTATCATTAAAATTGTTGTGACCACAACTTTTAGCAATCGACGAAATTATAAAATTAAATTTTCCATTTTGTGGATAAAGTTCTAATTTTTTTTTACTGATATCAAATTTAAAGTTTTTATTTAAACTTTTTACTGCACTAATCATTACCAATGTCCTATTATCCTCTAAAAGATAATAGGCAAAATCATCAGGAAAAACTGGAAAACTATATTCTTTTAAAAAATATTTTGCTCTAGCTGGAAACCATTCGTAAGAAATTAAAGGAGAAGAGCTTTTTGTTTTATAATCGTATATAAATAAATCTTTAGGAAAATCATTTATATAATTACTATTTTCACCTCTTGCTAAAATTGCTTTTTCTCTTGGTTTAAAATACAAAGCGAAATTTTCATCATGTGAATTCATTTGATCGATATGAAATAAATTATCAACCATAAGTTTATTATCTTGAGCAAATACAGAATTTTTAAACAAAAATAAAATAACTGAAACTAAAAGTAATTTTTTCACACTCTAAATTCACAAAAAATTTTGTGTTATATTTGTTTAGAATGTGGCTTAATTTAAACTCTTAAAAAATGCCTTTAAAGCAAATACAAGCTTTTCATCATATTCCATCATATGATCATCAAATTTTGTGAAATAAGAATATTTAGGTTCATTAGCTATTTCAAAAATTTTTTTACCCATCCAAAAAGGTACTATCTGATCAACTTCTCCATGCATTACTAGTACTGGAATATTTATGTTTTTAATTTTATTTTGATTATCATATTTATCTTTCAACAAAAGAGACACTGGAATATATGGATAAAAATTTTTTGCTGCATCAATCATTGATGTAAAGGGTGTCTCAAGAACCAAACCTGCAAATTTACTATTTTGAGCTATCTCTGTTGCAACTCCAGTGCCAAGTGACTCTCCATAAATCACAATATCTTTTTCAGTTAAGCCCAATTTCTTAAGCCATATAATTGCACTTTTAGCATCATTATAAAGCCCTTTTTCAGAAGGTTTTCCTGAATTCCCACTAAATCCTCTCCAGGCTATTATTAAAAAATTAACATCCATATCTTTAAAATGATTTAATTTATAAATTCTATTTTCAAGATTTCCTGCATTACCATGAAAATAAACAATTGTTTTAAATTTCTTTAGATCTTTTTTATGAAACCAACCAAGCAAATCTATATCATCTGAAGTTTTGATCTTAACTTTTTCTATTTCTACTTCCAACTTATCACCAAAATAATTATTTTCTTGAGGGTGATACATTAAACTCCGCTGAAAAATAAAAAGTAAAATTAATACAGAAGCGTAAATAACAATAATTCCAATAATTAATTCCAAAAAAAAGTTCCTACGTTTTAGTTTCATAATTTTTTTTAGCTAGATAAACACCAATGAACACTAATACTGTACCTATATAATGAAAGGTTTCTAGTTTTTCATCAAAAAATATAAAACCATAAATTGCAGCATAAATTGTAAAAACGTAAAGGGTGAAACCAGTTAATGATGCTCCGAGACTTTTTTGTGCTTGAGTATAAAGAGTAAAAGCAATTATTCCCGGAGATATTGCTGCAAAAACAACCCATGAAAAAAATTGTAAATTAAACGAAGTTCTCTGAACAACTACTTCTTCAATTATATAAAAAGGAAGCAAACTAATTGCTCCAAAAAATGCTACTAATGTAAATCTTTGAAATATCGGTAGTTCAGATTTCCAGTAAAACAGATAGATTGAATAAAGAGCCCAACCAATAGCTGCAGCCAACATCCATAAATCACCAATAGTAAAATTCAGATTTAATAATAAATTTAAGTCACCTTTTATAATGATTGCAAAAACGCCTATCAAACATGATATCAATCCAATAATTTTCATAAAATTAATTTTTTCATTAAAAAATATTGCTGAAATTAAAATGATGAATATAGGTGAAGAGGTATAAATAATTCCCATGTTTGTAACTGTTGTTGTTTCTCCTGCTAAAAATGGAAATGCACCACACACACCACAACCCATAGCACCTAAAAAGAATAATTTTTCAAATTCTTTTTTAATTATATTAAAATTATTTATCAGAAGTGAATAAGTAAAAGGCAGAAGTATTAGAACAACGACAGCCCATCTCCAGAAAGCTAATGAGATAGGAGGCACATATTCAACTCCTCCTCTAGCAACTATTAAATTAGATGCCATAAATATAGGTTGAATAAATAAAAGTGAAAAAGCTAAAAAATTTTTTTTTTTATTAAGCAACTTTTTATCAATTAAGAACTATTTTCTGTCAAAGAAAGCTTCATAGACCATCATAAAGATTGCAATAGCCATTAATATATAAACAGGCAATACATCAAAGAAACCTATCATTGAAGATCTAGTTAAAGTTGTTGCTAAACCAATTAGAAAAGATGCTGCAAGTATAGTGCCTAATAATGTTGTAAATTTTTGCATTTTATTTATTACATTCCTTTTCTAGCCAATTGGCAACACCTAAAAATCTATGATCATCGTAACGGGCTCCAACAAGTTGTACTCCTAAAGGCATATTATTTTCGCCTTGAAGCAGTGGTAAAGAAATACAAGGAGTGCCAAGATACGACCAAACCTTATTAAATTCTGCTGTGCCAGTGCTTTTTAAACCTTTTGGAGCAACACCTGGACTAGAAGGTGTTAAAACACCGTGATAATCTTCGAATACTTCTTCATAAGAATCGTAGCTTCTTTTCATAAAATCTATTGCTTCAGCATAATCTTTAGCAGAATGTTTATTTCCTCTTGCGATTGCATCCTGCATATACTTAGATAATTTTTTTTTATATTTTTTATAATAGAGACCAAAATTATTTGCTAAATCCGTTTCATGAATTATTTGATGATATTTATGAATATCTTTAAAATAAGATGGTGTATCAAAAACCTCTATATTCTTTTTAAATGATTTTATGAAATATTCAAAAGCGTCTCTAGATTTTTTTTCTATCAACTTCCAATTATCAGTTTTATAAAAAATAAATTTTGGTTCAAACAAAGGTCCTTTTTTAGTTTCATTCAACATATCTTCACTTGAATAATGAACTGTAGCTTTATCATGATTATCTTTTTTGATTAGAACTTTTGCAAGCAAGGCAACATCTTCTACTGATCTTCCAAAAACTCCTATATGATCTAATTTTTCAGATGTTTTTAAAACACCATTTCTAGAAATTAATCCATATGTTGGTTTATAACCAACAACTCCACAATAAGATGCAGGTCTTATAACTGAGCCTCCAGTTTGAGAACCAATTGATAATGGTGCCATAAAAGATGCAACCGAAGCTGCAGATCCACTCGAGGAACCTCCAGGAGTTCTAGAGTGATCATGAGGATTTGTGGTTTTTGAAGGGCCTAAAAAAGCAAGCTCTGACGTTGCTGTTTTACCCATCACAATCGCTCCTGCAGATAAAAGTAAATCTATTATTTCAGCATTTTGAGAATAAGATTTACCTTTTCTAATTGGTGTACCACACTCTGTTGGCATATCTATTGTGCCTATTATATCTTTTAGAGCTATAGGTATTCCATGCAATGAACCTGTTGGTTTTCCGGCTCTTCTATGATCGTCTGCTTCTTGTGCTTTTTCTAATAAAAGCTTTTTATCAAAATAAACCCAAGCTCTTACATCTTTTTCAAATTTATTTATTCTTTCAATATACTTTTCACAAATTTCTACAGAAGTAAGTTGAGCATCTTTAATCTTAGATACAATTTCTTCAACTTTTAACGAAAATATATCTGTCATTTTTAATCAGCAAATAATGTTTCTGGTAACCATAAAGCTATGCCTGGGAACATATACATTAAAAACATTGCAAAAATTACAATTCCTAAAAATGGCATAATTCCTCTAAATATTTCCATCAACTCAACATTAGTTTTTTGCACACCTTTTAAATAATAAGCTGACATAGCCATCGGTGGAGTTAAAAAAGATGTCTGTAAATTTAGAGCAATTAACATTGCAAAAAAATATGGATTTACATTAAATACTTCTAATAGAGGTAAAAATATTGGTACAAAAATAATTAAAATTTCAGTCCATTCTAATGGCCAACCTAAAAGAAAAATTATTATTTGAGTTATTATTAAAAATTGCCAAGTTGTAATATTAATTGAAGTAAAAAAATGTTCGAATACTTCGTGACCACCTAAATAAGAAAACACAGATGAGAATGTCCAAGATCCAATAAATAACCACATAATCATTGCTGTAGTTTTGGCAGTTAAGAAAACTGACTCTTTAAAATTTTGCCACTTAAGTGTTTTATAAAACCAAGACAAAAGGATTGCACCAAAGGCCCCTGCAGCAGCAGCTTCTGCAGGTGTAGCAATTCCAGCTAAAATAGTACCTAAAACCAACATTATTAACCCGAATAATGGAACGAATGAAACTAATACTTCCTTCAAAATTTCTGATCTTGGTGGAATATCTTCTGCAGGCGGTCTAGGAGCTAGTGATGGATTTAGCCATGCCCTTGTAACAGCATAAGCTATATAAAGCCCTGCCAACATTAGGCCTGGAAAAATTGCTGCAGCAAACAATCTTAATGGAGATAATTGTGCGATTACTGAATAAACAATTAACATAATACTTGGTGGAATTAAGATACCTAAACATCCACCAGCACAAATTATTCCTGAAGCAAACTTTTTATCATAACCAGCTTTTACCATTGCTGGCCATGCAAGTAGTCCCATCAAAGTAACTACCGCACCGATAATTCCTGTTGCTGTTGAAAATAATGTACATGTAATTAAAGCAGCTACCGCCATTGATGCTGGAAGTCTGTGAGCTGCTAATCTTATTGCAAAGAATAATTTTGCAACTATTCCTGCTCTTTCAACAAGGTAACCCATAAATAAAAATAAAGGCACTGCTGTGAGTACGTTGTTATCCATTACCGTGTAAGTGTTTTGAACAAATAATTGGAAAATTCTGTTATCAAATATGTGCTCCATCATGGTAGCATCGTAATAAGCGTAATAACCAAAACCAATTCCCATTGCCATTAAAGTGAAAGCAATTGGGAAACCTAAAAGCACAGCAAACAGAAATATTCCCATCATTAAAATTGCTACTTCTGGATTGGTTAGACTAAATAACATTGTTTTTATCCTCGTCTTGAGCTGCTCTCATTAGTACTTGCTCAGTTTCTTCTGCAACAACCATCCTTGCTGGCCATTGACCTTCTTGTATACATATTATTGATCTACACACTTCACTAATGCCTTGAATAATTAATAAGATACCTGCAGCTGGTATCATGGATTTAACCATATAAATTTGAATTTGTGCTGGGCTACTCCAGCTAGTTTCTTTAATTTTCCATGCAAGCGCCGCGTACTCATATCCATAAAAAGCTAGAGCAACAACACCTGGGAAAAAAAATATGAAATAAAGAACTAAATCTATCCATGCTTGGGTTCTTTGACTAAATAACCTATAAATAACGTCACCTCTTACATGAGCTTCTGTTGCTAAACAATAAGCGCCGGACATCATTAGAATTGCCCCATACATCTGCATGCTAAAATCAAAATTCCATAAAGTTGGCTTGTTAAAAGCATAAGCCATAACTACTTCATAAACTGTTCCTCCCATTAAAATTACAATACACCAAGAAAAAGCTTTTCCCATCGAAGTGCTAAGTACATCTGCAAACTTAATGAAAGATTTCATCATAGGAAAGTATATTAAATTAAACTAAAAAAAAAGGGGGTTTTTCAACCCCCTTTTTTAAATATTTAAAAGTTAATTAAATTTTAACTTTTGCAATTGGACCAAACTCATTTTCATAAGCTAATTTGTAGTTCGGTTGATTCATCAACAGATACTTCATAGTTCTCTTAGCGTATGCTTTTTGCGAGTCTACTACCTTCTTAAAGAAAGCATCTTTACCTGAGAACTCAGCAATGATTTTATCCCAACCTTTTAGTTGTTCTGCTAGGATAGCATCAGATGTTTGGTAAACATTAACCTTATGCTCATTCATCAATTTACCTAAGTCAGTAGAATATCTAACTAGTGCCTTGAAGTAGTTATCTGAGTTTGCAGCATAAGCAGCATTTTTCAAGATAGCTTGATGTTTAGGAGCAAGGCTGTTTAGTCTCTTAGTATTCATAGGAATTTCAAACATTTCCTGAGATTGGTGGAAACTTCCTAAGTGATAATGTTTAGAGACGTCTTGCATTCCAAACTGTGAGTCTGATGTTGGGTTGTTAAACTCTGCAGCATCAATCAAACCAGTTTTCATAGCTGGCTGGATTTCACCACCTGGTAATTGTCTTACGACCATTCCCATAGCAGTTAAAACGTTAGTCGCTAGACCAACAGTTCTATACTTCATACCTTTAACATCAGATACTTTTGTTACATTCTTTTTAAACCAACCAAATGGTTGAGCTGGCATAGGCATATGAAAGAAACCAGTATAGTTAAATCCTACACTTTTAACTGCTTCTTCGTATAATGCTCTTCCTCCACCATACTCCATCCATCCCATAACTTCTTGAGATGACATTCCGTATGAAGGACCAGTTCCAAAAAGTGAAGCTGCAGCATTCTTACCGTACCAGTATGCAGTCACCCAGTGACCCATATCTACTACACCTGAACTTACTGCTTGTCCAATTTCTGAAGTTTTTACAATTGCTCCAACAGGCTGAAGATCAATTTTTAGTTCTCCACCTGACATGTCGCTAACCATTTTTGCGTAGTCCCCTGCCATTTCAAAAAAGATGTTTGCGCCTGAAGGCCAAGCTGCTTGCATCTTTAAAGTTAATGGAGCACCAAAAGCGACGTTTGGCATTGCCACAGCAGTTGCTGCTGCTGCACCTGTTGCTGCTGCTGCTTTGAAGAACTTACGTCTTGAAGGTGTTTTTGCACCTTTTAATGATTTTTTATTTTTAATCATTAGTATCTCCTCGTTTAGTTAATTAACTACGAGAATAAAACATAGATTTTAAATAGAGTCCCTCTAAAAGATTGGTCAGATTGACACTAAATAAACTTTTATACAATTTAAGGTTGAAATAAACTATCAGTTTACTTTATTTTTACAATTTCCGGTTTTAAAAAACTCATCAATATTATCTATTGCTAGATTAGCCATTGCTGTTCGAGTTTCTTTTGTGGCGCTTCCTAAATGCGGAAGAATAAATGCACTTTTATGTTTTAAATATCCTGGATTTAAATTTGGTTCATTTTTATAAACGTCTAACCCAACTGCATAAACTTTTCTTCTATTAAGAGCGTCTATTAATGCTTCATCTTCAATTATATCTCCTCTAGCAACGTTGGTGACAACTGCTCCCTTTGGCAAATATTCAATTGTATCCTTATTAATCATATCAACAGTTTCCTTAGAAGCTGGACAACAAACTGACAGAACATCCGATGAGGAAAGAAGATCTTTTAAGTTATCATGATAAGTTGCACCATCTTCTTTATCCGCACTAAGCTTAGATCGATTGTGATAATGAATTACCATTCCTAAAGATTTTGCAACTTTTGCAATTTTTTGACCAATTCTACCCATACCTAGTATTCCAAGTCTTGCACCAGTTAATTGTTTGCCTATTAAATAATCTGCTGACCATTTCCATCCACCTTCTCTGGCACTATCAATTCCCTCTGCAGCTCTTCTACAAGCACCCAGTATTAGTAATACTCCAATCTCTGCAGTGGCATCTGTAAGAACATCTGGAGTATTTGTTACAGCAATTCCTTTATTTTTTGCTGCCTCTAGATCTATATTTCCAAATCCAACAGCAAAATTCGAAATGATCTTAATAGTGTCTGGAAGTTTATTGATTGTATCACTGTCTAATTTATCTGTTAAAGATGACAATATTCCATCCTGACCTGCGCTTAACTCAATTAATTTCTTTTGAGAATATAATTCATCATTTAAATTAAAATTAGCCTCAAATATTTCTTTAGCTTTATCTTCACAAGATCGTAAAAGTTTTCTAGTTATTAAAATTTTTTTCATAAAGTTTTTTTTTATTAGTTAAGATCGAATATCTTACCTGGGTTCATAATATTGTTTTGATCAATGCTTCTTTTTATTAATTTCATTAATGGAATACTGTCAGCGTGTTCCTCTAATAAGTATTCTTTTTTATGAAGTCCTACACCGTGCTCTCCTGTGATTGTTCCATTTAATTCTAGTCCTTTTTTAATTAGTAGATCATTAAATTCTCTAATTTTTTTGTACATCTCTTTTTTTTCTGGATCATATGGTAAAATTACATGAAAATTACCATCTCCTAAGTGGCCTACCATTGGTGCTCTAAGTCCAAATTTTTTTGCCTGTTCTTCTGCAAAATTTACACATTCAGTTATATTTGAAATTGGAACACATATATCTGTTGAATAAACTCTTCCATTATTAATCAGAGCTTTAACAGAATAATATACGTCCCATCTTGCTCTCCAAAGTTTATTTCTTTCCTCTAAGTCTTTTGCCCACTTAAAAGAACTTCCATGATTACTATTTGAAATTTCTTCTACAATTTTAATATTTTCATTATTTGATAGCTCTGATCCATGAAATTCAAAAAATAATGTTGGAACTTCTTCAACATCTTTAAGTTTAGAATAATTTATACTAATCCCCATTTGCTCTTTATTAAGCATTTCAATCCTTGCCATTGGCACTCCGTATTGAATAACTTGTTGAGCTGTTTGAACTGCATTTTCTAAAGATGGGAAATGACATACCGCAGCCATTATGCTTTCGGGCACTGGTGACAGCCTTAATTGAACTTCAGTAATTATACCCAATGTACCCTCAGAACCTATAAATAAATTGGTTAAATTATAGCCTGCTGAAGTTTTTTTAGTTCTACTACCAGTGTTTATAATGTCACCATTAGGTAAGACTACAGTCAAACCTGAAATTACAGTTTTCATAGTTCCATATTTAACTGCCATCGTCCCTGAGGCTGATGTTGCTGCCATACCTCCTAGTGCAGCATTAGCACCTGGATCAATTGGAAAAAAAACACCATCTTCTCTAAGATAATCGTTCAATTGTTCTCTAGTTACACAAGCTTGCACTCTGCAGTCAAAGTCCTCGATGTTTACACTTAAAATTTTGTTCATTTTTTCTAGACAAATTGTTATTCCTTTTTCATTGCCAACGACATTTCCTTCTAAAGACGTTCCTGTACCAAAAGGAACAACTGGAATTTTATTTTCATTACATAATTTTAATATTTTTGAAACTTCTTCATTTGTTTCGGGAAAAACTACACCCTGGGATAACACTGGATCATAAGTATCCTCACCCCTAGCATAATTTGCTCTTGTGGACTCAGAAGTAGAAAATCTTCCGTTAAAAATTTTTTTTATTTCAGCTTGAATTAGCTCATTCATTAAAAGAATATTAATAAAAATTGACTCAAAAATACAGCTTATTTAGCAAGCATTTTCTTTATATTTTCTAAAGCTTGTGAAATGTTATCCTGTGAAGCAGCAAAACTAAATCTCACGTAATCATTGCAAGTTTTACCAAATGCAGTGCCAGGAACTATTGCAACACCAGCTTCGTGCATAGCTTTTTTACAAAATTCAACTCCGTTCATTCCTGTTCCGATTACTTTAGGAAATGCATAAAATGCTCCACCTGGTAAACTACACTCAACTCCAGGTAAATTGTTTAATCCTTCGTGAATAAGTTTTCTTCTTTCAGTAAATTTTACCATCATTTCATGGATTGAATCATCTGGTCCATCAAGCGCTGCTATACCAGCAAATTGTGCTGATGCATTTACACATGAAACACTATTGATAAGAAGTTTATTTACATGCTCAACTAAATTCTCTGGCCAAAAACTCCAGCCTAATCTCCAACCTGTCATCGAGTAAGCTTTACTCCAACCCTCTAAAACAATTAATCTGTCTCTTAATTCTGGATAATTAAAAAAAGTTGGCATTTCTTTATCATCAAAAATTTGTCTGCTATAAATTTCATCACTTAAAATTGTTACATGCGGGTGTTTCTTTAATCCTTCAGCCAACTTATCAATCTCTGGTTTTTCAACAAAACTTCCTGTCGGATTGTTAGGGTTAATTAAAATTAACAATCTAGTTTTATCTGTAATTAAAGACAGAATCTTATCTGCATTAAATTTTAAATCTTTATCTTCTGTTAAGTCATATGGTACCGCTGTTGATCCAGTATAATTAATCATAGACTCATAAATTGGAAATGCGGGAGTTGGATGAATTATTTCAGCGCCTGGTTCTCCAAAACATTGAATTGCATAACTCATTGTTGGTTTTCCGCCTGGCATAATTAGAATTCTCTCAAAATCTACATCTGCATCATAACGTTTTTTAATCCATCTTGTTACTGCTTGCCTACATTCAGGAATACCATTAGACATCACATACCCGTGATGTCCGTCGTCTAAAGCTTTTTTTGCTGCTTCAACAACATGTTTAGGAGTTTTAAAATCTGGTTGACCAAGACCTAAATGAATCATTGGGTTCCCTTTAGCCTCTAATGCTTTTGCTTCAGCTAAAACACTAAATGCAGTCTCTGTTCCTAATCTTTCTAATGACTTTGCAAGTTCCATAATTTAAAAAGCGAAACTAGCTGAAAACATCATGGATGTCTATTGTTGATTAACAAAAAGTATTTATATTTTTTATAACTAATTACGATAAATTATTTTCGATCTATCTAGATCTTTTATATTTTTACAACCCATTAAAATCATATTTCGTCTGATTTCTTGTTGCATATTGTATAATAATCTCTCTACTCCAGCTTGACCACCAGCACCTAAACTAAATAAAAAAGCTTTACCAAAACTACAAGCTGTCGCACCTGCTGCTAAAGCTTTTAAAACGTGAGTTCCTCTTCTTATTCCTCCATCAAGAATAATTTCTAATTTATCTCCAACAGCATCAGATATTGCTTTAATTTGATCAAATGGAGATCTAGAGCCATCCAATTGTCTTCCTCCATGATTTGAAATCATTATAGCTGTACATCCAATATCTATCGCTTTTTTTGCATCCTCAACGCTCATTACACCTTTAAGTGCAAAGGGACCATTCCATCTTTTAACGCAATATTCTGCGTCTTGCCAATTCATAGCTGGATCATACTGCTCATTAATATAATCTATAACCGATTTTGCTATGTTTGTGCCTTTATCAGTTTTATGTTTAATATTAGCTAGTTCAAATTTTTTATTTGTTAAGTATTTAAATACCCACTCTGGTCTCATTGCAAAACTTAATAAACTCTCAAGAGTTAGCTTTGGTGGTGTCGTAAAGCCTGTTCTGTGATCTCTTTCTCTATTTCCAGCAACTAAAGTGTCAACCGTTAAACAAAGACCATCAAAATTAGCTCTTCTACATCTATCTATTAAATCATCTGTGATGGATTTATCTTTATGAACATATAATTGAAAAAGTTTTGGTCCACTTGAAATATTTGCAATCTCCTCGATTGAAAAAGATGCCATTGTAGACATACTATACATTGTTCCAAATTTTTCGGCAGCTCTAGCAGATGCCTTATCTCCTTCTGGTGTATACAAACTTTGCATTGCAGTTGGTGATAAAAAAAGAGGCATGTCAATTTTTTTTCCAAAAACTGATGTAGATAAATCAGGTTCTCCAACGCTTGCTAAAATGTTTGGAACTAAATCACAATCATTGAAAGCATTAGTGTTTCTATTAAGGGTAACTTCATCATCTGATCCACCATCAATATAATGAAAAATAGGTGCTGGTAATTTTTTTTTTGCTAATTTTCTAAAATCGTCAAAATTGTAGCAGTCATTAAGATTCATTATTTTCTAAATCTTAAATTATTCCTATTTAGATCGCTGATTTTAGTACAGCCCATTAATTTCATATCTCTTACTAATTCAGCTTTATACTTTTCAATTGCTCTTTCAACACCCTCTTGTCCTCCAGCAGCTAATGCATAGAGATATAATCTACCACCAGAACAAGCTTTAGCTCCTAATGATAAAGCTTTAAGCATGTGTGTTCCTCTATGTATCCCACCCTCACAAATTACATCAAGCTTATCGCCTACAGCATCAACAATTTCTGCAAGTTGATCAAACGGTGACCTTGATCCATCAAGTTGTCTTCCACCGTGATTTGAAACCATTATACCAGTGCAACCTATATCGACTGCTCTTTTTGCATCCTCAACACTCATAACACCTTTTAAAGCAAAATGTCCTCCCCATTGAGAGCAAAGTTTTTCTGCATCATTCCAGTTCATTGATTGATCCAACATCGTAGAAAAATAATTTCCAATTGAAGTGTTGGTGTCTGTGCCTTCTTTTACATAATCTTGAAGATGAGGAAGTTCAAATTTACCTTTTGTTAAATAATTAATTCCCCACATTGGTTTTGTAGCAAAACTAAATAAGCTTGATAAGGTAAGCTTAGGTGGTGATGTAAAGCCTGTTCTTAAATCTCTTTCTCTATTTCCTCCTGTAATAGTATCTACCGTTAATGCCATGACATCAAATTTAGCTGCCTTAGCTCTTTCTAAACAAGAGTCGTTTAAACCTCTATCTTTATGGAAATAAAACTGAAACATTTTTGGCGTATCAATCATAGAAGATATTTCTTCAACACTAACTGTGGCTAAAGCTGATACTCCAAACATAGTGTTAAATTTTTTTGCAGCTTTTCCAACTGCTCTCTCACCATCATAATGAAATAATCTTTGTAAAGCAGTTGGTGCTAAATAAAATGGTAAATCTATCTTTTTACCAAATATTGTTGTTGATAAATCTACGTTCTCTACACCTCTTAAAACATTGGGTACTAAGTCAACATCATCAAATGCACTTGTGTTTCGCGCATAGGTCATCTCATCATCCGCAGCACCATCAATATAATGAAATATTGGAGATGGTAATTTTTTTTTAGCTAATTTTCGAAAATCACTAAAATTATGGCAATCATTTAGATTCATTACTTTTTATTAAAAGTTTTTCAAAAAATTAAACATATAACTATTTGCCCCAGGGTTTTTATCTCCCAAACTTGCATTAGACAAATGATTATAAGAAAAACCAAATTTAGAGCTATCTGATAAATTAAGTGATAATTGGACTTCACTTTTAAATTCAAGCATATGTCCAAGATCTTTTCCGTCTCCTTCGTGGTATAAACCTGGCGTAAAACTTGGCGTGATATTTAATGACCCAATTCTATATTGAGCTTGTACACCAGTATAAACGTAACCCGCACTATCTGATGTAATTAATAAACCAGTGATAGGCGAAAGATTTCCTAAAAAAGTATTTCTGTTTAAGTTTTCGTTTTGATGCTGAAAACCAACTAATGTAGATCTTTTACCATCATCACTAAAATCAAACATACCTGTATAAACGTTATATTGATTATATTGACTATTAATCTTCATTTCTTCTGCACTTATAGATGACACAAAAGATAAAATAAAAACACTCAAACAAATTCTTCTCAAGATCAT
>QBYI01000028.1 GCA_003282895.1 Pelagibacteraceae bacterium AG-325-F15
ATAATTTTTTATAAGCATCTCCTTTCCTAAGAAAATCTGGAGTTAATACTTCAATTGATGTCTTTGGATTTTTTTTACGAGTCGCAGTAATTACTTCAAAAAAATGATTTGAACCACCATCCTCAAGATCATCACGATCTACAGATGTAATGACCACATGTTTTAAATTTAATTTATTTACAGCATTTGAAATTTTATAAGGCTCAAAAGGATCTAAACTTTCTGGTTTACCAGTTTTTACATCGCAAAATGCACAAGCTCTTGTGCAGGTGTCGCCCATAATCATAAAAGTTGCATGTCTTTTGCTCCAGCACTCAGTTATATTTGGACAATTTGCTTCCTGACAAACAGTAACTAAATTGTTTTGGTTGACTACTGTCTTTGTTAAAAAAAATTCTTTACTATTAGAAAGTTTTGACCTAATCCAATCTGGTTTTTTTTTGATTGGATTAATTGGTTTATTAACTTTTTCTGGGTGTCTAATTTTACTTGTCATCTTTTTTTATTATATAAATTGTCTCTTCTTTTTTACCAAACATAAATCTTTCTCTGATTAAAGTTTCAATGTAATCAAGATCTAAATTTGTGCTTAATAATGAGTTTTTATGATCTAATTCATTTATCTTATTAATTAAGATTAATTCTTCTTTTTTCAAGTCGGACAAAAGTTCCTTTTTTTTAATATATGAAAAATAACCTCTTTCACCAGACATTAGATTAAAACCAAAATATAAAATCAAAAATATAGATATTAATAAAAAATAATTTCGTTTTATTAACCTCAGCATTAATTGATTTTATTCATCCTTGCAGTTTTTCCAAGTTCTTCTTCTATACGAAGTAGTTGATTATATTTTGCAACTCTCTCAGATCTAGCTAATGACCCAGTTTTTATTTGATTTGAATTTGTCCCAACTGCTAAATCTGCAATAAATGTATCTTCACTTTCACCGGATCTATGAGAAATTATTGTTTTATAACCTATGGTTTGTGCAAATTTTATTACATCTAATGTTTCAGACACAGTTCCAATTTGATTAAGTTTTATTAAAATTGAATTAGATGAAATATTTAAAAAACCTTTTTTAAGTCTTTCAAGGTTAGTTACATACAAGTCATCTCCAACAATTTGAACATTATTAGTTGATTTCATCAACTTATTCCATGCTAACCAGTCATCTTCAGCAAATGGATCTTCAATAGATTTAATTTTATATTTTTTAATTATTTTATGGTATTCTTTAATAGATTTTTCAACTGATATGTAATTTTTAGAATGAATTGAATACTTTTTATTTCTAAATAATTCATTGGCAGCCACATCAAGACAAATTGAAACATCTTTACCATTTTTAAATCCTGCTTTTTTAATCGCCGATACAATTAAATCTAGAGCTTGATTATTACTGTTAATCATAGGTGCAAAGCCACCCTCGTCACCTACAGATGTTGATAAACCTTTATCTTTAATCAATTTACTTAAGCTTTTAATGACTAAAAAACATATTCTCATAGCTTCAGTGAAACTTTTTGCTCTATCAGGTCTAATCATAAATTCTTGTATTCTAAGCCCATTGTTAGCGTGTGCTCCACCATTAATAATATTCATTAAAGGGTAAGGTAGTTGGTAGTTATTTTTTTTAAAAAATGTTTTATACAAAGGCAGCTTTTTAGATCTTGCTGAAAGTTTTTTAACTGCCATCGATACAGCTAACATTGCATTAGCACCCAAATTTGTTTTTTGTCTAGTTCCGTCTAAATTAATCAATAGTGTATCTATTCGTTCTTGATTGTGAATACTTTGACCTTTTAATTTTCTAGAAATTTTTGTATTTACTAAATTAACAGCAGTTAAAACACTTTTTCCAAGATATCTTTTATTTTTTGTATCTCTTTTTTCAAACGCCTCAAATGTACCAGTAGACGCCCCTGATGGACAAATAGCAGAAGCACTATTATTTTTTATAAACACTTCTGCCTCAACTGTTGGATTTCCTCTACTATCAAATACTTGGCGTGCTTTTACTTTTAAAATCTTACTCACTATTTTTTTATTAAATTATCGATATCACTTAATTGTTTTAATAAGTTTTCTAATTTATCTAATGGAACCATATTAGGCCCATCTGATGGAGCATTATCTGGGTCTTGATGTGTTTCAATAAATACTCCTGCAACACCAACTGCAACTGCAGCTCTAGCTAAATATTCAACAAATTCTCTTTGACCACCTGAAGATTCTCCCTGCCCTCCTGGTTGCTGAACTGAATGAGTTGCATCAAAAATTACTGGGTAACCATTTTTTGCCATTATAGGTAAAGATCTCATATCAGATACTAGGGTGTTATAACCAAAACTTGCTCCTCTTTCTGTTACTAAAATATTTTTATTTCCTGAGTCTGAAATTTTTTTTGTAACATTAACCATGTCCCATGGAGCAAGAAACTGACCCTTTTTTACATTTATAATTTTATTAGTTTTAGCAGCAGCAATTAATAAATCTGTTTGTCTACAGAGAAATGCAGGGATCTGCAATATATCAACATGATTTGCCAAAATTGAACATTGTTCTGTGTTATGAATGTCTGTTAAAATTGGTACATTTAATTCTTTTTTGATTTTATCAAATATTGGTAATGAGGCCTCTAATCCAGCGCCACGCTCACCTTTTAAACTAGTTCTATTGGCTTTATCAAATGAAGTTTTATAAATAAATCCTAAATTAAATTTTTTTGTAATTTCTTTAATTTGGCCAGCCATTTCCATGGCATGTTGTTCAGTTTCAAGTTGACACGGACCAGCAATAATACAAATTTTATTCTCGTTTGAAATTTCTATATTCCCACAATTTACTTTAATGCTACTCATTTATGATTTTTTGCTGCCTTGATAAATGAAGAGAATAAAGGATGAGGCGATAAAGGTCTAGATTTAAATTCAGGATGAAACTGAACTCCTATAAACCAAGGATGGTTTTTTAACTCTATAATCTCAGGTAACTTATTGTCTGGTGATAAACCTGAGAAAATCATACCTTTTTTTTCAAATTTATCTTTAAAAGCAATGTTCACTTCATATCTATGTCTATGCCTTTCTTTAATATTTTTTGATTTGTAAATTTTTCTAATTAAAGAATTATCTTTAAGCTTTGCATCATAAGAACCTAATCTCATCGTCCCACCAAGATTTTTATCAGTACCTTTAATCATTTTACCATCTTTAGACCATTCGTTAATTAACCCAACTATTGGTAATCCTTTTTTATCAAATTCACTTGAGGTTGCGTTCTTAATTTTTAATTGATTTCTTGCAAATTCAATAATTGCCATTTGCATACCATAACATATTCCTAAGAATGGAATTTTATTTAATCTTGAATGTTTAATAGCTTCAATTTTTCCATCGGTTCCTCTTTTACCAAATCCACCTGGTATCAATATACCTGAAATATTTTTAAGTTTTTTCTTTATTTCTGAAACTTTTAATTTTTCAGAGTCTATTCTAACTAAATTAACTTTGACTTTATTTTCAATTCCACCATGAGTTAAAGCTTCATCTAATGATTTATACGCATCTTTAAGCTCAACATATTTACCAATAATAGCAATATTAACTTGTCTTTTATTTTGTAAAATAATTTTTGTAATTTTTTTCCACGGATTTAAATTTACTGATTTTTTTGATTTTAATTTAAAATAATTCAATACTTGAAGATCTAATTTTTCTCTAAAAAAACTCATCGGAGCTTCATAAATAGTCCTTACATCAACTGTTTCAATTACATTTTTGATATCAACATTACAAAATAATGAAATTTTCTTTCTATGCTCTAAAGGTATTGGTCGTTCAGATCTACAAATTATTATATCAGGTTGAATACCTATGCTTCTTAACTCTTTTACAGAATGCTGAGTTGGTTTTGTTTTAATTTCATCGGAAGCTTTTAAATAAGGTACTAATGTAAGATGTATAAATAATGCATTTTTTTTACCCATATCATTTGCAAATTGTCTAATAGCTTCAACAAATGGTAAACTTTCAATATCTCCTACAATTCCTCCTATTTCACAGATTACAAAATCTTCTTTTGAAGAATCGTTTTTAATAAATTGTTTTATTCGATCTGTAATATGAGGAATTACCTGAACTGTTTTACCTAAGTACTCACCTTTTCGTTCTTTTTTAAGAACATCATTATAAATTTTACCAGTTGTAATATTGTCTGATTTTTTTGCTGATACGCCTGAAAATCTTTCATAATGACCTAGATCTAAATCAGTTTCTGCACCATCATCTGTTACATAAACTTCTCCGTGTTGGAATGGACTCATAGTTCCTGGGTCAACATTTAAATATGGATCCAATTTTCTTAATCTAACTTTATATCCTCTAGATTGTAATAGATATGCTAGAGATGCTGAAGAGAGACCTTTACCTAGGGAAGAAACCACGCCGCCGGTGACAAATATATATCGCGCCATGGAATTATCTTATAGCGAATAAAAAATGAAAAGAAAAGAATAAATTAATTATTTTCTGGAATTGAAGGTGTATCTTCAGTCTTTTCTTCAACAGTATCTAAAACTGAACTAGTTGGGGTTAATTCTGCTCTTGAGATAATAGTTAATGCCAAACTACAAATTATAAATAATGTAGCAACTATTGCTGTAGCTTTAGTCATGAAGCTACCTGCAGATCTTGATAGCATAAAATTTTCTTGTGAAACGCCTATGCCTAAGGCTCCACCTTCTGATTTTTGTAATAAAATTAAAGAAACCAAAATTAGTGCAAGTATGATGTTAATTACTAGCAGTATATTTTCCATGTGGGTTAATTATACATTTTTTTAATTATATCAATAAATTTTTTTGGGTCTTGGGAAGCTCCACCAATCAAAAAACCATCAATGGTACTTATATTTTTAAATTGTGAAATATTTTGATCATTAACAGAGCCACCGTACAAAATTTTTGGACTTTTTAATCCAAATTTACTCTTAATAAAATTTACTGATTTAATTAAATCATTTGACTTTGGAATTATTCCAGTTCCTATAGACCAAACTGGCTCATAGGCAATAATTATATCAGACTTATTTTTAATTGATTGAAGTCCTTTTTTAATCTGTTTTGATAAAACTTGATTTGTTTTTCTATTTCTTTTTTCTTTTAAAGTTTCACCAATACAAAAAATTATTTTTAAACCTGATTTGATTGCACTTCTAATCTTTAAATTAATTAGTTTATCGTTTTCACCCTCTTGTCTGTTTTCGGAATGACCTAAAATAATATATTTCGCACCAACATTTTTTAACATTTTTGAATTTACACTTCCTGTGTACGCACCATAATTATCACTAACATGACAATTTTGGGCGCCAATTTCTATCTTAGTTTTTTGGAGTCTTTTTGACATGGGTCTAATAAGTGTATTAGGGGGACAATAAATTAATTTAAATTTTTTTTTATTAGTTTTTGAAAATTTTATAACTTTATCAAGTGAATTAAGAGTTCTTAGATCTCCAAACATTTTCCAATTTGCAATAAAATACATATATTTATTTGTCATAATTGAATTTTTAATCTATAGATTTGTTTTTTACAGATCAATATATTAATGACAATGCTTGAAACTTTAAAAAATTTTAGTGGAAAAAAAATAGGTGGACTAATCTTAATTGGCGTAATTATAATTGCATTTGGGTTTGGAGGTTTCGGAGGTGGTTTTAGTACTAATAATCAAAATAATATAGCTAAGATAAATAAAAAGAATATAACTACTCAAGATTTTATGAATTATCTTAATGAGAGTAAAATTTCACAACAGGCTATTAGAGAAAATATAGATAATAATATAATTGAAGAATTGTTATCAGGCCTTATTTCAACAACATTGATTAGTTTAGAAGTAGAAAAATTAGATTTATCAATTACAGAATTAACAGTTTTAAAAAAGATAAAAGAAAATAAAAATTTTCTTGACGAAAATAATGTTTTTCAAAGAACAAAATATGAAAAATTTTTATTAACGAACAATATGTCGGCACCAATGTATGAGTTACAATTAAAAAACAAAGAGCTTCAAAAACATCTTTTTGATTTTATAGGTGCTGGAACTATTACTCCAGAATTTTTACTTGTTAAAAAGTTTGAAGAAGAAAATAAATCCTTAAATCTTGAATATTTTCCAATGGAAAACTTTTATAAAAATAAAGATGATTTAACTAATTCAGAAATAGAAAATTTTTTAAAAGAAAACAAAGATTTGTTAAAAAGAGAATATATTGATTTTAAATATGTAACATTAAATCCAAAGATTTTAATTGGCTTAGAAGAATTTAATCAAGATTTTTTTGATGAAATAGATAAAATTGAAAACAAAATATCGCAAGGAGTTACTTTCGAAGCAATTATAGAAAATATCAATGCTAATGTTTTAGAAATTAAGGAATACACTCCTTCTAATGCAAAAAAATTAAATGAAGATATGATCTATTCTAAAAGATCATCTGAGATAGATATAATTGAGAATGGAGATAATTTTTTATTATATACAATAACTAACAAATATGATCGTGGACCAGACTTAACAGATCAAGATACTAATGAAGAAATACGAGAATTAGTTTATCAAAAAAGTAAGTTTGACTTCAATAGAAACATCTTAGAAAAAATTCAAAAAAAAGAATTTGATGATAATAAATTTGAAGAAATGGCAAGTTATAATACTCAATACTTAACGATTAACTCAATTAATGATCACGATGTTTTTGAGAAAAATTCAGTTAAAATACTTTATTCGTTACCTAAAAATTCTTTTACTCTTGTTAATGACAAAGATAATAAAATTTATTTAGTAAAGATAACTGGAACCTCTAAAAATTCATTTAGCAAAACCGATGAAAATTATTTAAAATTCATTAGCAATCAAGTTACTAACAATAGAATAGCTATACTAAAATCATATGATCAATTACTAAATGAAAAATATCAAGTACAATTAAATCAAAAAACAATTGATAGAGTAAAAAACTATTTCAAATGATAATAAATCGAAGCTTCAAAGATTTTAAGTTTCGACACAGAAGCAAAAAAAATCAAATTATATACAGTTCAAAAAAGATTAAAAATGACGATGAAGTTCTTAATCTTATTGATAATTTTTTAACTGAAAAAAATAGCTTCATTTTTGAGTCAGTTGAAAAGGGTAAGATCAAAGGTAGATACACTATATTTGGTAAAAACCCTGATAAAATTTGGGAATTTAATAATAATAATTCATATCTGATAAGAAATAAAAAAAAGATTAAATTAAGAGAAAAACCTGGCCAATTGATTGAGAAAGTTATTGAAGAATTCAAATTTGAGACTCCAAAAAAATTACCAAATATTTGCTCATTAATATCAGGATATTTTTCTTACGACTCTATTAGGTATATTGAAAAAATTCCTAACAATTGTAAAAATGATCTTAATCTACCAGATGTTAGATTGTTGAGACCTAGAACACTAATAATTCATGACAATTTAAAAAAAGAAATCTTTTTTATAATAAATATTTTTAGTGATGAAAAAATTAACAATTATCAAAAAAAATTTGATGATATTAAATCTGAACTTTTTAAACTAAATATTCAATCTTCAATAAAAAATTTGAAAGCATCAGAAAATAATATTTTAAAAAATATCAAAGTAAAATCTAATACCTCAAAAAAAAGATTCTTGAAAATGGTGAACAAAGCTAAAGAATACATAAAATTAGGAGATATTTTTCAAGTAGTACTAAGCCAACGATTTGAAGCAAAATTAACAAAAAAACCATTAGATATATACAAAAAATTAAGACTAACCAATCCTTCCCCTTTTATGTTTTTTTTTAATTTCAGTGATTTTCAAATAATTGGTGCTAGTCCAGAAATACTAGTTAGATTAAGAGATGACAAAATTACTGTTAGACCTATCGCTGGAACACGACCAAGAGGTGAAACCACTAAAGAAGATATCTTTTTTGAAAAAGACTTATTAAAAGATAAAAAAGAATTGTCTGAACATTTAATGCTTTTAGATTTAGGAAGAAATGATGCTGGAAAAGTATCTAAGATTAATTCAGTTAAAGTTACAGAAAGCTTTATAATTGAGAGATATTCTCACGTAATGCATATAGTTTCTAACGTAATAGGTGAATACAATAAAAAATTTTCAAAATTTAAATCATTGTTAGCCGGTTTTCCAGCTGGAACGGTATCAGGGGCGCCCAAAATTAGAGCTATGGAAATTATAGATGAACTAGAAACAACTAAAAGAAAAGTTTACGCTGGAGGAATTGGGTATTTTTCGGCAAATGGAGAGTTTGATACTTGTATAGCTTTAAGAACAGCTGTCGCTAAAAATAATAAATTTTATGTTCAAGCAGGCGCAGGAATTGTTGCAGATAGTAAACCAATAAATGAATACGAGGAAACTGTTAATAAAGCTAAAGCTTTAATCAACGCTTTAAGATAATGAAAATATTATTAATTGATAATTATGATAGTTTTACATTTAATCTTTATCACTACCTATCATCCTTAAATACGAAAGTTGATGTTGTCAGAAATGATAAAATAACTTCGAAAGATATTGTCAATAAAAGATATAATAAAATTGTAATTTCTCCAGGACCAGGAAATCCAAATCAATCAGGTAATTGTTTAGATATATTAAAAAATCTTCATAAAGACATTCCTTTTCTTGGAGTTTGTCTTGGCCATCAAATCATAGGACAAGTATTTGGCTCAAAAATTATTCAAGCTAAAAAACTTATGCATGGAAAAACAAGTAAAATTAAATCTAAAAAAATAGGAATTTTAAAAAATCTTCCGAATACCTTTGAGGCAACACGATATCACAGTCTCATAATCGATAAAAAATCGCTTTCTAGTGACCTGGAAATAACAGCTGAGACAAATGATGGGTTAATTATGGGTGTTCAACATAAAAAATTTAATATTCATGGTGTACAATTTCATCCTGAAAGTATTAAAACTAAATTAGGAATAAAAATATTAAAAAATTTTATTAATTACTAAAATAATGGATCAATATTTAGAAAAACTTAAAAATAAGCAAAATCTATCATTTGATGAAAGTAAATCTGCATTTGAAATTTTAATGACAGGTGAGGCATCAGAAGAACAAATATATGATTTTTTAACTTTACTATCATCTAAAGGGGAAGTTTCAGATGAAATAGCTGGTGGTGTATATGTGCTTAGAGAAAAGTCAAAAAGAGTAAATGTTGAAGGTTGTGTTGACACTTGTGGAACAGGTGGTGATGGAATGAACACATTAAATATATCTACTGCTTCAGCTATACTGTTAGCAAGTATGGGTACTAAAATAGCTAAACATGGTAATAAAGCTGTTTCGTCAAAATGTGGATCAGGTGATGTTCTGGAAGCGCTAAAAATAAAAATAGATCTAGAGCCAAATGATATAGAAAAAGAAATTAATAATAATAATTTTGGTTTTATGTTTGCTCCAAATTATCATAGTGCAATGAGATTTGTTGGTCCAGTAAGAAAAAAGATTGGTAAAAGAACTATATTTAATATGATTGGTCCTTTAAGTAATCCAGCATTAGTTAATAGACAAGTTGTTGGGGTATTCGACAAAAAACTATTAAATATATTTGCTGAAGGACTTAAAAATTTAAAAATAAAATTTGCATGGATTGTAAACAGTGAAGATGGATTAGATGAAATATCTCCTTATGCTAAAACTAATGTCATGCAATTAAGAGATGGAGAAATATCTGAAATTACTATTGATCCAAAATTATTAAATATCAATGCTGATAAATTTAAAAATCTTGTTGGTGATGATGCTAACTATAATGCAAATAAAATGATAGAAATTTTTAAGGGTAAAGATAATGATTTTTCTAAAGCTGTTTGTTTAAATGCAGCAGCGGGTTTAATTGTTAATGAAAAATTTTCAGAATTTTCAGATGCATATAATCATAGTAGAGAATTTATTTTATCCGGAAAACCCTATTTGCATTTAAAAAAAATACAAAATGTCTGAAAATATTCTTGAAAAAATAATTAAGAAAAAAATTGATAAAATAGACCATCTTAAAAAATCTATAAACTTAGACCAACTTAATGATCACATTAATATAAATAGTAGTTTTATAAATTTTAAAGAAAAAATTCAAAATAATATCTCTAATAATAAAACATCCATTATTGCAGAAATAAAGAAAGCTAGTCCATCAGCCGGCATAATTATCGATGACTATAATCCTGTAGAAATAGCCAATATATATAAGAATAATAAGGCTACTTGCCTTTCTGTTTTAACAGAGGAAGATTTTTTCTTAGGAAATATAATTCACATTAGTAAAATAAAAGAAAAAATTAGCTTGCCAATATTATGTAAAGATTTTTTTATAGATACTTTTCAAATACCATTGGCCAAAAGTTATGGTGCTGATGCAATCTTAATTATTTTAGCTGGTGTATCTGATATTTTGGCAAACGAATTATATGAAGAAGCCTTAAAACTTAACATGTCAGTTATTGTAGAAGTGCACACTGTTGATGAAGCTAAAAAAGCTTTGAATTTTAAAGAAGCCCTAATTGGAATAAATAATAGAAATTTAAAAACTCTAAAAACAGATATTAATACAACCTATGATATTTATAATGTGTTAATAAATCATGAAGGTCCTCTAATTTCTGAGAGTGGAATAAAAACTAAAGAAGAGTTATTAGATTTAAAAAACAAAACATCCATTAATACTTTTTTAATTGGTGAATCACTTTTGAAAAATTTAGATAAAAATTCTATATTTTCAGTTTTATAGTTAAATAAACCTCTATTTTATTGTTTTTTTTTAGTATTGTTAAATCAAAAGAACTTTTATAGAACATTATTTGTACGATATTTGTTCTTATGCTTACTAAAAAACAAAAAAACCTGCTTTTATTTATCAACAAGAAGTTGAGAAGCTCTGGTGTTTCACCTTCTTATGAAGAGATGAAACAATCACTTAATCTAAAATCTAAATCAGGTATTCATAGATTAATAAGTGCTTTAGAAGAAAGAGGATTTATTAAAAGATTAGCACATAAAGCTAGAGCATTAGAGGTAATTAAATTGCCTGAGACTGCTTCAGCAAATGATATTTATAATAGCTTTTCACCAAGTGTTATTAAAGGTGGCTTAGATGAAGTAAATATAAATTCTGATGAAATAGAAGTTCCTGTTCTTGGTAAAATAGCTGCTGGTACACCAGTGGAAGCAATCCAAAATGAGGTATCGAGAATTCCATTGCCTAACAATTTAGAAAAAAATGGTGACTACTTTGGTCTAAAAGTTCAAGGTGACTCAATGATTGATGCCGGTATTAATGAGGGTGATACTGTTATTATCAAAAGAACTGATACTGCAGATAATGGAAAAATTGTTGTAGCTCTAATAGATGAACATGAAGCTATGCTAAAAAGAATTCGTAAAAAAGGTAAAGTAGTTGCACTTGAAAGTGCTAATAGAAACTATGAAACTAAGATTTTTGGACCTGATAGAGTTAAAGTCCAAGGAGTTTTGGTATCTTTATATAGAAACTTCTAAAAAAATAGTCTAAACATCATTGATGTCAAAAGTAGCAACACGATTTGCTCCCTCACCTACTGGAGCGCTTCATATTGGTGGTGTAAGAACAGCTTTATTTAATTGGCTTTATTCAAAAAATCATAAAGGTACTTTTCATCTAAGAATTGAAGATACAGATAAAGAAAGATCTAAAGATGAATATAAAGTTCAAATTATCAAATCTTTAAAATGGATAGGAATAGAACATGAAGGTGAAGAGTATATTCAATCAACAAAAATTAATGATCATGTAAATGTAGCCAATGAGTTACTTAAAAATGGTAAAGCTTATAAATGCTATTGCTCGAGTGATGAAATTGAAGAACAAAAGAAAAGAGCTAGACAAAAAAAACTTCCATATATTTATAATAGAAAATGGCGGGATATTCCAGAAACAGAGGCACCTAAAGATATAAAACCAGTAATTAGATTTAAAAGTAAAATTGAGGGTACTTCAATTCTTAAGGATTTAGTTCAAGGAGATGTTGAGATAGATAACAATACTATTGAAGATTTTATAATTTTAAGAAATGATGGCTCGCCAACATATAATTTATCAGCAACTGTTGATGATCATCAAATGGGAATGACACATATTATTAGGGGTGATGACCATAAAATAAATACTTTTAAACAAATTCAAATCTATTTAGCAATGAATTGGGATTTGCCAGCATTTGCTCACATTCCACTAATTCATACCATAGAAGGTAAAAAGCTTTCGAAAAGAGATAATGCCTCAACTTTAGAAGACTATTCTAAAATTGGCATTATGCCCGATGCATTAAGAAATTATTTACTTAGACTTGGATGGTCATACGAAGACAAGGAAATTTTTACATTAGAAGAAAGTATAAAATTATTTAATTTAGATGGAATAGGTAAATCCCCATCTAAATTAGATATGAGTAGAATTTTATCAATGAATGAACATTATATAAAAACAATCGATGAAAATGAATTGTATCAACAACTCGTTAGTTATTGTGAAAAATATAAAGATAAAATTAAATCTGAAAAAGAATTAAAGATTAAACCATCATTATCTTTTCTCAAAAATAAGGCAAAAACTTTAGAGGATATATACAATAATGCAAAATTTATAATTAACGATGAAGTTCAATTTAATGATGAAGACTTAAAATTAATTGATAAAAAAGCAAAATTAATAATAACGGAATTCAAAAATAAAGTTTTAACAATAGATGAATTTAAGAAAGAAACATTGGAACCAATAGTAAACGAATTAATTAAATCACATGAAACTAATTTTAAAGGAGTAGGCCAACCATTAAGAGTTGCATTGACTGGGTCAAAGTTTGGACCAGGATTGTATGATATTATAATTTCTTTAGGTAAAGTAGAAGTTCAAAAAAGATTAAATAGTGAGATAATTATTTAATACAGTAGCAGCCTCCTCTGAAGATGAAGTATTAGATCTAATACCTTCTAGAGTTTTATTACAAACATCTAATTGCCTTTGAATAAGTTCTGGGTTTTTTAAAAAATAAATAACAGTTCTACAAATTTCTTCAGCATTACATTCTTTTTGTAATAATTCAGGAATAATTTCTTTATCATTAATAATATTGATGATGTTTGCAAACTTAACATTAACTAATAACTTAAAAATCATAAAATTTATAAAGCTTAATTTATAAATAATTATTGATGGTATATTTAAATTAGATATCTGAAGAGAAACAGTTCCTGATTTAGAAACAGCAAAAATTGAATTTGACAAAACTTGTGTCTTTATAACTTCATCAGATACAACGTCAATATTAGTAAGGTCGGTTTTTTTAATATTTTTTATTATGAATTCTTTATTTTCATCTGTTGCATGAAAAAAATATTTATAGTCATGTTTTTTATTATTCATAAGTTTAATAAAATTTAAGAGAATTGGTAAAAGAACTTTAGTTTCAGATGAACGACTACCTGGAAAAACTGATATAATTTTTTTTTCTTTAGAGATAACATTATTTAAAACAGTTTTTACATTTTCATTTTTTTCAATTAATGGGTGACCTACAAAAGTATTTTTAATATTTTCTTTTTCAAAATATTGTTTTTCAAAACTAAACAGTAAAAGTAGATGATCTATGAATGATTTAATCTTTTTAACCCTATTTTTTCGCCAAATCCAAACTTGTGGGGCAACATAATGAACAGTTTTTATCTTATTATTTAATTTTTTTACTTTTTCAGCAACTCTCAAAGTAAAATCAGGACTATCCACGCTGAA
>QBYI01000029.1 GCA_003282895.1 Pelagibacteraceae bacterium AG-325-F15
TAGATTTTTTTTTTCTGATGTTGTTATAAAAAATTTTTAAATTGAATCCAGAAGGACAAAAAAAATAAAGTAAAAATAACTCAAATATCCTATAAAATATTAAATATATTTTGGAAAAATTAAGGAGATAATATTTTGTAAAAATCAAAAATTTATAAAAAGAAATTAATATCTTAAAACAAAAGATATTATCTTTTTTTAAATATTTTTTCAGTAATTTTATTATATTTTTTTCAAAAAAAACTTTTTTTTCAAACACTAAATTATTTTGTAAGAAAGCTTTTTTATATCTTTTAATTTTTTCATTATTTTTAGAATTTAATATTTTAACTATTTGAAAAGAGTGATACGTATTTGTAACCTTAATTGGTATTATTGGCACATCCTTTTTAAAGTACTCTAAGGATTCTTTTTTTTCAATTTTAAAATAAGGGGTACTGATTAAAGATAATGAACGAAAGAAATCTATTTGTAAAAAAAGCAAAGTATTAAAGTCAACAAAATAGAATGTTTCAATTTTATTATTCTCTGAAAAAAATTTACTTTTAGAATTATCATAAAAAAGATAATCCCATTTATAATTTTTACTTATTTTTTTTAATATTCTTTTAATTTTAGAAATATTAATATTTGAAATAAGATCTAAATCACTCTTAATATTTGGAAAATTTTTATAATTTCTTAAAATTCCATATGAAATTTTATTTTGATTTAATTCATAAATTATATTTTTTACAGTATTTTTTTTTTTATTAGTCAAATTTTTAAATTATTTTTTTTAAAAGTACATTTTTAATATTTTTTTTCACAAGAAGTTACGCAACCTTTTTTTAAGATTATTAATTAATTTAAAAGGTCTTAATAAAATTATCAAAAAAATTGAGATTAATATTTTTAAAAAATTTTTATTTAGAATATATAATATTAATCTTCTCAGATAATAATTATAATACAATTTCCTCAAGTTATTTATTTTAATAAATATATTTTTTTTTTTTTGATAATCTATAAAATCAGCATATCCAATTTCTGGTTTATTCATATTTTTGCAAACTAAACAATATTTTACCCATTTATAGATATTGTATGAATCTAAAAATTTTGAAGTGATTATAGAATTTTCATGAATTCTATATTTCATTAAAATTTTTTTTTGTACATATATGACATGACCCTTAAGCGCTAATCTATTCCATAAATCAATATCTTCTGCAGGCCAAAAAATCTTATTATAACCACCAATTTCTTGAACAATTTTTTTTTTAAATACTGTTCCTGGGTGAAGAAGTCCAATAGGTTTGTTATTTCTAATTAAATGTTTAAAACTTTGATGATTAATAATTTCCGTTGATGTCACACCAAAATTATTTCCATTAACACCCAAGTATGTACCAAGGCAGCTTAACACCTCAACATCTTCATTATTATTCATATACTTTACTTGCTCTTCTATTCTATTTTCATACATTAAATCGTCAGAATCCATTCTTGCTATATATTCACCTTTAGAATATTTGATAGCCTCATTTAAAGCATTGGCCATTCCTAAATTTTTTTTTAGACTCAAAACTTTAATTCTTTTATCTAAATTTGCTTTTTCTTGAATTAATCTTAATGAATTATCTGTTGATGCATCATTAATTATTATCAATTCGAAATTCTTAAACGTCTGGTTTAGAACACTTTGAATTGAGTCTAAAATAAACCTTTCATCATTCCAAACAGGCATTATTATTGAAATAAATTTTATTCTCATTTAATTTTTAAATTAAGCAATATTAATCTTTAATAATAATTAATTTTTTGCACTAAAATTTAATTCATAATTAATTCTTAATTATTAAATCAAATTTTATATTACTAAATGATTTATTTAACTCTTGAAATTTAGCAATATTTAATTCATTTTTTCTTATAGAAACTTTTTTATATGATGCATAAATTAATATTTTAAACGTTTTAAAAAACATTTTTTTTAAAAAAAATATAATTAATCTGGGACTATGACACATTCTATATCTTTCAGGATCTAAGTATGTATCATATAATGATCTCTCAAATAAATATAAAGTTTTTTTTTGGGTAAAAAAATTTATATATAAATATAATAGTATAATTCGACTTAATATAAAAATTTCTTTAATAAAAGAAATCAATATCACATAATTTTTTTTAAGATATGGACTAATTTGTTTTTTATTTACTTTATTATTCCATAAATGAAAAATTTTTAAATTAATTCTTTTCTCTAATTTTTTTTTAAATACTTTAGAAAAGTATGACTTTCCTGAACCGTCAACTCCATAAAATTCTATCATGGTAGGTTTTTGGGAAAATAAAATATATATTTTATAAAAAAAATATTTAAAAATATTTGAAAAAAAAATATTAAAATTTTCTAAAAATAAACTAAAACTCAATTTAATCTTAATTTTTTGATTGTTTTTTATCTTTGAAAAATCAAAAAATAATGGATTAGTCTCATATCCATCCAAAAAGTCTAAACTGTATATATCTAATTTTTTTGTAATAATATCATATCTCTCACCTGTTGCATGAAATCTTTTTGCAAATATTAAATTATTTTTTTTTATAATTTTATAAATTTTATTTCTTAATTTTTTATTTTTATCAATAAAATCTATATTACCATCATCATTCATTCTATTAGATAAAATAAATTTTTTATTAGATGAAATGAAAATTTTAATTTTTTTCATAAATATAAAAATTAGTAAAAGATGATATGAAGTAAATCCTTTTAATATTTTTCACTTTGAATAATATTAGCTATATTTTTTTTAATCATAATTATATTTTTTTTTGTTATAATTTTATTTTTGCTATTACTTATAAATTTTAAATCTGACAATAAGATGAATAATTTTTCATACAAATAAAAAAGATAATATTTAGTAAATTCATTTTTATTTATCTTATAATTGTCTAAAATTTTATTTAATTTAAAATAAATGAAACTTTTAAGGTATTTAAGAAAAATATTTATTATGAATATATTTCTAAATATATAATTATTTGAAATTAGTCTATGTGAAATATTGGATATAATTGGAAGAAATAGCCAATTTATATGATCAAATAAAAATATTCTTTCTTTAAATTTTTCAAAATCAATAACATAAAAATAATTATCTTTTTTGAGACAGTTATAGGGAGCTAGATCACCATGTGTGAAAGACAATTTTAAATAATTTTGGTCAAAATTTTTTTTTAAATATTTTTCAATTTTGTTTTGTATTTTTGTTGAATGTAGATTTTCTTTATTTTGATAAAATCTTGAAATATTTTCGATATAATTTATCCATAATGATTTCTTTGTTAATATTTTGTTTGATTTAAAAATCTTATCAAAATCAAAAAAATTCGCTTTTTTACCATTAATATATTCAAGCTCTATAAAATAAAGAGTATTGTTTTTTGAATAATTTAATAATTTTGGAATGTTATAAATTTTTTTTTTGTAAAAATATTTATATCCTTTTATTTCATTTTTAAATTCAACTAAAGTATTCCCTTTCATATAAATTTTTAAAGCACTTAATTTTTTTTTTTTACTTAAAATTAATATTGTTTTTTTATCTGTAGTTATTTTTTTAATGATTTTTTTAAATTTAATTTTGTATATTTGACTCAATAATTTTTGTTGATTTGAGATTGTCATTTTTTAAATATTTTAAATTTTGAACTAGTCACCTTTATATTTAACAAGAGCATAAAAAGTCTTTAAAATTATGTATATATCTAGCCATATTGTCCAATTATTTAAATACCATAAGTCAAATTCCATTCTTCGTTTCATTATGCTTGGCTCTGGTGTTGCCCCTCTTAATCCATTAACTTGAGCCCACCCTGTCAAACCTGGATTACATTTATGTCTTTTTAAAAAGTTAAAAAATAAGTTTGAATAATGAATATCGTGTTCAACCATGTGAGGACGGGGACCTACTATTGACATATCACCGTTTAATACATTAAAAAATTGAGGTAGCTCATCAATACTATAACGTCTTATAGTTTTTCCTATCTTTAATAATCTTGAGTCATCTTTAGTTACCTGTATAGTTTTATCAAAACTAATTTTTTTTAGAGATCTTAATTTATAAATTTTAAATCTTCTACCATCCCATCCAGTTCTATTTTGTGTAAACAATATTGGAAAACCATCTTCTATATATATAGCTATAGAGAAAAATAATAAAATTGGTCCAGATATAATTAAAAATATTATAGATAAAATTTTATCAATTAAAATCTTTAGAAATAAACTTATTCCATAAAATCTTGAAAATTCATAAAATTCATAATCAAATTTATTGCCTAAAAGTTTTTTTCCTTTCAAATTATATGTGGTCTCTAAACTAACATTTAATGTATCAACAGAAAATTGGATAATCTTGTTAAATGATTTTTCTTTAGTTTTATTATTACCATTGAGAATCCAAATTTGTCCAAGAGAATGATATTCTAAAATAGATCTTATATCCTCATCTTCATTAAATATAGGAAATTTTAACTCACTTCGAATATATCTTAAGTTTTGATTTTTATAATCAGTAATTAAACAACATTTAAAAACTATTATTTTATCAAACTTTTCATTAAGAATCTTTTTTATTTCTGAATATGTGCCAACTAACATAATATTTTTTTGAATTATATTTTTTTCGATTAGTCGATTATACAAATTATTAAAGTATAGTTTTAAAATTATAAACATACTTATTAAGCAAATAAACAAATAAAGAGTATTAATATTTATTTCAAAATTAATATTTAAAATAAAAAAAAGAAAAAATAAAATTACATGGCTGATTATGATATTAATAATATCCTCTTTTATAAATGATAAGAAATTTTTTTTATATTCCTTTGTTTTGAAGTTTAACGAAATTAGAAAATATAAAATTGAAATTAAAAATGAGTATAAAAAATATTTTGAATTTATAAATATCTTATAGTTTAACAAATCATATATAGAATTTTTTTCTAAAATTGAAAAAATATAAATTGATACTAATATTGTTAATGATTTTGTAAAATTAATAAATAGATAATATCCAGAATCATCATTTTGAAAAACTTTTTCCAATTTAAACATTATTAACTTTTTGTGTAATAATCTGGAGTATAACTATAATAATAACTGTAGTAGCTGTCTTTAGATGTATCAAGATCATTTATAATAATACCATTAATTTTTGCACCTACATTTTGTATTTTTTTAATTGAAGACATAAAAGATGCTGTCCTTGTTTCCTCAGATCTAATTACAAATAAGTTGTAATCTGCAGATTGAGTTAAAATTAAAGTATCTGAAACTGGCTGAACTGGAGGCGAGTCTATGATGACGTAATCATATTCTAATTTTAATACATCTAAAAATTTTTTAATTTGATCTTTGCTAACTATGTCTGACATATCAAATCTTTTTTCTCCTGACGTTATGATGTCTAATTCAGTTCCAGGAACTTTAAAAATTGCATCATTTAAGTTTGCAGATCCTGAAATTATTTCACCTAAACCTAGAATTTGTCTGTCAAATTGATAAAAACCATTTAAAACCGATGGTCTTCTTATGTCCGCTTCAATGAATAACACCTTACTAGATTTTTCTAAAGATAAGGCCAAGTTGAAAGCATATGTGGTTTTTCCCTCAGATGGATTTGATGAAGTTACCATATAACTTCTATTTTTTTCAAACTTAGACTCTATAATAGCTCTCGAAGATCTTATTGCCTCAGAGAAACTGGATGCCCCATCTTCAACAAACATTTGCAGTATATGAAATCCTCTTTTTAATTTTTCCACTCTAGGCAATATACCAATTTGTGGAATATTTAATGAGTCAATTGCTTCAGGACTTTTAATGACTGAAGAATTCATTTCTCTAAAATATAACAATCCATAAATGCCTAAAAATGAAATTAAAAATGTTAATACAAAATTTTTTTTGGGTGTTGGATAAAAATGAGAAGTTGGTAAATTTGGGCTTTCTATTGTTTTTAATTTTGATACCTGCAGGTTTTGCGCTTCATTAGTTTCTTTTACTCTCTGTAAAAAAGTTTCATATAATTTTCTGCTACTTTCAAGTTCTCTAGTATATTTTAACATTCCAGACTCTTTTTCTTCAAGTACTCTTAGTTCATCAGTAACTTTTTGAAGTTCTTCCTCTGATAATTTTATAAAGTTACTTATATTACTTAATTCAAAGGCTTTCTGTTGGATATTTTCATCTAAAATTTCACTCAACTGACTTTTTAGATTTAAATTTTGATCTTTTGCTTGAATAATCTTTGGATGTTTTTCTGTATAAATAAGTGATAATGACTCCATATTACTTTGATTAGCATTTAAAGTATTTTTAATATTTGATATTTCTTCTCTAGAACGAAGATCGTCGATAGCTAAAAGTGCATCTATATCTCCGTCTGCAACTTTTATTGAAAGCAAATCATTTTGCTGTTTTTGATAACTTTGCTTAGCTTCAATTATTCTATCCGATATTGACTGTATCTCTTTAATTTTTAATTCTTTAACATTTCCAGTATCAACCAAATTATTTTCTCTTTTATAATTGGATAGTTTTTTTTGGGCGATATCCATTTGTGATACTAGATCTTGTAATCTCTCTGTTATCTTTTGATTAGCATAATTAGTTATTTTGATTTTACTATCGATTTCATATCTTTGATAAGAATCTATTATTAATTGTAATGCCAATTGTGAAAGTTTAGGGTTTATAGATGTAAAAGATAACTCTAAAACATCACTACTTGGTAAATTCTTTACTTTAAAATTATCTGTTAAAACTTTTTTTAAAAAAATATCATCAACATTTTCCTTTTTTTTAAGAATTCTTTGTAATAAATTAAATTCATTGTCTGAATAAAGATTTTTAAATTGAACTGAATTTTTCTTATCTTTTACTATATACTCTAAAACCTCGTCACTTTTTAAAATAGCCATTTGGTTATTTATCCTATTCATACGAGACTCAAATGAATAAACTTCTTCAATGTCTACAATATTATTGCCATCTGCTTCTATGACAATTATACCTTTACTGAGATATTTTTTTTGTTGATTCAAAGATATAAATAAAGCTAAAATTGAAACAATTAATGATAACAAAATTAAATTTTTTATATTTTTTTTAGCAACTAGAAAAAAAAATTTAAGATCACCTACATCAAATATGTTCAAAATAGAATTTATTCTTTCAATCATATTGTTAAATATTTATTTCTTTTATCTTAAAATTTCAATAAATAGGCCTCTAAATATCAAAAAAACGTGAAAAACTATTATTTTTTACTTATTAATTTACCGTAAAATTAAAAATATTATAAAGTTTATTAAATGATCTTTTTAAAAAATTATTTTAAATTTTTTATTGTCCTTTCAATTATTTTGAATGGTTGTGTGTCATTACCGGGTATTGTTAATAACCCATCTAATAAGAGCTCTAATTCGAAAGTTATATCTAGTGATTATTCAATTGATGATGTTGGAATTAATATAATAAAAATAAATTCACTTAGTAATGTAGAGTTAAATAAATTTAATGAAGATAAGATTGATGAACTAGATTTTAAAGTAAAAAAATTTGCAGATATTTATGATTATAAATATGAGTATATATTAGGAGCAGCAGACTCAATTTCTATAGATTTAACGGACACAGATGATTTAGATGGAACATATTTGATAGATCAAGAAGGAATGATCGATTTACCCTTTATTGGAAAAGTGAAATTAAATGATCTGACTTTAAATGAAGCCCAAAACATTTTATTACAGGTAATACAAAATTTTTATAAAAATCCTGATTTACAAATTAATATAGAAGAATTTAATAGTAGCAAAGTTTATATCGTTGGCGCAGTTAGAAATCAAATAACTATTAACTTAGATCAAAAACCAGTAAAATTAATTGAAGCAGCAATTCAAGCAAACTTTAATCCAAGTGCTGCCGATAAACTTTTTGGGACTAAAGGTCTTTTAAGAAGAGACAATAAAGTTTATAAAATTGATTTACTAAATGCTTTTCAGAGCAGTGATGAAAAAGAAAATTTTTTTTTAAAAAAAGACGATGTTATATTTATAGATAGGAATTCTGATGCAATACACGTATTTGGAGAAGTTTCTAAACCTGGTATTTATTTCCCAAATATGGATTACTCTTTAACAGAGCTTATTTCAACCAGTGGTTTAAATCAATTAACAGCAAATGCTAAAAAAGTTTATGTGATAAGGGAAAAATATGCTTCATTCTTAGAAGTAGATGTTTTCCAATTAGATATTAAAAATCCAGTTAATCTAATTGCAGGTAGAAAATTCTTGCTACAAGAAAGAGATATAGTTTTTATCCCACCAACAGAAATTGTTAAATGGAATAGAGTTATAAGTTTATTGTTACCACAAACAAATTTATTTAAGTCTTATAATCCAATAATTAATAATGGTTTAGAAACATATAAGGAACCATAATATTAATTAAATTTTTTTTTGTTCAAATTTAAAAATATAGTTAGCAACAACAGAATAAGTGGAATATGCATAGAAAAATCGAAAATTAATATAATTATTATGTAGCTCATTAGTATTAAATTTATAAATGAGTAAGAATTTTTACAAATAAAAAAACTTAACAAAGATAGCAATAATAATATAGTTCCGATTACTCCAAACTCACCTATAAATTCAAATAAATCAGAATGTGCATGATCCGCATATTGAATACCAAGATCTGAATGATTAATTTGAAATAAGATCTCAAAACCTCCAGTACCATATCCAAATAATAAAAAATTTTTTAATTGGATTATACTAAATTTAATTATATCTATTCTGCTTAAACTTAAATTGTCTGAATATATTTCGGCAAATTCATCGTTTAAAAAATAAAATCTATCTATAATTTTTGAACCTCCAAAATAAAATCCTAAAATTAGTATATCAAGTAACAAAATTAATATAATTATGTATTTGAATGAACTATTTTCAGTTTTGTTAAAATAATATTCCTTAAACAAATATGACAATATTGTTATTAAAAAAAGAAAATTTCCAATTCTTGAAAAACTAGTGATTATTCCAATTGTTATAAATACTACAAACAATCTCACGTAAATCTTTAAAAAAAAATTATTTTTTTTCTTACTGGAATATTCATCCAGGTTTTTAAGAACTTCTAAAGACGAAATTAATGTAAATAGTAAAAATACAGCAAAAATAGTTCTGTTTATAAAAAAACCAGTTGAAGCATTTTTAAAAAATGAATTTTTAAATATAAATATATCTGGATTACCATTGAGATAAAAAGTTATTGCAATTATTGAAGTTACAAATCCTAAAAAAGACAAAAATAAATAAAATCTATTTTTATGCCTATCTGTATAAAATATCATCTTTATTATAAAAATAATAATTAGTAATGTTATATAATTTAGTATTTGAAAAAAAGAATCTGATGGAGTTAAACTAATTGAGGAATTTAAAATCTCACCATCAAGTTTACCTATAATTTTAAACTTTTCTGGTGAAAATATTTTAAGAATTTCTAATGGTAAAGGAAATATTTGAAACAATAAATAGAAAATAAATATTGTATAAATGAATATTGATTTTTTATTAACTTTAAAAAAATTTATTAAATGTAGATTATAATTTTTATCTTTGAGACATAATAAAAATAAAAAACTTACTAAGATAAAATTAATTTGAATTGATATATTGGAGTTTCCACCATTAAAAATTGTATAAATTGTTAAAATAAAAAAAAATAAATACTGATATTTCTTATTTTTTGAAATTTGCATATTTAATTAGGTGAAACATTTGTATCAAAAACTTTTTCAAAATCTTCAGAAGATACAGCTTCCCCTTTTTCAATTTTAGTTTTAACAGTTTCTAGTACTGTATTAGTGTTTTTATTTTTCTCTATAATTTCAACAGCTTTTTCAGGATTTTTTTCAACAACTTTTACTATTACTTCTGTAATTTTCTTTTTACTTTCTTCATTTTTGTTCGCACTGTTAATTACTTTATCGGCAATAGTACCTTTACTATTTTCAACAATATTTGTTACCATTTCTAAATCTTCTTCAGAAGATGCATTTTCTACAGCTTTTTCAACCAACTTAGTTATACTCTGTTCAACTACAGATGATGTTACTGACAATATTTCCATTTTTTCTTCGTAGTTTTCTTGTTTGGTTAAATTAGAAACTACACTTAATGATAACTTTGAATCACTTTCAGTACTGGCTTCATCTAGTTTCTCTAATACTTTTGCAGCTGTTGCTGTATCAGATTTTGTGACAATCTCTGCTATGGTATTTGTTAAATCTATTTCATCAGTAGAAGTTCCTTCTGATTGATTTTTAGCAGCTTCAATAGTCTGGGTAATTATAGTCTCTTTATTTTCATCACTTAAAGTCTCTATTTTTTCTGGATTAGTCTCTACTATTGATTTCATAACTTTAGCTGACAATGCTTGATTTTCATCAGTTGAATTTTTACTCACCTCTTCAACTACTTTATTTGCTAATTCATCACTTGCATTTGCAACGACTTTTGCAATTAATTGAGCATTTTCCTCTGAAGCATCTGCATTTTTAATCGCTGTTTCTGTTAACTTTTCAATCTGTTCTTTATTGTTTTCAGATAACGTATTAAGTTTTGTTGTATCTTTTTCAGATATGGCAGAGATAACTTGCAACGATAAATCGCTATCTGTGTTAGTTGATGAATTGTTTAATTCCTCAATCATTTTTGATCCAGTTTCTGTATTTGAGTTAACAATAATGTCAGATACAATACTAGTCATATCCTCACTTGCTTGAATACCTGTTCCCTCCTGTTGATTTTGTGCTGATTCAATTGTTTGTTTAATCATTGTATCTTTTACATCATCCTCAATAATATCTAATTTATTAGGTTCTGTATCAACAATAGCTTTTAAAACTTGTGCTGATAAAGTTTGATTTTCTTCAGTTGAATTTTTACTCACCTCTTCAACTACTTTATTTGCTAATTCATCACTTGCAACTGCTACAACTTTTGCAATTAAATCAGCGCTCTCTTTAGAGGCATCTGCATTTTTAATCGCTGTTTCTGTTAACTTTTCAATCTGTTCTTTATTGTTTTCAGATAACGTATTAAGTTTTGTTGTATCTTTTTCAGAAATAGCAGAAATAACTTGAAGTGATAAATCACTTTCAGATTCGGTATTATTCAATTCTTCAATCATTTTTGATCCAGTTTCTGTATTAGAGTTAACAATAATATCAGATACTATACTAGTCATATCCTGATTTTGTTCAGCCCCTGTCCCTTCTTGTTGATTTTGAGCTGACTCAATTGTTTGTTTAATCATTGTATCTTTAACATCTTCATTGATGACTTCTAGTTTATCAGGCTCAGTATCAACAATAGCTTTTAAAACTTGTGCAGATAAAGTCTGTTTTTCATCTGTTGAGCTTTTACTCACCTCTTCAACTACTTTGTTTGCTAATTCATCACTTGCATTTGCAACGACTTTTGCAATTAATTGAGCGCTCTCTTTAGAGGCATCTGCATTTTTAATTGCTGTTTCTGTTAACTTTTCAATCTGTTCTTTATTATTTTCAGATAATACATTTAGTTTGGCTGTATCTTTTTCAGATATATCAGAGATAACTTGAAGTGATAAATCACTTTCAGATTCAGTATTATTTAATTCTTCGATCATTTTAGAGCCAGTTTCTGTATTTGAGTTAACAATAATGTCAGATACAATACTAGTCATATCCTCACTTGCTTGAATACCTGTTCCCTCCTGTTGATTTTGAGCTGACTCAATCGTTTGTTTAATCATTGTATCTTTTACATCGTCATTAATAATTTCAATTTTATCAGAATCGATATCAACAATAGCTTTTAAAACTTGTGCAGATAAAGTCTGTTTTTCATCTGTTGAACTTTTACTCACCTCTTCAACTACTTTATTTACCAACTCATCGCTTGCAACTGCTACAACTTTTGCAATTAAATCAGCATCTTCTTTAGATGACTCAGCTTTTTCAACTGCTGAGATTGTTAATTTCTCAATTTGATCCGCATTATTTTGAGCTAAAGTTTCTAATTTTTCTGGATTTTTTTCTGAGAAATCTGCCATCACTTTTAATGATAGTTTAGAGTCTTCATTAGCATTTTTTTCAGTAATATTGTTAATAACTGATGCAACAGTTGCATCATCAGCTTTAGCCATTACTTTACTTAAAATAGCTGCAGATTTATCAGTTTCTTTAGCAACTATAGTTTCAAAAATTTTTTCTTTTATAAGTCCAGCTCCTTCTGATGTTGAAGAAGTTAAAAACTTATTATCTTTATCAGATAGATTTTCAACCACCCCTTCGACAAGATTATCTTTATTTTCAATAATCTTTTCAATTACTTCACCAGTACTTTTTTCGTCAGATTGATTGATTACATCTGATAAAAATTCAGTGTTTTCATCTTTAGAATTTTCAACAATAAAATCTATATTTTGTTTTTTTTCATTAGTAATCTGTTCTTTTGCAATCTCAACATCGCTTTCATCAACGACACCATCATTATTGGCATCTTGAAGATTTCCTTCTTCTAATTTTTGTTGAAGTTGTTTAGTAATTTCTTCCTCATCTATTTTTGAAGATTTAATTAAAGTTTCACCAACAGATTTTGCTTCCTCTTTTTCTTCATCCGTTTTTTCTCTTGATGTGGTTTCGTTATTTTCTGAAATTTCTAAAACTTGTTCCGTAGACGTAATATTTGAAGTTTGACCATCTGAGCTTACTTCTATTGCTCCAACGTTACCAAAACTATCTGTCGCTAAAGAAATATTTGATTTACCACTTGGTTTTAAATCAATATCTACTCTAGTTCCTCTTAGTCCAAGAGAAGAAGTGGTTACTCCAACTATCATTTCACCATTATCTTTTTTTGCAATAGAGCCAGATTCTATAATTATTTTTCCTTTTACTAACTCTGCCTTTAATTTTGGGTTTTTTTTTGAATTTTCAAATTCACTTACATTTATTGATGTAAGTTCTTTCATAATAACTGTTGTGCTATCATTAAATTGAATGGTTGCAGAAGAACCTTCTGTTACAAATATTTCTTCATTAAGGAAAAAAGGATCATGTATCAATAAATCCCTTTCTTCTAACTCCTCATTAATAGCAACTATAGTTCCATTTATCTCAGTCACGGTCCCAATCTTGTCGTCATTTGCTAATGTGTATTGAGATAATAATGAAAATAATAATATTTTGATTAATAAACTAAAATATTTTAAAGTGAATTTGCTTTGACTATTTTCCATTATAAAAAATTTTTTAAATATTCGCTTTTAATCCTTGTAATATACAACTTTATTACATTAGCTCTACTGTTTGTGCCTAGCAATTCATTAAAACTTAAATTATGGAATTTAACACCATATGACTATGGTCATATAATGGGTTTTCCTAATAATTTAAATAAGAAATCCTTATTAAATGAGGTTAATAG
>QBYI01000030.1 GCA_003282895.1 Pelagibacteraceae bacterium AG-325-F15
GATCTTCTGGATGTGGAAATAGGTCAGGTCTTTTTAAGATTGCATCTGCAGTTGTAAGTTCAGGATGCTTTTCTAAAGTTGCAGGTAATACCCACCAACCTTCACCTAATCCAGTAATTGGAGCTTTGTTGATAGAGTGCATTTTGCCCTCATCCACTGCTTTGTTTAAAGCAACGATTGCAGCATTTGCCCAAAACTCAGGAGCTACATCCGGCTCACCTTTTTCTTGCATTGATGTAAATGTGGGCATAGTTGCACCCGGGACAAGTTCAACTTCACATCCATAACCTTCTTCAAGTATAATTTTATCTACTTCAGCCATGAAATTTGCTGATGCCCAGTTCATATTAGCGATTGTGATCTTTCCACACGCAGCATTAGCAACACCAGTAAATAAAGTGAAACTTAAGACAGCTAATGAAGAAAGTACTATTTTTTTAATTATTTTCATTATTTTCCTCTTAATAGTTTATATTAATTAATCTCAACACATTAAGTTCAAGAAATCAATATATCAATGGACGCAAAACAACTTTGAATTGAATACAGAATTGAAAATACTATAAATAAAGAGTGATTATTTGAGTTTATGTTTTAAAAATTAGATTTCATATCCTTTTTCCTCGGGTTCATTATCAGTTAACTCCTCAGGAAATCCATCTGTTCTAAAATCTATATTGTTAATATCTTCCATTCTTTTAACGATCATCGAAGACCATGCCCTCGAACCATATTTTTTTTGGCCATCTTTAAAAATTTCAACAATTTTTGGAGAAATCTCTAATCCTGCATTTAATTTTTTTGCAAGATCATCGAATAATCCGGTATCTTTTAAAACTAAGTCCATAGTAAAATTAATATTATAAGAACCATTTAAAATAACCTGACTTTCAGTTTCATGAACAAAAGAATTTCCAGATGAAACTGCAATTCCTTTATAAGCTTTAGCAAGATCTAAATTTGATTTTTTAGCAACAGTCCAAGCTTCACCTAATGCAACTAGATGAACCGAGGCTAGGTAATTTGTTATTACTTTAAGAACTGTAGCACTACCTAATTCTCCAGTATGCAATACTTTTCTACCCATAACAGTTAATGCAGATAAAATTCTATCAAAAGCTTTTCTTTCTCCTCCGACAAAGATAGCAATATTTCCAGTAGCAGCCCTATGACAACCACCGCTTACTGGGCCATCTAAAGGTATACCTTTTTTTTCTAAAATCTTTTTACCAATTCTTTTAATTTCACTTTCATCAGTAGTACTCATTTCAAGCCATATTTTATTTTGAGTTATACCTTCAAGCACTCCATTTTCGCCTTCCATAACATCCGCACAAATTTTTGGAGATGGCAAACATGTAATTATCAAATCTACTTGTTTTGCTAATTCTTTTGCAGAATTTGCAACTTTAGCGCCTAAATTTTTAAAATCTTTTGTTAAATTTTCATCTAAGTCTCTTACAGTTAAATCAAATTTATTTCTTAATAAACTTCCTGCAAGTTTACCACCAACATTTCCTAGACCAATAAATCCTATTTTCATTTTTTAACCTCATCATTTTTATTTTTTGTAAACACAATTAAAATTACTCCAACAATAATTAATGCTCCACCAGTAAATAATTCTTGTGTAGGTTTTTCTCCTAAAAGAAATATTGCTGCTAATAATCCCGTTGGCGGAATACCCATAGTTACAATTGGAAGAACTTTATAGAGTGGATTATTTTTTAATACATAGTAGAAGCAGCCATAAGTAATTGGTTGCATTATAAAACCAATATAAATAGCAATGACCCAATGATCAAATTTTGCATTTGACAAATAACCTATTGTATTTCCATCTAGTATTGCCGAAATAAATATTAAAATTGGTCCAGAAAATAAAGCTAACCAAGCAACTAAAGCTAGAGGATTAATTTCTTTACTTAATGGCTTAACAACAACTTGGCCGAGCGCCCATATTGCAGATCCTAAAATTGTTAGACCGATACCAATAAACTTTCCATCTAAACTGGGTGATCCTGTTAATACATAAACTCCAATAAAGGCAATTCCAATTCCAACTAAAGCTCGTATGGTAGGTTTTTCTTTGAGCATGAAATATGCAAAAATTACTCCAAAAGGAACTTCAGTTTGCACTAATAGCACCGCTGCAGAAGCATCTATTAAATTTAAACCAGAATACGTAATACTATATTGCAATGTATTAGCTATAAAAGATGCGATAAAAATTTTTTTTAAGTATCCTCTTGGTATTGGAAACCACCAAATTAAAATAGAAGCTGCAAACATAAATCGAATTCCCATCAATAAAATTGGAGGAAAAGATTCAAATGCAGGTTTAGCTATGACAAAACCAAAACCTAAAAATATAGGCACCAAAGATGCAACAAAGGTGTCTTTTATGTTCATATCGTTTTTTATATTAATGATTAAAGAACTTATGATATATTCACTCTTTTAAATTATGAATTCAACAAAAATAGATCCTAAATATATTTCTAAATCAAATCCTAGAGTAGGATTGATTGCACTTGCAAGTGACTTCATGATCGAAAGAGACTTTATAAACGTTATTAAAGATCGTGATATTGACTTCTTCGTTAACCGTATTGAATGTTACAACCCACTGACTAAGGAAAATCTAATAAAAATGTCTAATAAAGTTACAGAAGTCACAAAAGACATATTACCAGACCAAGATATTGATTGCGTAGTTTATGGATGTACCTCAGGAACTATAGCTGCAGGGTATAGCTCTATAGAGCAAAAAATTAAAGTGGCTAAACCGATGGCAGATGTTACGACGCCAAGCACTGCTGCAATAAAAGCATTAAAAAAATTAAATATTAATAAGCTATGTCTTTTTACTCCTTACAGTAAAAAACTTAATGATGATGTAGTTGAATATTTTAAAAGTGAAGGATTTGAAATTACTTCAAATGCATATTTTGATATAGAAGCAGATTATGACATTGGTAAAGTTGATCAAAAATATTTGTCTGAAGTTTTATCTAAAATAGATTTAAATGGAGCAGAGGCTTTATTTGTTTCATGCACAGCCTTGCCAGTCTTACCAATAATAGATGAGTTAGAAAAAAAATTAAACACAACTGTTTTATCTAGTAATCAGGCTTTGATTTGGGACACACTTGAGAAAATAAATAAAAATAATTCAGTGAAAGGATTTGGAAAACTATTCCAAAGTAATTAATGCTTTTTACAAAAGAAGAATACAGAGATAGATTAAAAAAGACTCAAAAAATAATGCAAGAAAAAGGCATCGAATTATTGATCTCCCATGATACAAATAATCTAAATTACTTAACTGGTTATGATGCTTGGTCTTTTTATTATGCACAATGTGCAATAGTTCATGTTAATGCAGAAGAGCCTTTATGTTTTGTTAGAGCCCAAGATGCTGGCGGAGCATATATAAAATCTTACCTTAAAAATGAAAATATTATTGTTTATGATGAAAATTATATTCATACTTGGCCCAAGCATCCTTATGATTATTTAGTTCAAATCATCAAAGAAAAAAAATGGGACAAACTTTGTATTGGTGTGGAGATGGACGCACATTACTACACAGCATTTTGTCATGAAAAAATTAAACAAGGGTTACCAAACGCTAAGATAGTTGATAGCGATAGATTAGTTAACTGGGTAAGATTAGTAAAATCAGATACTGAAATTGGATTTATGAAATCAGCTGCTAAAATTTCTGAAAGAGGCATGAAAACTGCAATGGAAGTTATAAATCCAGGAGTAAGGCAGTGTGATGCAGTAGGTGAAATTCAAAAAACATTATTTTATGGAACGGAGGAATTTGGAGGTGAATACTCAAGTATTGCCACGTTACTTCCAACTGGAAAGGGGACTTCTGCCTCTCATTTAACAGCATCTCAGGATAAGTTTGTAGAAGGTGAGGCGACCATAATTGAGCTATCAGGAGTTTATAAAAGATATCATGCTCCAATGGCTAGAACAGTATTACTTGGAAAACCAGATCAGTTAAAAATTGATACAATGAAAAAAACTATTGAAGCCTTAGAGGCTGGTATTAGTGCTACAAAACCAGGAAATACAGCAGATGATGTTGCACAGGCTTTTTGGAAAATACTTGATAAGTATGGAATTGAGAAGAAGTCTAGAACTGGTTATTCAATAGGAATTGGTTACCCGCCAGATTGGGGAGAGCATACACTTAACATATATAAAGGAGACATGACTGTTTTAGAACCAAATGTTTGTTTTCACATGATAGCAGTCATGCAATTTGGTGATTGGGGTGTAGAAGCTTCTGAAGCAGTAAGAGTTACTGAAAATGGTAGTGAATTATTTTGCAATATGAGCAAAGAATTATACGTCAAATAAATCGCTTGATTATCAATCTAACAAATGTTTTAAAGTCGTATGGGTAATGATCACTTCGTAAGATTCGAAAATGTAGATAAAAGTTACGACGGTAAACAACTTGTCGTAAAAGGTTTAAATTTAGACATAGAAGAAGGTGAATTTGTTACAATGCTTGGACCATCTGGTTCGGGTAAAACAACTTGCTTGATGATGTTAGCTGGTTTTGAAACTCCGACAAATGGGCAAATATATTTAGATAATAAAGTCATATCAGATATACCTCCACATAAAAGAGGAATAGGAATGGTATTTCAAAACTATGCGTTGTTTCCACATATGACAGTTTATGAAAATTTAGCATTTCCATTAAGAGTTAGAAAAATTCCAAAAGATGAAGCTGATAAAAAAGTTGATAAAGCTTTATCAATGGTTTCGCTTCAAGGGTTCGAGTCTAGAATGCCAATGCAATTATCTGGAGGTCAACAACAAAGGGTTGCTGTAGCAAGATCATTAGTATTTGATCCAAAACTGGTATTAATGGATGAACCTTTGGGAGCCCTAGATAAAAATTTAAGAGAGAGTATGCAGTATGAAATTAAACATATTCATGAAAGTATTGGTGTAACAGTTGTATATGTTACACACGATCAAACAGAAGCTTTAACAATGTCTAATAGAATTGCAGTGTTTAATGATGGAAAAGTTCAGCAACTTTCCAGCCCAGATGAATTATATGAAAGACCAGTAAATTCATTTGTTGCAGAATTTATTGGTGAGAATAATACATTTGCTGGAGAAGTAACTGATGTTTCAGGCGATAAATGTAAAGTAAAATTAAATTCAGGCGCTGAAATTTTAGCTAACCCAATCGTTGCAAAATCAAAAGGAGAAAAGACTACAGTTTCTTTAAGACCTGAAAGAGCTTTAATTGATCCAGATACAAAAATGGACAATAATCATAAAGGCAAAATTGAAGAAGTAATTTACCATGGTGACCATACGAGATTAAGATTAGACTTATTAGGAAATAAACAATTTATTTTGAAAGTTCCAAACAGCTCAAATAGAATGGATATTAAAGAGGGCAAAGAAATAAACATTGGCTGGAACAGCACTGATTGTAGAGCTTTAGATCCAAAATAATAATTCTGATAATTATAAAAATTCCAATTAAATCAATATTAAAATGACATGTTGACTTAGGTAGTCAATTTTGTTGTACTTTCGCTTTATAAAAAACGTTTAAACGGAGGATAAATGAAAAAATTAAGTAAATTATTACTTGCTCTTTCTTTTGTACTTTCTGTAACAACTTCGGCATTTGCAGTTACTGTAGTGTCTTGGGGTGGAGCTTACACAGAGTCACAAAAATTAGGGTATGGTGATCCAACAGCTAAAAAATTAGGAATACCTGTTAACTGGGTAGACTACACTGGTGGATTATCAGAAATTAAAGCTCAAAAAGAAGCGGGAGCAATTACTTGGGACATTATGGATGTATACGCAAAAGATACAATCATTGGATGTGACGAAGGAATTTTCCACGAATTTGATTTTGACAAAGACTTCTTGCCAGCTCCAGATGGAACGCCAGCAAGTCAAGACTTCTTTACAAGCATGCCATCTAAGTGTGCAGTTGGTAATATCTTGTACTCTTGGAACTTTGCTTACAATGACGAAAAAATTGGTAAGAAAAAACCAAAATCAATTAAAGACTTTTTCAATACTAAAAAGTTTCCAGGTAAAAGAGCAATATACAAAGGTGCAATGTCTAACTTAGAGATCGCATTGGTTGCTGATGGAGTTAAAGCTAGTGGAGCACAAGCTGGTGGTGACTTACTTTACAGAAAAATGGAAGGTGCTGGTATAGATAGAGCTTTAGCTAAAATTAAAAAACTTTGTACAGATCCTGATGGTGGATGTGTATTTTGGAATGCAGGAGCTCAACCACCAGAACTATTAGCTAATGGTGAAGTGGTAATGGCTACAGGTTGGAACGGCAGATTCTTTAATGCACAAATGGAAGGAACTCCACTTGTACAAGTTTGGGACGCTCAAATTCTTGACTATGAATATTTTGCATTAGTAAAAGATGGTCCCGGCTATGCTGACGGTAGTGCTTTGAAAGTTCTTGCTGAAATGACTAGTACAGAAGGTTTAGCAGGTAGTGCTAAGTATATCGCTTACGCTCCTTGGAGAAAATCTTCAATTGCTATCATGGAAGCTGGAGAGCCTTGGTTTAAAGATGGTAAAACTAACATGGTACCACATATGCCAACAGCACCAGCTAACTTAAAAAGCCACATTCTTATGAACCCTGATTACTGGGCGGATAACCAGGATGAGATCAATGAGAAATGGGAAGCAATGAAAGCTGGTCTATAATTTAGTTTTATAGAATAGTTTTTTATACTATATTGAAAGGGCAGTTATTTATAACTGCCCTTTTTTATTATGAGCCAAGAACAAATTTTATCATCTGACGGAATACCTCTTGAGGAAAGTCTCAAAAAAGCTGAAAGAAAAAATAAACTTAAGGCAGTCTTACTAGTAGCTCCACTTTTTTTATTCTTACTTATAATTTACGTTTTTCCAATAGGCGACATGTTATTTAGAAGTGTTGACGATCGTATGATCACAAAAATGCTTCCTAAAACATTTCAAGCAATGGAAAATTGGGATGGACAAGATTTACCAGATGAACCCGTTTACAAGGCCATTTATGAAGATTTAAAATATTTAAAAGAAAACAAGACTTATGGAAAAATTATTGCAAGATTAAACTACGAAAAATCTGGTTTCAGTAGCTTAATAAAGAAAACTGTTAGAAAATTAAAAAAAATTGAAGAGGGTAATTATAAAGAACAATTCATTAAAATACATAAAAGGTGGGGTCAGCCTGAATATTTAGTTGCTTTAAAAAATGCAGCTCCTAACTGGTCATATGCGAAATATCTAAAAGGGATGGATATGAGATTTGACCAAGATAGAAATATAGTTCAGGTAGAGGAAGACAGAAGAATTTATAAAATTTTATGGATGAGAACAATAAATGTAGCTTTTTGGGTTACCCTTTTCTGTTTTGTTCTTGCTTATCCAATTTCACATTTGCTTGCTACTTTACCAATGAAATACAGTAATTTATTGATGATTTGTGTATTGCTTCCTTTTTGGACATCATTGTTAGTAAGAACTTCTAGCTGGATGGTTCTGCTTCAACAACAAGGACCAATAAATGATTTGATTGTTTGGCTTGGTTTAGCTGCAGATGATAACAGGCCAGAGTTAATGTATAATGTTATTGGTACGTTTGTTGCTATGACACAAATATTGTTACCTTTTATGGTATTGCCTCTTTATAGTGTTATGAAAACAATATCTCCAAGTTTAATGAGAGCTGGTAAATCATTAGGTGGCACACCTTTAGTTTCGTTTGTTAAAATTTATTTTCCTTTAACAATTCCAGGTATTGGCGCAGGATGTTTATTAGTATTTATATTAGCTATCGGCTATTACATTACACCTGCATTAGTAGGTGGAGCTAGTGGTTCTTTAATTAGTAATACAATAGCTTATCATATGAAAAGCTCATTAGATTGGGCCTTTGCCTCAGCACTTGGAACTATGTTATTGGTAGGTGTTTTAGCAATTTATTGGGTCTACAACAAACTCGTAGGAATAGATAATATTAAGTTAGGTTAATTTTTATGGCTTTACCAAATCACACACCATTAAATTATAGAATTTGGCATTACACTTATTTAACATTTTGTGGCTTGGTATTCTTTTTTTTAATTGCTCCATTATTTGTAATTTTACCACTTTCATTTAACGCCGAGCAATACATACACTTTTCAGCAAAAATGCTAGCACTTGATCCAGAAGGTTTTTCATTGAGATGGTATGAAGACATGATTTATGGAACCAAAAATCCTTGGGGTTTAGCTACTAAGAATAGTTTGATAATTGCTTTTTTTGCAACAATAGGGTCAACAGTTTTAGGAACTGTAGCTGCTTTAGGCTTAAGTAGCAGACATATGCCTTATAAAGCAGCATTTATGGCATTATTAATTTCACCAATGATTGTTCCTTTAATTATTTCAGGAACAGCAATATTTTTCTTTATGGCAAAAGTAGGGTTGGCGGCAACACATACTGGAATTGTATTATCTCATATTATTTTAGGAACTCCATTTGTTGTTATTACTGTTACCGCAACATTAAGTGGCTTCGATCATAGTGTGACTAGAGCTGCTGCAAGTTTAGGAAGCAACCCTGTTAATACATTTATGAAAATAACATTGCCATTAATCATGCCAGGAGTTATCTCTGGAGCATTGTTCGCTTTTGTAACTTCATTTGATGAAGTTGTAGTTGTTTTATTTTTAGCTGGATTAGAGAATACTACAATTCCAATCCAAATGTGGGTAGGGTTAAGAGAGCAATTAAGTCCAACCATCATGGCTGTTGCGACTTGTTTGATTGTAATGTCTACTTTGATATTAGTCAGTGCAGAACTTTTAAGAAGAAGATCTGAGAGATTAAGAGGAATTAATCATTAACTCTAATACCTAAAATTAAATTTATATTTTTTTCTAACTATTTTTACCAACTAGTTTTTCATAACTAGAAGATAAATCTTTAATTAATTCACAAACTTCAAAACTATTATCTAAAATATTTCCTACTGGAGTTATTTCTGCTGCTGTACCTGTAATAAAACAACCTTTGAAATTAGGTAATTCTTTAGGAGATATTTTTCTTTCGTGTATTTTAATATTCTTAGATTTTGCAAGATCGATAACTGTTTTTCTAGTAATACCGTCTAAAAAAGAGTCTGGAATAGGGGTATGCAGTTGATTATTTTCATCTTTAAAAAAAATATTAGCACTTGTAGCTTCGGCAATATTTCCCTCATGGTCCAACATTAAAGAATCTGTGTAACCTTCTTTTTCTGCTTGGTGCTTTGAAAGTGTGCAAATCATATACAAACCTGCTGCTTTACTTTGCCAAGGTGATGAATTTTGAGGAGGTCTCTGCCATTTAGAAATGTTTAATTTAATACCTTTTAATTTTAAATCTGTATCAAAGTAAGTTGGCCAATCCCATATTGCAATTGCAACATTAATCTTAGTATTTTGTGCAGAAACACCCATCATTTCACTACCTCGCCAAACAAAAGGTCTAACATATCCATTTTGAATATTTTGATCAGAAACTAGTTTTTTTGTAGCATCAATAATCTCATTATATGAGTAAGGTATTTTCATATCTAAAATTTTTGCAGAATTAAAAAGCCTATCTGTATGTTCCTCTAATTTAAAAATCTTAGTATTATAAACTCTTAAACCTTCAAAAACTAAACTTGCGTAATGCATTCCATGACTAATTATGTGAACTCTTGCATCTTGCCATTCACACAATTCATTATTAAACCAAATTTTTCCAGATCTTTTATCAAATGGTAATTTTTGCATGTGTAAATTAATCTATAGACTCAATTATTGTGGCAATTCCCATTCCAAGGCCTATACATTGAGAAGCCAACGCATATTTTTTATTTTCTCTTTTTAATAATTGGGCTACTTTTCCTGTAATTCTAGCACCTGTTGCTCCAAGTGGATGACCTAAAGCCAATGCTCCACCATCCAAGTTTACTTTGCTTGGATCTATTTGTAAGTCTTTTATGCAAGCTAAAGATTGAGATGCAAATGCTTCATTAAGTTCTACAATATCAATATCTTTAATTGATAATTTGGCTCTTGCCAAAGCTTTTTGAGTAGCACCTATCGGCCCTAAACCCATTGTATCAGCTTTACATCCTTGAACAGATGTAGAGACAATTCTACCTAAAATTTCTAAATTATTATCTTTTGCATATTGCTCTTCACAAATTAAAGTAGCTGCTGCACCATCAGTTAGTGGTGATGAAGTTGCTGCAGTCACAGTTCCATTTTGATCGAATGCTAATTTTAAACTATCCAATTTTTCTTGATTACTATTAGGTCTAATATTGCTGTCTTGAGAACAGTCTCCTATTGAAACTATTTCATTTTTAAAATTTCCTTTAGATTGTGCATCAAATGCTTTTTGATGACTTGAAATTGCAAATTCTTGTTGTTCCGTTCTTGAGATGGAATATTGTTTTGCAACATTTTCAGCGGTAGTTCCCATTGAAAAGTATACATTTGGGTTTTCTTTACCGTCATAAGGATATGGCATAGAATCAAAACCAGTTGTTACTCTAGTCATACTCTCTACACCTCCACAAATAAAAACTTTTCCAGATCCCATTGCTATTTTACCAGCAGCAATATGAATACCTTCCATTGAAGATCCACACCATCTATCCACTGTCATTCCTGAAGTTTTGATCTCCATATCTGTCAGAAAGGTTACTAGTTTGCCAATATTAAAACATTGTTCACCAGTCTGAAAAGCACAACCAATTACAATATCTTCAATATCAGCTTTATTAACATTAGTTTTTGAAACAAGATTATTGATAACTTCAGCCAGTAAGTTTACAGGTTTTACGTCTATTAATTCACCTTTTCTAGCCATTGTAAAAGGTGATCTTGAATAACCTGCTATTACTGCTTTAAACATAGAGCGTATATATAACTACTTAATCTGGAAATGGCAAAGATGTTATCTTCCCATTTCTTTTATCTCCATTAAGAGTTTCAACAATTACATTTTCTCCAATTTCCCAATGGTCTTTCAAAATCATTGATAAACCAATATTTTTTTTAATTCTTGGAGAGAAGATACCAGAAGTAATCTGTCCAATTTTTTTATTAACATTTGAAAGGACATTGAGAGGTTGACTTGTAGCTGGACAAGGATCTCCATCAAAAATAATTCCTCGCATCCTTTGTTTAACACCTTCATTTTGAATTTTAGATAAAGCTATTTTTCCAATATATTCATGAGATGCATTAGTTGGACAATACTTATCTAGGTTGCACTCAAATGGATTATTTTCTCCAGTAAAATCATTTCCATAAGACATAAGCCCACATTCAATTCTATCGATTAAATTTGGACAACCAGGAGAGATATTAAATTCTTTCCCAGCTTGCCAGATTGTATCCCAAAGTTTTTCACCCATTTCAATTTTATCAAAATAATTTTCGTGAACTTTAAAATAAATCTCAAAACCATCTTGTTTACTATAGCCAGATCTTGCAATAATTTGTTTTGTTCCTTCAAAATCAAATACTCTAAAATTAAAAAATTTTATTTTTCTTACTTCTTCTCCAAATATTGACGACATTAAATCTTCAGATTTAGGTCCTTGAATTGCTAAAGGATAAACATCTGGTTCTTCAATTTTTACATTCAAGTTTAAGCCTAAAGCATAACCTTTCGCCCACAACAAAATATCTGAGTCAGCTATTGAGATCCAAAACATATCGTCATCTAATTTAAGTAATACTGGATCATTTATCATTCCACCATTTTCGTTTAACATTGGAATATAAAAACATTTTCCAGTTTCCATATTTTGTAAGGAGCGTGGAGTTAATTTTTGAACAAGTTTAGCAGCATCAGGCCCACTAATTTGCACTTGTCTTTGACAAGATACATCCCAAATTTGTACATCTTTACTTAAATGCCAATAATCCTCCTCAACTGAATTTTTAAACCCTTTTGGTAAAAGCATGTGATTTACAACAGTGAAATCTGAAACACCATGTTGCTCAACTCGGTTTGTAAATGGAGTTCTTCTAATTCTTCTCGACATATTTAATTTTATATTTTTAGACATAAAAAAATTTAATTAATTATTTAGACCACCAAATTGAATAACCATTTGGAGATATAATAATAGGTAAGTGATATTTTTTTTTTGGATCATCCATTCTGAATTTAATTACTATTTCAGAAACAATTTTTTTTTTAGAAAAATAGTCAGAAGTTTTACAGATCATTTCATAATCACATTTACAATCGTCTTCCGAAAGATTAAAATCTTTTAAAATTCTGCCTCCACTATCAGTTTCAGTTTCAAAAAAAATTATTTTATTTCCAGATGAATTTATTTGATTAATAATAATTTTAACGCCATTAGCATGAGTCCCATCAACCGAATTTAGTAAGTGAGAGGATAAAGTAGCCATAGGTTTATTCTATTGAAGCCTTATCTCTTTTATCGCTGACTGCTGCAACTATTGGGCTTATTACACCTTTAGCTTTGACGTTTATACATGCGGTTTTTCCACTTTCCAGAGCTCTTTTTAGTGCTGGGGCTAATTCCTCTCTTTTTGTAACTAACTCACCATGTCCACCAAATCCCTCAAAAATTTTATGAAATGGTATGTCTCTAAAATCAGTAGCAAAGTGTTTTCCGCTATTAAACAAACGTTCTTGTTGTTGAGAAATACAATCCAAACCTCCATTATTATCTATAACAACTACTATTGGTTTGTTCTCTTGAAAGGCAGCTTCAATTGATAAGCCTCCAGAAAGAAAAGCTCCATCACCACTAATTAAAATTACATTTGAATCTGGATGAGTATTTTTTGCAGACAGCGCAAAAGGTACACCAACACCTAGCATACTAAATGTTCCAGGATGTAAAATACCACCAATTTTTTTTCCTTTTGATCCGGCAATATTGATTGCAATTTCAGACCAAAAATGTGTATTACCTCCATCAATAACTAACCAATCTTTTTCTCCAATAGCATCCTGAACATCTAAAGCTAATTGGAGTGGATGCATTTTTCCTCCATTAGACTGTGCTTCTTTAGTTTCTTTACTTAAATCCTCTAAAGTTTTATCAACCCATTCTTGTTTTTTTGATTTATTAA
>QBYI01000031.1 GCA_003282895.1 Pelagibacteraceae bacterium AG-325-F15
TAAACATAAGTCTGGTTACATAATTGACTGTGAAAAATCTCAAGTTGATGGTCTATTTAAACAACTAAATATTTATAAATTACGATCAAAAGTTGAAATTTTAAACTTAAGTAACGAATTTGTAATTGCAGCCTTTAGTCATGAAAAATTTCTAACCTTTGAAGAAGCGCAAGATGTTGCTGGATTTACCTTGAAATATAGAGAGGATCCAATTTTGTTAGACCCAAGAAATAAACTATTAGGAGCAAGGCTTGTTATAAATTTAGAGAAGCTTTATTTGTCACTTAAAAAACTAGAACTACAAGATTCTAATCTACAAGATTACTATTCACATTGCCATAAACTCGGAATAGTTCCAAAAGATCTAAACAAATTACAAAATAAACTATTTGGTATTGAGTGTAATTATGAGGAATTAAATGGAATTGATTTTAAAAAAGGTTGTTACGTCGGACAAGAAAATACAGCAAGAATTAAGCTTAAAAATAAGCTTTCAAAAAGATTATTGCCTATCAATTCAGTCCAAGGTGAATTAATTGAAGGTGAAAGCATTTATCATAAGAAAAAAGAAATTGGTAAAGTATTAATTGAAAAGGATTACCCTTTTGCTTTAATAAAATTCCGAGATGTAAATTTAAAGGAAAATATTGATTTTAATACTAAAGACGCTTCAATAAAAATAAAGAAACCTGATTGGATAAAAACTAATTAGTTGTTAAATATATAGATAAATATTAAGATTATAAATACCACAATTACCCAAATACTAAAATTTTTAAGAAATTGCTTAAATTGAGAGTTTGATTGTAAAAAACCTGGAAGCACAAGTAGTAAAACTCCTACCATAAATATTACTGATAATAATTTATCCATTAAAAGGCTCCTATAAAAGTTTTGTTTTGGTGCGGTTGGAGAGACTCGAACTCTCATGGATTAGGTCCACACGGCCCTCAACCGTGCCTGTCTACCAATTTCAGCACAACCGCAATATGTCCCATAATAAATTAATGACAATGATGTTTCAAATTGATAAATTTTACCATGGAATTTACACAAGAAGTCAAAATAGCTACAGATCCTATTTATCAAAAGATTTCAAAAGTAATGCCTGAAATTGAATGGTCAGTGCATGCACCATATATTCATAGAATTAATCAATTAAAAAAAGAGAAGAATGCAATTGTTCTCGCACACAATTATCAAACTCCCGAAATTTATCATGGTATATCAGATGTTGCGGCAGATTCTTTAGCTCTTGCAATTGAAGCTGCAAAAACAAAAGCAGATATTATTGTCATGGCAGGAGTTCATTTCATGGCAGAAACATCAAAATTAATGAGTCCAGAAAAGAAAGTTTTGCTTCCAGACATGGACGCAGGTTGCTCATTATCATCATCTGTCACTGGAAAAGATGTTAGGTTACTAAAAGAAAAATATCCAGGGGTTCCCGTTGTTTCATACGTCAATACTTCGGCTGATGTTAAAGCAGAAACAGATATCTGTTGCACATCAGCAAACGCAGTAAAAATCGTAGAGTCTCTTGGCGTTAAGAAAGTTATTTTTTTACCAGATGATTACCTTGCAAAATATGTTGCTTCTCAAACTAATGTAGAAATTATTGCTTGGAAAGGAATATGCATGGTTCACGATCAATTTAATGAAAAAGAAATTTTCGATATTAGAGAAAGAAACCCAGGAATCAAGATAATAGCACACCCAGAATGTCCTCCAGATGTTATTAAAGCATCTGACTTTGCAGGTTCTACAGGTGGCATGATAGATTACGTTAAAAGTAATCAACCTAAAAAAGTTATGATGGTTACTGAATGCTCGATGAGTGATAATATTCAAGTCGAAAATCCAAACGTTGAATTTATAAGACCATGTAACCTTTGTCCACATATGAAAAAAATTACACTTCCAAAAATACTTGATTGTTTAGAAAATGAAACTGGTGAAATAATTATGGATAAAGAGACAATCGAAAAAGCTAGAATTCCAGTTGAAAGAATGGCTGCTGTAGGCAGATAAAATTTTAGTGTCGAAAATAAAACTTAGTAAAGATTTTATTCGTAACACTGTTAAACTTGCATTAAATGAAGATCTTTATCCTTTTGGAGATATAACCTCTAATCTAATTAACAATAATAAAATTATTAAAGTTAAACTTCTATCAAATCAGGAAGCAATTATTGGTGGATTATTATTTGTCCAACATGCTTTTAATTTAGTAGATCCTAAAATTAAATTTTTAGTTAAAAAAAAAGATGGTTCGAAAGTTAAAAAAGGGTCTTTAATTGCAACAATTGAAGGAAAAGCAAAAAATATTTTAATTGCTGAAAGAATTGCATTAAATTTTTTATCTCATATCTCAGGTATAGCAACAAAGACAAATAAATTTGTAAAACTTGCTGGTAAAAAATGTAAGATTTGTTGTACACGTAAAACTATTCCAAACTTAAGGGTTATTCAAAAATATGCAGTCAAATTAGGTGGTGGCACAAATCATAGATTTAATTTAAGTGATGAGTATTTAATTAAAGATAATCATATTGCCTCATCAAATATCCGAGATTTAGTTTCAATTGCTATCAAGAATAGAAAAGGAAGAAAAATTACCGTTGAGGTTGATAATTTAAAACAGCTTAAAATAATTATGGGTCTTAAATTTAATACTGTTTTATTTGATAACATGAATATTAAAAATCTTAAGGCTGGAGTAAAGATTGCTAAAAGATATTACGAGACAGAAGCTTCTGGAAATATTAATTTAAAGACGGTTAAATCAGTTGCTTCAACTGGTGTTAATAGAATTTCAATTGGAAGTATTACGCATAGCGTGGAAGCAGTTGATTTCAAGTTAGAAATCTAAGATACAAACTTTGACAAATCAGGTTTGAAATAATTAGGTCCTTTCATTACTTTTCCAGAATCGTTATAAATAGGCTTACCATTTTCACCCAATTTGCTCATATTTGAATTTTGAACTTCCTCAAAGCATTTATCCAAATCAATTCCAAATGCATGTCCAGCACCATAGGTAACATACAATATATCTGTCAGCGCATCTGCAACCTCTAATAAATCTTTATTATTCATTGCTTCTGTTAGTTCTTGTAATTCTTCCTTAATTAGGTCTACCCTTAATTTATTGATCTTCTCAGTGCTGAATGATGGTTCTCTTTTAACTTCTTGACCAAAAGTTTTCATAAAAGTTCCAACTTTATTAAAATTCGACATATTGCTCCTATAAGTTTTTATAATTTTATTGTATGTTAATAATTATTTATTACTTACATATTAATCAATGAAATTAAGAAAAGAATTTGACAGTATAGGAAATGTTAATGTCCCAAATAATAAATATTGGGGTGCTTCAACTCAAAGATCAAATAAATTTTTTAATATTGGTAAAATTCTAGTAAACATTTCAATTATAAAATCTATAGCAATTATCAAAAGATCAGCTGCAATAGTCCATTCTAAAGATAAATTAATTAGCAAAAAGATATCTAAAGCTATTATTAAAGCTTCTAACGAAGTAATTGAAGGTAAATTAGACGAAAACTTTCCTTTAAAAGTCTGGCAAACAGGCTCCGGAACTCAAACTAATATGAATGTAAATGAGGTAATTGCAAACCGTGCGATTGAAATTTTGGGTGGTAAAAAAGGAACAAAAAAACCAGTTCATCCTAATGATCATGTAAATAAATCTCAGTCAACAAATGATGTGTTTCCAACTGCTATGCATATTTCTGTTGCTCAAGAAACAATCCGTAAATTATTACCAAATTTAAAAATTTTAGAAAAAGAATTGAAAAGAAAATCTAATGAGTTCAAAAATATAGTCAAAATTGGAAGAACTCATCTGCAAGATGCAACACCATTATCTTTGGGACAAGAATTTTCAGGTTATCATGTACAAGTACAAAAAAGTATTCAAAGAATAGAACACGCATTAAAAGAAATATTTTATCTTGCTCAAGGTGGAACAGCTGTTGGAACAGGAATAAATTCCAAAAAAAATTTTGATAAAAAAATTGTAAAGGAAATAAAAAAATTTACAAAAATACCTTTTAAACCAGCATCGAATAAATTTGCGGAACTTGCTGCACATGACTCAATTGTTAATTTTTCGGGAACGTTAAATACTTGTGCTGTGGCACTAATGAAAATATCTAATGACATAAGATTTTTAGGCTCAGGACCTAGAGCTGGATATGGAGAACTCATTTTGCCTGAAAATGAACCTGGTTCATCAATTATGCCTGGCAAAGTTAATCCAACACAATGTGAAGCTGTAACGATGGTATGTGTAAAAGTAATTGGCAATCATAATGGTATAACTATTGCAGGTTCACACGGACATTTTGAATTAAATGTTTTTAAACCCTTAATTGCTCATAATATTCTACAATCAATTGATTTAATTGCTGATAGTACAAAAAATTTTGCTCTTTACTGTGTTAGAGGAATAAAAGCTAATAAAAAGAAAATTCAAGAACATCTCGACAACTCCTTAATGCTAGTAACTGCTTTAGCACCCCATATTGGATACGATAATGCAGCAAAAATTGCAAAAACTGCACTTAAAAATGATACAACACTAAAATTTGAAACATTAAAAACAGGATTAATTAATGAGAAAGAATATCACAAAATTGTTGATCCTAAAAAAATGATTTATCCAGAATAAGATTTTATAGCCTCATTAATTATTTTTTTAAAATAAACTCTGTTTTGTAAAAGACTATCTTTAGAAATAAATTTACTTAGTATCTGATTTACGTCTTGATCAATTAAACCATCAATATCAATATTATTTAGTGTGGCAACCCTTTGATCAAAATTGTAGACAAAGTTTAACTTAATCTCTTTTATTTCTTTTCGATAATTTCTAGGTGTTTTTAAATATTTATAAATTTCATTTATATCATAAATATTGATTAAAATATTACCATCTAAAACTAAATTATTATCTTTTACATAAAGAAGGCTATCGGAAATTTTAAAATCAACATTATTTGACCAATTAAATTTAGTATTATTAATATCCACTAATCCTTCTTCAATCTTGAGATTTAACACTAAATCAATTAGATCATTATAAGGTAAAATTTTTTCAGCTTTTGTTATTGTATTAATATTTAAATTTTTATTATACAATGGCTTCATTTTAAACAATTGAACAAAAATAGCTTCTGAATTTAAAATTTCATTTAAATTAATACTTTTAATATTACCAGATACTTCAGAAAAAAATGGAATTAAATTAATTGTACCTTTATATTTGAAATTGCTATTTAATGATTTATCTAATAAATCAAATTCAAAGAAATTTTCTTTAATCTTATATGTGCCTTCAGTTAAATCTTTATTATAGATAAACTTAATAAATCCATTTTTATGATCAACTTTATAACTTAAATCATTGATGACTTTTAGATTTAAAAACTCAAAATCTATCTTACTAATAATTTTTTTTTCTTTTTTATAATCTTTTACCTCTAAATTATATGGGAGATTAAAAATTTCACTATTTGCTAAAAGAGTGTTTTTTTGATCCTTTTGATCAAAATAATATTTTAAATGATTAATCTTATTAATGAATAAAACATCATTTTCAATATTTCTGTAAAAAATATTACTATCGTTAATTTCAAAATCAAAATTTGAAAAGTTATTACTTAAAAGTTCAATAAAAAAATTAAAATTCTTTTTATCTAAATTAAAATTAACATTATCAAGAATAACTTCATCAATTTTAACATTATCAAGAGAGAATAAATTCTTAGGTGAAACATAAACTTTAACTTTATTTACATCTGCAAAGTTTTTTTCATTATTATAAAATTTGATATTTTTAAAAACGAAATTTGGCTTAGGAAAAAAATTATAAGTAAAATCATTATTTATTGCAAAATTAAAATTCAAATTTTTAGATAATTGATTCTTAATTTTATCAATTAAATTTTCAGTGTGATAAAAATATGGTAATGATAAATAAGAAAAAACAAGAACAAGTAATACTGATATAAACCCAAAAATTCTTTTATAACTTAAAAAAGTTAATAATTTATTTGAGTTGAAAAGAAAATTTAATTTGTTTAATTTTTTTTCTAATAGACTATTTATGGCTAAATTGACCTTTTTTAAAAAATTTACAAAAAAATTATGTTTAGTCATGATAATATAATGGAACTTATAAAGAAATATTTTGAATGATAAACTCTGATTATCTAATTAACTTAAATAAAGCTCAAAAAGAGGCTGTATTACATATTGATGGGCCATTATTAATTGTTGCAGGGGCTGGTTCAGGAAAAACAAAGGTTTTGACGTCAAGGATTGCACATATCATAAAAGAAAAGAAAGCCTTTCCTAATCAAATTTTATCAGTAACTTTTACCAATAAAGCTGCAAAAGAGATGCAAACTAGAGTTAGTAAAATACTTGGGTCGTCTGCAACAAGTCTTTCGTGGCTCGGAACATTTCATTCGATTTGTGCCAAACTATTAAGAAAACACGCAACTGCAGCAAATTTAAATTCAAACTTCACGATCATAGATACCGATGATCAAATAAGATTAATTAAAAATATTTGTAAAAGTGAAAATATTGATATCAAGCAGTTATCACCAAGATTTATTCTTGCAATAATAGATCGATGGAAAAATAAAGGATATTACCCCTCAGAGGTAATTATTAATAATAAAGATATATATGAAAAAACTATCTTACCTTTATATAAAATTTATCAAAAAAAATTGGTAGATTTAAACTCATGTGATTTTGGAGATTTAATATTACATACTGTAAAAATTTTAGAAAACTATCCAGATATAAAAAAAATTTACTCTACTAATTTTAAATATATCTTAGTAGATGAATATCAGGATACAAATTTTATTCAAAGCAAATGGCTTAATTTGTTATCTGAAAAACATTGCAACTTATGTTGTGTTGGTGATGATGATCAATCTATTTACAGTTGGAGAGGTGCAGAAATAAAAAATTTTTTAGAATTTGATCAAGTATATGACAATACAAAAGTTATAAGGCTTGAGCAAAATTATAGATCTTCTCAGAATATTTTATCAGTAGCATCAAATTTAATATCCAATAATGAAAATAGAGTAGGTAAAACTTTGACTACAACTATGGAAGAAGGTGATTTAGTAAAATTAAATTGTTTTAAAAACGGTAAAGATGAAGCAATAGGAATTTCTGATGAAATTGAAAAAAATTTAAAAAAAAAATTTTCTTTTAATAACATTGCAATTTTAGTTAGAGCGATTTTTCAAACAAGAGAATTTGAAGAAAGATTTCTTAAGATTGGAATGCCGTATAGAATTTTAGGTGGTACGAAATTTTATGAAAGAGCTGAAATTAAAGATTGTATCGCATACTTAAGATTAATTCATCAAGAAAAAGATGATTTAGCATTTGAAAGAATTGTTAATAATCCAAAAAGATCAATAGGTGATACTACTTTAAAACTTGTACATGAATTTGGGAAAGAAAATAATTTATGTCTAGAAAATGCTGCTAAACAAATGATCGAAGAAAATTTAATTAAACCAAAAACTAAAATTGGTCTTAGTTTTTTTCTTAACTCTTTAAATAAATGGCGCAATGATTTAAAAATTAAAAAAATCAATCACATCAAATTATTACAAACTGTTTTAGATGAGTCTGGTTACTCTGCAATGTTAAAAAACAAAAAAGATTTAGATAATGAAAATAGATTAGAAAATATTAAAGAATTATTAAATGCTATGAAAGAATTTGATAATCTTGAAAGTTTTTTAGAACATGTTTCTCTAGCAACATCAGTTGATCAAGAGTGGGATGGTGAAAAAATAAACATGATGACGATGCATGCAGCAAAAGGGCTAGAATTTGATGTGGTTTTTTTACCTGGTTGGGAAGAAGGTCTGTTTCCTCATCAAAAATCTATTGAGGAGAAAGGTCAAAATGGATTAGAAGAGGAACGAAGATTGGCTTATGTGGGCATAACACGAGCTAAAAAAAAAGCAATTATTTCCTTCTCTATGAATAGGTTTTATCAGGGAGATTGGATAGACAGTATGGCTTCAAGATTCATTGATGAGTTGCCCGAAAAAAATCTAGAAAAAAATTCTTTTTTTGAAGAAGAAATTGATGAGCCTCAAGATTTTGAATTTAATCAAGATTTTGAAAACGAGAATGAAACAAGAAGTCCAGGGTGGGTAAGGTATCAAAAAAGAATTAAATGAATAAAAGAATAAATCTTCTCAGAAAAAAATTTAAAAGATACAATATTGATGGATATATAGTCTCTAAAAATGATGATTATTTTACAGAATATTCAAAAATAAATAGGTTAGAAGTAATATCTAATTTTACTGGATCTGCTGGATTAGCCATCATCTTAAAAAATAAAAATTATTTATTTACCGATGGAAGATATACAATTCAAAGTCAAATGGAGTCTGGAAAAAATTTTAAAATTGTTAACTATGATAAAATTATCGATTTTGATTTAGTTAAAAACTTAACTTTAGGTATCGACCCCAAACTATTTACTTATGATCAAATTAAAAAATTTTTTTTAAAGAATAATAAAATTAAATTTATTTCAAAAAATTTAATTGATGAAATAAAGAATAAAAAAATTAAAGATAATTTTAAATTTTTTTCACTTAAAAATGAAATAGTTGGTGAAAGTTCTAAATCAAAAATAGATAAAATTGCAAAATATTTAAAAAAAAATAAGTCTGATTATTTATTTATAAGTGCTCCAGAAAATGTAGCATGGATTTTGAATATTAGAGGAGGAGATGGACCAAATAGTCCGGTACCAAATTCGAGATTAATAATTAGTAAAGAAAAAAAAATAATTTTAATATGTAAAATTCATAAAACAAAAAACCTTATTAAAGATAAAACTATCAAATCACATGAAGTAATTGATATTAGCAATTTTAATAAGGAAATTATTAAGTTAAATGGTAAAAATTTTATAATTGATAATAAATCTTGCTCAATTTTTTATGAAGATGTTATTAAATCCAAATTTAAAATAATTAAAAGAGAAGATCCAACTTATTTATTTAAATCTGTTAAAAATAAAACAGAGATTAGTAATACAATTAATTCTCATATTATTGATGGTGTGGCTTTAACCAAATTTATATATTGGATTAAAAATATAAATAAAAAGAAAATTACTGAAGTAGAAGCACAAAATAAATTAGAAAAATTTAGAAAAATGAGTAAAAACTATCTTTATCCAAGTTTTGACACTATTGCCGGCGCTGGAGCAAATGGTGCGATTGTTCATTATAGAGCTAAGAAAGAAAATTGTAGAACTATAAATAAAAAAGATATTTTTTTATGTGACTCTGGGGGACAATATAAATATGGCACTACCGATGTTACACGTACAATTTGTTTTTCAAAACCTAATGCAAAAATCAAAGATATATTTACTAAAGTTTTAAAGGGACACATTGCTGTAGCCAATACTGACTTAAAAAAAGACAATACAGGAAAAAAAATTGATGCTAGAGCAAGAAAATATCTTAATAAAAGTAATTTAGACTATGCACATGGTACAGGTCATGGAGTGGGTTTTTTCTTGAACGTCCATGAAGGTCCTCAAGCAATAACAAAAATAAATTCTATCAAAATTAAAGAAGGTATGATTTTAAGTAATGAACCTGGTTACTATCAAAAAGGCAAATTTGGTATTAGGATAGAGAATTTAGTTTATGTAAAAAAAAATAAAAACAAAATTTTTTTTAAAAATTTAACTTTAGCTCCAATCGAAAAAGATTTAATTAATTATAAACTTCTAAATTCAAAAGAAAAAAATTATTTGTTCAAATATCATTTAAATGTTTATTCAAAAATTTCCAAATTTTTAAATCCAAGTGAACGCAAATGGTTAGCTGGTTTTATTTAGCATTTTTAAAAATTTAGACTGATCTATAATTTTAATTTTTAATTCTTTAGCTGTTTCAATTTTTCTCTTAGTTGGCTTATCTCCTATGATTAAGTAATCTAGTTTTTTTGTAACTGTGCTTACTGTTGAGCCTGAATTTTCTTCAATTAAAGATTTTACTTCTGCCCTACTAATGCCAGTGAGTTTTCCTGTTATCATAAATGTATGATTTTTTAATAATCCATTTTTTTTTTCAATTAAAGAATTTTTGATAGATAATTCTTTGCTAAGTTCATTAATAACTTCATTATTAATTTTATTTGAAAAAAAACTTTTGATAGAATTAACTTGAGTTTCTCCAATTTTATCTACATTTAATAGATCGTTATATTTATTAGTATTTGATAATTCTTTAAAGTTAGAGAACGTTTTAAAAAATTTTGATAATAATTTAGCATTTTCTAAACCAATATGTCTTATTCCTAAAGCATAAATTAATCTCTCAAATGATATATCTTTTTTTTCATTAATTGAAAATTTTAAGTTTTCTACTGATAATTTTCCCCAACCTTCAAGATTTTCAATTTTATTATAATCTAGTCTAAAAATATCTTGGGGTAGTCTAATTAACTTTAATTTCCAAAAATTTTCTATAATTTTTTTTCCTAAACCATCAATGTTAAAGGCTTCTTTAGATACAAAATGTTTTAATTTCTCAATTGAAATTTTTTCACATTCGTATCCTTCACTCGTACATCTTCTTACTGCATCTTTTTTTTTTGTTACTTCGTTATATTCTTTTGTTGTTATAGATCCACAAGATGGGCAATTTTTAGGAAATAAAAATTTTATACTTTTTTTTGGTCTCTTATTTATATCTACAGCAAGTATGTGTGGTATTACATCTCCAGCTCTTTCTACGACCACTGTATCACCAACTCTAATATCTTTTCTCAAAATCTCATCTTCATTATGTAGAGTTGCATTGGAAACTTGAACACCGCCAATATTTATTGGTTTAATTTTTGCTACTGGTGTTAATGCTCCAGTCCTTCCAATCTGGATATCTATACTTATAATTTTTGAGACTGCTTTATTTGATGAAAATTTATGTGCAACAGCCCATCTTGGAGCATTTGCAACATTACCTAGTCTTTTTTGAAGCTGGAAATCATTAATTTTATATACAATTCCATCTATATCAAAGTCAATTTCAGCTCTTTTTTTTTCTATCTCTTTATAATTTAATAATAAATTTTTAACTCCAGAGATAAGTTTATTTAGAGGATTCGTTTTAAACCCCCATTCATTTAAACTTTTTAAAAAATCAAATTGATTGTATATATTTAATTTTTTTTCATATCCAAAGGTATAAGCAATAAATTTTAAAGGTATTTTACTTGTATCATCAGGATTTTTTTGTCTAAGTGAACCAGATGCTGCATTTCTAGGATTTGCAAATTTATCCTTAAAATTTTCAAAGTCACTATTTTGAATGAAAACCTCACCTCGTATATCAATTTCTTCTGGAAAATTTTTATTGTATATTTTTTGTGGAATATCTTTAATAGTTTTTAAATTAGAAGTAATATCTTCACCTTCAGTTCCATCCCCTCTTGATAATCCTTTTACAAATTTTCCATTTTTATAAGTAAGTGAGGCAGAAATACCATCAATTTTTGGCTCAGCACTATAAGATAACTTGAAATTTTCCTTTTCAAATAAAAAATTTAAAATTCTCTTTTCAAAATTTAGTAAATCTTCTTCACTAAAAGCATTGGCTAATGAAAGCATTGGGACTCTATGCCTAGATTTTTTAAAATGTTTTGAAGGTTTATAGCCTACAATTTTCGACGGAGATTTTTTGGATTTAAGAAAATTATATTTTTTTTCTAATGTGAGAATGCTAATTTTTAATTCATCGTATTTTTTGTCTTCAATTAATGGTTCATTTTTGTCATAATAATGTTGGTTATATCTATTTAATAATTTAATTTTTTTTTGGTATTGCTTTTGAATTATTGTTTTATCCATTTAAACTAAATAAAGATTTTATTTTTTTAAAAGTTTTATTTCTTTTGGTTTTTTCTTTTTTTCTTTTTCTTTTATGTTCCTCATATTTTTTATCGAAAATACCATAAGTTTTTTCGTACCAAATAGACGATTGATAATTATAACCTAACAAATTAGCATATTTCTTAGCTTCATCTTTTAATCCCAGCAAATAGTGAACTTCAACTAATCTATGTAATGCTTCCTCTGCATACACTGTTGTATCATAATTATCTATAACATTTTTAAATCTATTAATTGCAGGTATCCATTTTTTTTTTTCAAAATAATATCTACCTATATACATCTCTTTAGCTGCAAGTGTGTCATTAACTAATTCAATTTTATACTCTGCATCTAATGAATAAAGAGTATTAGGATAACTTTTAATTAAAATTTGAAAATATTTTTTTGCTTTAGTAATTGATTGTAAGTCTTTTTTTTCATCTACAATTTGTTCATAATAACAAACACCCAACAGATAGTAAACGTAATCTAAATTTTTGTTTAATGGATAAACTTTTATAAATCTTTCTAATTCAGCTATTGTATCACCATAGTAATCTTGTGTGTAATATGAATAAGCTGCCATTATAGCTGATTTTGGAGCCCACTCTGATTGAGGAAATAAAATTTCTGCTTCATTAAATTTATTTGCAGCATAAAGGACATCCCCTGACTCTAAATTTTTCATACCTTCCTGATAAGCCTCAAGAACTTGAAGATCTAAACTTTTCTCCTTAATCATTGACTCTTTAAACTCTTCTTTTTTTACACAAGAAATGAGAACAGTGAATAAGATAGTAAATAAAAGAAATTTATTCATAAATATTCTCATTTATACTGACTTAACGAATAATTTTAAAGTTTTCTTTGTTGACTAAGCTATGGACCTTAATAGATTTCTATTTATGAGAGTATGTGGGAGATTTTTTTCTCTAATCTCTATTATTGAAAAAT
>QBYI01000032.1 GCA_003282895.1 Pelagibacteraceae bacterium AG-325-F15
TTTATGATGCTTTTCATAGGTGCATAAACCCTTATCTTCTGCCATAAAAAACAGGTGGTCTTTTTTGAAGCGGTCTAGGTATTTTGTTGGAAATAATTGATTACCAAGTATAAAAAATAACTTCATATTTAAATATAACTAATAAAAATTTTTATGTCAGAAAAATATGTAATTTTTGGTGCGACAGGTTCTATTGGATCAAGTTTGGCTGAACAATTAAAAAACTCTGGAAATGATATTCATTTAGTTGCAAGAAATGAAAATGAACTTAGTTCTATTTCTGAAAAACTTGGTTGCTCATATACTATTGCAGATGTTTTAGAGGAAGGATACATAGAAAAAGTTAAATCAGATATTTCTGAAATTAAAGGCCTAGCTTATTGTGTAGGTTCAATTGATCTGAAACCAATAAGAATGATAAATGAACAAGACTTTCAAAAATGTATGAAACTCAATCTTTATTCAGCTGTAGAAGCTATTAAAGGATTTCAAGAAAGCTTAAAAAAAAATAAAGGTTCGATAGTATTATTTTCCACTGTTGCTGCCCAAAGAGGTTTTACTAATCATGCAATAATAGCTTCAACAAAAGCAGCTGTAGAAGGTTTAACAGTTTCTTTGGCAGCTGAATTTGCTCCTAATATTAGAGTAAATTGTGTGGCTCCAAGTTTAACAAAATCAAAAATCGCAGAACCAATGTTAAAAAATACAACAATTGCAGAAGGAATAGCTAAAGCCCATCCATTAAAAAGATTGGGAGAAGGAAAAGACTCAGCATCACTTGCAAAATTTTTAATCACTGAAGACAGTTCATGGGTAACTGGCCAAATTATTGCTGTAGATGGAGGAAGATCAAAATTATCTTAAAAAAAAATGTATATTGCAATGAATAGATTTAAAATTGTTTTGGGTAAAGAAGAAGAGTTTGAGAATGTTTGGAAAAATAGAGATACTCATTTAGATGGTGTAAAAGGATTTAAAAATTTTAATTTAATTAAGGGAGATACCAATGAAAACTATTCATTATATTCTTCGCACAGCACATGGGACTCTAAAGAAGATTTTATAAATTGGACTAAATCTGAGGCATTTCGCTTAGCGCATAAGAATGCTGCACAACATAGGGATTTATATCTTGGCCCTCCAGACTTTGAGGGTTTCAAAGTTGTCTTTTAACTTTTATGAAAATTTTTTTCATATTAGTTTTTTTTATAATTAACTTTCAATCTTTTGGCCTTTCTGATGATTTTAATTTTAAAAAAATTGTAAATCTTAATAATCCTTGGGGATCTTCTTTTATTAACAATGAAGAAATAATAATCACTGAAAAAAGTGGAAAGATAAAATTAGCAAATGTTGTTACTAAAAAAATAATAGAAATAAAACATAATCTTAATTTTCTTGAATATGGACAAGGCGGGCTATTAGATATTTTATATAGAGATAATAAACTTTGGATTTCATATACTGAGGATAGGGGAAATTGGAAAACAAGTACTTCAATTGCAAAAGCAAAATTCGATAAAGAGGAACTAATTTTTGAAAATATATTTCAAGCAAATCCACCTATAGACTCTGGTTATCATTTTGGCTCAAGATTAGCTATAAAAGATGATTATCTTTTTGCGACAGCTGGTGAAAGAGGACAAGGCATGATTGCTCAAGATGGAACTAAACATCCTGGAAGTATAATTAGAATTCACACGGATGGTAGTATACCAAAAGACAATCCGAAGTTTAAAGGTAAATCAAAATGGTTACCTGAAATTTATCAAATAGGGGTTAGAAATCCGCAAGGTCTAACTTTATCCCCTTATGATGAAAAAATTTACATAAGCAATCATGGGGCGAAAGGTGGAGATTGGTTTGGTGAAGCCAAAAAAGGAGAAAATTATGGATGGAAAATTTTAGGATGGGGTGGAACAAATTATTCTGGAACCAAAATTGGACCAAAGTGGAAACCAGGTTTTACTAAAGCAATTCAATATTGGGTACCTTCAATTGCCACTAGTGCAATTACAATTTACAAAGGTAAGGAATTTAATGATTGGAATGGTCATGCATTGATAACGTCACTTAAAGATAAATCTTTAAGAAAATTAATATTTGATGATATCGAAAATGTAAAAGAAAAAATTGTTTTTAAAAATGAAATTGGAAGAATTAGAGATATTCAAGTTCATCCAAATAATGGTAAAATCTATTTTTTAGCAGGAAACTTTCTTTGGTTAATGGAAAAAAAATAATTTTGGATAATTATGATCTTAATTATTTATATTTATCCTCAATTTCATAATATTCATTAAATCCTACAATATCTCTTAATTCAGAAAACTTAGTGACATTAGTATTATAAACTCTATTTTTCATATTCTTTAAACATTCTTGCATTGTTTTTACTGAAGCACTCATAAGTGTTAAAGGCATTACTGCAATCTTGTAACCAATTTGCTCTAGTTCATTTATTTCTAATAACGGTGTATCTCCATCTTCAATTAAATTTATCATATGATGTCCAGGAACTTCTTTTATAATTCTCTTCATGTCATCTTTAGATTTAACTGCTTCAATAAATAAAATATCAGCTCCTATTTCAGAAAATATTTTCATTCTGTTAATTGCATCATCCAGTCCTCTTGTTGCAATAGCATCTGTTCTAGCCATAATTAAAATATCATTATCACCATAATTTCTTGCATCTACAGCAGCTTTAATTCTTGATTTTGCTTCATCTAAATCCACAACGTCTTTTCCTTTGGTGTGTCCACATTTTTTTGGCCATTTTTGATCTTCAATCATTACTCCGGCCGCACCAGCATCTGCATAACCTCTAACAGTTCTAAATACGTTTACTGAATTACCATAACCCGTATCTCCATCAAAAATAATTGGGATAGATGTTGAGTTACAAATATTTCTTACTTGATCTGCCATTTCAGAAAATGAGATTAATCCAGTATCGGGCATACCTAATCTGGTTGAAGAAACACAAAAACCTGACATAAAGCCAACATCTAAACCTTCTTTTTCAATTAATTTTGCTGATAATGAATCGAAACATCCTGGCATTACAATTACACCTTTTGAATTAAGTTTTTCTCTTAATTTAGATGCCTTATCTTTTGATTTAATTTTAGAAAACATAACTATAATTTAAAGGGTATATATAAAGCTAAATCAGGAAATAAGTAAATAACAAAAACAGTAAACAACATTATTATTACAAATGGTATCACCCCTTTTGCAATTTCAGACATTTTAGCTTTTCCAATTGCTTGTAAAACATAAATATTCAATCCAACTGGAGGTGTAATTAAAGCACACTCAATCATTAAAGTAAAAATTATTCCAAACCAAATCAAATCTATATTCATCGCCGCTATAGAAATAGAAAAAATTGGCATCATAATTAATATTAACGATAAGGTCTCCATTATAAATCCAAGAATTAATAGTGTTATGCAAACTACAAATATAAACAAACCTTGTTCATTTATATTTGTAACTATAAATGAAGAAAGCTCTTGAGGAATTCTATAAAGTGAAATTGCTTTTCCAAATATTTTAGCACCAGCAATAATTATGAATATAGTTACAGTTGTTTTCATTGTTTCAAGACCAGCTTCAATAAATCCTTTAAAACTTAATCTTTTTTTCGCTACAACATAAATAAATGATATCAAAAAACCTATACCGCCAGCCTCGGTTGGTGTGTAAATTCCAGCATAAATACCACCTAGCATTATGAATGCCATTAATAAAATTGGTAATCCTTTTTTTGTATATTTTATTTTTTCTTCAAGAGTGCTTTTTACATTGACAACTTCTTTATTAAAAAATTTTACATAAATTATTGAAAATATAATAAAGAATAATGCCAGAACAATTCCAGGTCCAATTCCAGCAAGAAACATGCTCAAAACTGACTCTTCTACAACAAAAGCATATACGATCATTGGTATAGAGGGTGGAATCAATATCCCAAGTGTACCGCCAGCTGCCAATATACCTAAAGTAAAATTTCTATGATATCCTCGACTTATCATAGCTGGAAAGGCAACTGTTGAAATAGTGGCAGCAGTTGCAACAGATGATCCTGAAATTGCAGCAAAAATACTACAAGAAACTATGGTTGCAATTGCTAGTCCTCCAGGAAAGTTTCCTACCCAACTTTGAGCAAATTTAAATAAATCTTCACCAACACCTGCTTTTAATAAGATATTAGACATCATTAAAAACATTGGAACTGCTAGCAAAATAAAATTATCAGCAACACTATAAAAAGTTTGTGGAACCATTAATGGAGAAATGTCTCCAAAAATCATTAATCCTAACCCTATAGTTCCTAATCCAAATGCAATTGGAACTCCCAAAAAAAGAATAAAAAATAATAAAAATAAAATTAATGCAACTGTCATTTAAATAAATCCTTTAAGAACGAATATATTTCTACAATCACTCGGATAACCAAAAAACCAAAACATAAAGGTATTGCAAATTCAGTTAAAAAGATGGTACATCTAAAATCGTTGAGCTAGTTCTTCCAACTTTAAAAGAGTCGTATGCAATTAACCACCCAAAGTACAATACAAATAAACTAAATATCAAAACAAATATAGCACTTATAAAATCTAAAACTTTTTGACCTTTCTCATTAAGCCTGTCATACAAAACCGTTATCCTAATAAAATCCTTTTTATGAAATGTATATGTTAACGCTAAATATGTTGCCCATATTTGAAGAAATCTTGAAATTTCGTTTACCCAGACAGTCGGTGAATTAAAAATATATCTCATTATAACTTCGTATGAAACTATGAAACCAATAGTTATGAACAAAGCAGAAGCTAAGTAACCTGAATATTTTATAATTTTGTCGTAAAATTCCATATTAAAAAACCCCACATAAGAAATATGTGGGGTTTAATTTTGAATTAAAGTTTATTTGCTGCTTTTACAAGTTTATCTCCTACACCTCCAGAACCACCAGTTCTTGAAATATAGTCTTGTATTACAGATGATGAAGCTTTCTTAAGTGCTGATACTTCTGAGCTAGATAATTCAACAATGTTCATACCATTAGCTTTAGCTTCTTTGTAAGCGCCAGCTTCGATATTTGCCATATCATCTCTTACTGCTTTTTCAGCAACCTTTGATGCGGCTGCAATCGCATCTCTTTGTTTTTGAGTTAAAGATTTTAACCACTTATCATTTGCAACTACTATAAACTCGATATCACCGTGATTAGTAACTGTTAAAGTATCCATAACCTGATAAAGTTTTCTAGATTTAACACCAGACACACCAGTCATACCTGCATCAACCGTATTTCTTTGATAGGCTAAGTATTGCTCTGATCCAGAAATTAAAGCAGGTTTACCGCCTAGAGAGCTTACGAAAGCACCAAGCGTTTTACCAAAAACTCTAATTTTTTTATCTTTAAAATCTGCAGGCGATTTCATTGGTCCTCCATTAGAAAGCATGATCGCTGATCCGTATGCTTGATAATATAAAGGCACAGCCCCTGTATTAGCTATTGCTGGATCTAAAATTTTTCTTATGTCTGATCCTGCACTAGTTGCTTTTCTAATTTTAGCTTCAGAGTCGAACAAAAACGGTAAATAAAAAATATCTACTTCAGGATTAGTTCCAGCAAATCTTGTTATAGATGCAACACCTGCTTCAATTGCTCCTGATCCCACTGCTTGTGGAACTTCTTTATCTTTATAAAGTTGTGCAGAATCATAAATTTCTACCGTTATATCTGATCTAGCTTCTAACTCTTTTTTAAACACTAATAAATTTTGACCTAAATGTGCTTTTAAAGGTAGTTGAAGAGTTATCCTCATTTTTGTTTCAGCAAAACTTACGCTTGCTATAGATACAAAAATTAAAGAAAACAGTATTCTTTTTAATATTTTCATATTTATTTCCCTCTCAATTGTTAATTCCTACTATTAAAGTCGACTTTAAAAATAAATACAATATTAATAATCATCTATGAATTGGATAATTGTAACTATTTTTGGGGCTTTTTTTCAAAACCTAAGGTCATCTTTACAAAAAAAATTAAATAAAGATCTTTCTACGGTTGCATCAACTTATGTGAGATTTGTATTTGCTTTACCATTTGCTTCATTATTATTTTTTATTTATTTTAAAAATTTTGAAATAGTTAATGAGGTTTTATCTCAAGCAAATTTTCTTTATTATGTAATTTTAGCATCCGTTTTTCAAATTATATTTACCTTTGTGCTACTCTATCTGTTTAAATTTTCAAATTTTGTAGTTGGAACATCTTTAAGTAAGACCGAAGTAATACAAGTGGCTATTTTCGAATATTTCATATTAAAAGATAAACTAAATATTTTAGGAATAACTGGAATTATAATTGCTACCTTGGGAGTAATTATAATGACAATTAAAGATTTAAAATTATTTTTCGATAATTTTTTTTCTAAAACTACTCTAATAGGTTTAATATCAGGTTTATTTTTAGGTTTAAGTGTAGTTTACTTTAGGGCTGCTGCATTATCATTAGAAAACTTTTCATCAAATTTTGAAAAAGCATTAAGCACTTTGTTTTTAGGTTTGGTCATTCAAACTTTTATCATAACAATATATCTTTTAATTTTTGAAAGATCGGAATTTAAAAAATTATATAATAATAAATTAGAAAGTTGTTTAGCAGGATTTGCAGGATTTATGGCTACGATGTCATGGTTCTATGCTTTTACTCTAATGCAAGCTTCATTTATAAGAGCCTTGGGTCAAATTGAAATTTTTTTTAGTTATTTATCTTCAAAGTATTTATTTAAAGAAAAACCAACATTCAGTGAGATTTTAGGAATTATAATATTTGTGAGTGGAGTAATCTTAATGTTAATTACTAAAGTAGATTAATTATTTAATAATTTATTTTTAGCTTTTTCAAACTCTTCTTGTGTTAGTACTCCACTTTCACGAAGATCATTTAGTTTGGTTAATTCATTACTTAAATTGTTATCTGTTGATGTTAAATTTTCATTATCTTTAAATTGCTCTGACTCTTTTTCGGCCCTATTAGCTTCTTTTGATTTAAAACCATTCATTATGGCCATACCACCCAAATATAAAACAAATGCCATAATAGGAATAACAAGTATAAAAAAAATTATTTTTTCCATAAATTAATCCTCATCTTCCTCTCTCCACTTTTTCTCATACATCAAGTAAGCAGCATATATTACTGATATCACTCCTACAATCATGCCATAATCAAATCCTGTTTGCATATCATGTAAATACCAACCCAATTGAGTTGCACCAATAGGTGGAACTGTAAGTAATAAAAATATTATTCCAATTCTGTATGGAAATTTAGGTTTTTTCATAACCTAATTTAGCAGATTAAATCAGTAGATATAATTATTAAATTTGCGATCTTTTGAAACACTCAATAGTATTTTTCAATAAACAAGCAATTGTCATTGGGCCTACACCTCCTGGAACTGGAGTTAAAGCTTTTGCATTTTTTGAAACCTCATCAAAATCTACGTCTCCAACAATTCCATTATCAGTTTTATTAATACCAACATCAATTACGATTGTGTCTTTTTTCACCCAGTCACCCTTAACAAGCTCTGGAATACCTACGGCTGCAACTATAATGTCTGCCTCTAAACACTCTGCCTTTAAATCTTTTGTTTTCGAATGAGTAATTGTAACTGTGCAATTTTCTTTAAGCAAAAGTTGTGTCATTGGTTTCCCGTTCAAATTTGATCTTCCAACTATAACGGCTTTCTTGCCACTTAAGTTTGATTCAATCTTTTTTATCAATAAATAACATCCAAGTGGAGTACAAGGAATAGAACTTTCATAACCAGAAGATAAATTTCCAACATTCATAGGATGAAATCCATCCACATCTTTTGATGGAATAATTTTTTCTATAACTTTTTGTTTATCAATATGTTTTGGAAGTGGAAGTTGAACTAAAATACCAGAAACACTATCATCATTGTTTAGCTCTTCAATTTTTTTCAAAACTATTTCTTCTTCAACAGTATCAGGATATTTAATAACCTCGGATTTTAAACCTACTTCGTTTGCTGATTTTTCTTTATTCCGAACATAAATTTGACTCGGCGTCATATCCCCAATCAAAATTACAGTTAATCCAGGTACTTTATTATATTTAGTTTTTAAATCAGTTACTTCTTTTTTTAACTCTTCTCTAAGTTCTGCTGCTGCTTTTTTTCCATCAATTAAAATCATGTTTATTCCTTAAAAAATCATTGGTGCAATGTAAAGCTTCATACACATTTCGATAAACCAAATCAATAAAAGAAGAATTATTGGAGATATATCAAGAGAGCCTAAATTAGGCAAAAAACGTCTTATTCTGATCAAAATAGGGTCTGTTAATCGATATGTAAGTTCTAAAATTGAATAAACAAATCTATTTTGTGTATTTAAAACATTAAAGGCTATTAACCAACTTATTATTACATTTGCAATAACCACATAAGAATAAAGTTTTAAAACTTGTAAAACTAAATAAAAAATTGCGATCATTTTTTTTCGACATAGATCGATTGACTTGGAAAGGCAAAAGCAGCTTTATTATGTTCTACTATTTGCTTAATTTCAATTGCAAGTCTTTCTTTAACCGAAAGCATTTCATTCCAGCTATCAGTTTTTGTAAAACAACGAACATACATATCAATTGAACTATCAGAAAATTTATCAATTCTAACTGCCACCCCAACATTCACATCAAAGTCTTCGTTGTTATTAATATATGTCTCAATTTCGTTTCTAATAGTTTTTAGCTGGTCTACTGTTGTGTCATATTGAAGAGTGATAATCCAACTTATTAACCAATTAGAAGTTTCGCTTACATTAACAACAGCATTTTCGGCAAATTGAAAATTTGGAATAATTGCAAGTGATTTATCAAATTTTCTAATTGTGGTTGATCTAAAACCAATTTTCTCAACAATACCCTCTATGATTCCTTCTACAGCAATCCAATCACCTATTTTAAATCTTTTTTCAACTAGTACTAAAATTCCAGAGATTAAATTTTTAAATAAATCTTGTGCACCCAACGCAACAGCAACACCAAACAATCCAAGCCCAGCAATAATTGGACCAATTTTTATTCCCCACAATTCAAGTACTGCAGCAAGCCCTAAAATGAAAATCAGAATTTTTAAAGATTTAATAATCCATCCAATTAACTCTCTTGTTAAAAGTTTATCTAATCCACTTAAAATATAGGAAATTGGTTCAATGATTTGATGAATTACCCAAAAAATTAAAATTGTGATTAATGTTCTATTTATAGTATCTATAAATTCACGACTTTCGATAGAAAATGTCATATAATAACTTGCAATAAAAAAACCAAGAACTATTGGTAAAAATCTTGCTGGACCTTCTAAAGCACGAACAAAAGTATCATCTAATTTATTAGTTGTTCTATTAGAAATTATCTCTAGTTTTTTTATAATAAGCTTACTTATTAACCCTCTGAAAATTAAGAAAATAAAAAAAATTCCAATCCCAATTAATATTTGAAAAAAATCAACACCTAGTATTCCTTTATTCCAAACTGATAAAAATATATCTGAAAAATTATTTATTATTCCCATAGCTAAATTTTATATAACAAAAACTCCTCTTCTCCAGGATTAAAAAGAAAAATTTTCTTCCATTTAATTTCATTCAATATTGATGAGGTTTTTTCCCCGATACACATTAAATTTGTATTCATCCACAAGCTTTCTAATTGCTGTAACTTAATGTAATTTAAGAAGCTTGCAGCACTATTTTGAGAATAAACATAAACAATATCAGGCATTTTTTGCTTCAATTCTGTAACAAATTCCCTATTAAAATTTTTATTATGCGAAGTACGATAATTAACAATTCTTCTTACATTGTACCCTACTTTCAATAATTGTTGATCAAGATCAGTAGAAACTGTTTCACCACTTATATAAATCAAGCTTCCATCTTTTTTATCAAAATTTTGTAATATTAATTCTTTTAAATTTTCAACGTTACCCTCAGCAGCAATCACATTCTGAAATCCATTTTTTCTGGCTGTTTTTTCTGTAGCTTCTCCTACACAAAAACATAAAATTTTTTTATCAATACTTTTTAGATCTAAAAATTTAATAGCATTAGCACTTGTAAATATAATGCCTCCAAAACTTGAGAAGTTTGCTGAGTCATAATTTACTTTTTCAACTACTAACAAAGGTAGATGTGATACTAGATGACCTAAAGATTTAAATTTTAATATCATTTCTGAACAATCTTCTAACGGTCTTGTTAATAAAATATGCATATTATCTTTTATAAGAATTATTTGATTTTGTTTTCAATATTTTGCCAAGTTCTTTACCAAGTTCCCTTGCATTATTTATTTTTGATGATTTTTTTTCAAAGAATCTTTGTTTTCCATCTAAAGAAAAAAGTTCAGCTTGAAGAGTAATTTGATCTCCTTCAATAGTGGCATGTGTTCCAATAGCTGTTTCACAATCACCCTCTAAAACTTTTAAAACATTTCTCTCAGCATGAGCCCTTAAAGCAGTTTCTTTATCATTAATTGCATCTAAAACCGAGATAATTTCGATATCGTTATTTCGACACTGGAGAGCGATAATACCCTGTCCTGCACTTGGGATTATTTCCTCAGTCGAAAATATTTCTGAAATTTTATCCTCAATTTCTAAAGACTTAATTCCTGCATAAGACAATATTATAGCATCATATAAACCATCATTAAGTTTTTTAATTCTCGTATCCACATTACCTCTAATAAGTTTGCAATTAAGATCTGATCTAATTTTTTTTATTTGAAATTCTCTTCTATAAGATGAAGTTCCTATTATTGAATTAATTTTTAATTCGTTAAGTTTTTTTCCACTTTGTGTAATTAAAATTTCTCTTGGGTCGTTTCTTTTTAGAAAAGTGTTGGTTCTTAAACCCACTGTCTCAATTGCTGGCATATCTTTAAGTGCATGAACAGCAATATCAATTTTTTTATCTTGAAGTTCTTTTTCTATATTTGTTGAAAATAGACCTTTTCCACCTACTTCAGATAATCTCATATCCTGAAATTGATCACCTTTTGTAATTATTTCTCTAATCATAATATCTTCATCTTTTAAATTTGTTTTTTGTAAAATTTTATCTTTAGCTTTTTGTGCATAAATTAAAGCCAACTTACTACCTCTTGAACCAATGGTTATTTTTTTATTCATAAATAAATTTATTTCTTACTTGTATTCAGATTCTACAATTAATAAAATCTAATTGAATGAGTAAAAAACCCTTAATTTTGGGAATAGAGTCGAGTTGTGACGAGACAGCAGCATCTCTAATAACTGAAAATGAACAAGGAATTCCTGTAGTTTTATCAAATATTATTTCTAGTCAAGTTGAGATCCATAAAGAATTTGGGGGCGTAGTTCCGGAACTTGCGGCTCGATCACATATGGAAAAGATAGATTGGATTGTTCAAAAAGCAATTGATGACAGTGGAAGAAAGATTGAAGAAATTGATGCTGTAGCTTCAACAGCTGGTCCAGGGTTAATAGTTTGTTTATCAGTTGGTTTAAGTTTTGGAAAAGCTTTTGCTAGTGCGTTAAATAAACCCTTCATTGCAGTCAATCATCTAGAAGGTCATGCATTAAGTCCAAAACTTAATTCAAAATTAAACTATCCATATTTGTTTTTATTAATTTCTGGTGGTCACTCACAATTTTTAAATGTTCAAGATCTTGGTAAATACAAAAGATTAGGGACAACTATTGATGATGCTCTTGGTGAGGCATTTGATAAAACTGCAAAACTTTTAGGAGTTGAGTTTCCAGGTGGACCACAGATAGAAATCATGGCTGAAAAAGGTAATTCAAATAAATATGACTTACCAAAACCAATTTTTAATAAAGGAGGTTGCAACTTATCTTTTGCAGGACTTAAAACT
>QBYI01000033.1 GCA_003282895.1 Pelagibacteraceae bacterium AG-325-F15
TTTTTTTAATTAGTTCTAACTGAGATCTCTCTACAAGTTATGAATAAACCTACAAATATTAATAATTTAAACCCTGAAAGTTTTGACTGGAAGTTAGTTCAAAACGAGATGAAAAGTAAGCTGGGTCTAGACATTTATGAAAGTTGGCTTAAAAAAATTACATTTGTAGATGAATTTAATAATTATCTTTTGTTATCAGTCCCAACTAGATTTATTCGAGATTGGATTACGTCTAGATATTTAGATCAAATTTTACAAATTATTCGATTATATAAAAAAGATATTATTAGAATTGAATTTAAAATAGATGATCAAGATAAATCGCAAAAGTTAAATGAAGTTATAAAAAAACCTGTAGAAAGAAATGAGAATGTTTCTTTTATTAAAGACTCATATCTCCAGTATAATAGAATTGATCCTAATAAGAGGTTTGATAATTTTATAATAGGCAATAGCAATAAACTGGCTTACGAAGCATCTTTAAAAGTTTCTGAAAACACATCTCATTATAATCCACTTTATATCTATGGGGGTGTTGGTATGGGAAAAACCCATCTTTTAAACTCTATTGGTTTAGAGTTAAAAGATAATTATAAAGTGATGTTTATATCTGCAGAACGTTTTATGTATCAATTCGTTAAATCAATAAAAGCAAATGATATGGTTAAGTTCAAAGAATATTTTAGAAATACAGATATTTTGTTAATTGATGATATTCAATTTATTAGTGGCAAGGAAGCTATGCAGGAAGAATTTTTTCATACATTTAATGCATTGTTAGACAAAGGGTCAAAAATTATTGTTTCAGCTGATAGAGCTCCAAATAAACTTTCAAGAATTCAAGATAGAATTAAGTCTAGATTTTCCGGTGGTTTAGTGGTTGATATTCAAAAACCTGACCTTGAACTTAGAAAAAAAATTGTTGAAAAGAAAACTGAAGAATTAAATATTTTGTATTCAGACCAGCTTCAAGTTTCTAAAGATATACAAGACTTTATCAGTACTGAAATTTCAGCAAGTATCAGAGAACTTGTTGGTGCAATAAATAGAGTAGTTTCATTTTCAAGAATATATAATAAAGCCCCAAATTTATCTGAAACAAAGGTCATTTTAAAAGATTTATTAAATCTAGCTGAAAATAAGGTAACAATTGATTTAATTCAAACAACCGTTTGTAAGTTTTTCAAGATTAGTAAAAACGAGATGTTATCATCACGAAGATCAAGATATTTGGTAAGACCAAGACAAACAGCTATTTATTTGACAAAAATTTTAACATCAAAATCTTTACCTGAAATAGGCAGAGAATTTTCTAATAGAGATCATACAACAATAATCCATTCAGTAAAAACTATAGAAAAAATAAGGGAAAAAGATCCTGAGATGGTTGATAATATCAATAAGCTAAAAAATCAGATACTATACAATAATAAAGATAATGAAATTTAACGTTAATCAACAAGACCTTCAACAAGCTTTAAATTTTTGTCAGGGAGTTATCGAAAAAAGAAGTACTCTACCGATTTTATCTAATATTTTATTAGATGTTAGTAATTCAAAATTAACAATCACAGCAACAGATTTAGACTTAATATTTGTTCATCAGTTAAATAACATTGAAGTATTGGAAGAAGGAAAAACTACAACAACATCTTCAATTATGTATGATATTGTTAGGAAGTTTTCTTCAGGAAAAAAAATTAATCTATCTTTAACAGATATTAGCAAATTACAAGTAGAGTCAGAAAAGTCTATATTTAATTTAAATTGTATCAGTGCCACAGAATTTCCATTGACGGATGAAAATTTTAATCAAAATGAATTTGTTATAAAATCAAAACAACTTTTAAAACTATTGAATAAATGTAAATTTTCTGTTTCAAATGATGAAACAAGACATTATTTAAGCGGTATATATTTTCATCAAACCGAAGTCGAAGATAAAAACTATTTAACAGCTGTTGCAACAGATAGTCACCGTATGTCAATTTCAAAAATTAGATTAGATCAAAAAATTGATTTTGAACCAATTATACTTCCAAAAAAAACAATCTTTCAGTTATGTTCATTATTGGATAGCTATGATGGTGATGTGAAAGTTTCTAATCTTAAATCAAAAATTAAATTTGAGTTAAATAACAGTATTTTAATTTCTAAATTGATTGATGGTAAATTTCCAAACTATATTCAAGTAATACCAAAAAATAACCAAAAAAAATTAGAAGTAGATCTAAAATTATTTCTAAATTCAGTTGATAGAGTTGCGTCTGTTTCTCTAGATAAAAAAGATGGAGTAAAATTTAATTTATCAAAAGATACTTTAGATCTATCAGTTAATAATACAAACAGTGGAGATGGTAAGGAAACTTTAAATGTAAAGTTTGATCATGATTTAGAGATAAGTTTTAACTCAAGATATTTAATTGACGCGACATCACAATTAGATGGAGATAGAGTTGAGATATTTTTAAATGATACTGGCTCACCAGCGTTAATAAAAGATCCAGGTGATTTTGACAGTATATTTGTAATAATGCCAATGAAGGGCTAGTTAAGCAAATCTAGTTCTGCATATATATTCTTTTCTAAATTATTTATAAATTCTTCTCTTGAAAGACCAGTAGCTACAGGTTTTAGTATTGAGATAGTAATTGTTTTATGACTTGATTTTGGACCTCCTTTTGGCCAAACATAACCAGAGTTAATAGCAACAGGTTGGCACGGAATTTTTAATTCATCATAAATTCTGGAAGCACCTTTTTTAAAAGGTGGTCTTTCGTTAGGCAAAACTCTTGTACCTTGAGGAAATATTATTAGTGGTCTTTCTGAACTAGAAATGATTTTAGTAATATCCTCATAGAATCTCAAATTATCCTTAGTAATTTTATTCCTTTTAATTGAAATAGATCCAATTTTTTTTAAATACCAACCAAAAATAGGAATTAATAATAATTCTTTTTTTAGGATAAAGACTGGAGAATTGAAAATTGTTTGGAGATAAAATGTTTCAAACATTGATTGATGAGATGCAACAATAAAAAACTTTTCACTAACAATAATATTATCTTTACCTTTGATTATAATATTTGTTGATAAAAAAACTTTTAAACATAATTCAGTCCAATATCCCATAAGTTTTCCACCTAATAAAACAACTTTCTGAGGTAAGAAAAGTGCAGGTAAGAAAATTAATGAAATCAGAATTATTCCTAAAAAGAAAAAAATTGAAAATATAAAGTTTCTAATCATTAGTATCAAAAGCTATATCAAGTCTTTGTACTTTTGTTTTTTTCTTATAACTTTAATTTGTGATCTTTTAATCAATATTTCTGATGGTTTTAATCTAACATTGTAATTAGAGCTAAGTGACATTCCATAAGCTCCAACATCACATATTACGATTAAATCTTTTTCTTTTAATTCTTGAAAATTTTTCAAAGTATTAAATTTATCTGTACTTTCGCATATTGGTCCAACAAATTCGTAAGTTTTATTTGATTTTTTTCTACTTTTTGTAGAGGGTAGAATTTTATGATGCGCTCCGTACAAAGCTGGTCTTATTAAATCATTCATAGCCGCGTCTAAAATTATAAAATTTTTTGAATCATTTTTTTTGATGTAAATTATTTTAGAAATAAGAGTTCCAGTATCTCCTATTATTGATCTTCCTGGTTCAAATATAATTTTAGATTTATGCTTTTTTAAAAATTTTCTTATTATTTCATCGTATTTTGTATAATTAAGTTTTTTATCATCGTATTTGTATGAAATTCCCATGCCACCACCCAAATCAATAAATTCAAATTTATGATTAATTTTATTTATTATCCTATCAACTACTTTAAGCATTTTTTCATAAGGCTTGTAATCTAAAATTTGACTTCCGATATGAACACTAAGACATTTAAGATCGATATGTTTTGAATTTTCACAAAATTTAACTAGTTTAAAAAATGTTTTTTCATTTATTCCAAATTTATTTTCTTTTTTCCCAGTTGAAATTTGACTTAAAGTTTTTGCATCTGTATTTGGATTTAACCTAATACCAATATTTACTTTTCTTTTTTTTATTTTTGCAACTCTATTAATTTCTCTTATTTCGCTTTCAGACTCAGCATTAATTAATAATATTTTTTTTTCTACTGCAAAATTTATTTCTTCAGATGTTTTACCAACTCCTGAAAAAACAATTTTTTTTGGTTTTACACCAGCCTTTAAAGCCATCATAAGTTCTCCTTTTGATACTACATCTGCTCCAAGCCCAAACTTTTTTATTTCCCTTATAAGATTGACATTAGTGTTAGATTTAACAGCAAAACAAATTAATGGAGAAAAGGATTTAAAATTCTTTTGAAAATTTTTAATATTTTTTTTTAATCTATCATAAGAATAACAATAAATTGGTGTACCATATTTTTTTGCTATATCTTCGATATCAACCTTTTCAATTTTAAGTTTGTTATTAATGTATTTCATTAAACCTTACTAATAAGGATAAAATTAAATTTAGTTATTTTTTCTGGCTCCTTGTATTCAGGATCGCCTTTTTTTCCGCAAGAAGCAACTAAGCAGCAACACAAAAAAATTAAGCTTATTTTTTTAATCATTAATGTTTTTTATATTTTAATATCATTTTTTTAATATTATCAAAAGATGTTCCTCCGTAAGATTTTTTTGAATTAACAGAATTCTTCAAATCAAACACTTTTAAAACATCATTTGTTAACTTTGATTCGATTTTTTTTAATTCCTCTATGCTTAATTCTTCTAGTTTCTTTTTCTTTTTCTCGGCTAAATTAACTATGGCTGCTGTTTTTTGATAAGCTTTTCTAAAAGACATTGAATGATTTCTAACAAGATAATCCGCTAAGTCAGTTGCTGTGATATACCCAGAGCTTGCAAGTTCAAGCATCTTTTTTTTATTAGGAGTAGTGTTTTTAAGTACCTCATCAAAAATATTAAGACAGTTAATTAAAGTATCATTTGATTTAAAAACAATTTCTTTATCATCCTGAAGATCTTTAAAGTAAGATAGCGGAAGACCTTTTAGAATAGTAAGCATTGAAAACAAATTACCATAACTACTTCCAGATTTTCCTCTTAAATATTCCAACAAATCTGGATTCTTTTTTTGAGGCATTATTGATGAGCCAGTTACAACTTTATCTGAAAGATGAATCAAATTGAAACCATCTGAACTCCAAATAATAAGCTCTTCAGCTATTCTTGAAATATGCATTGAACATACAGAAACACTATATAAAAAATCTAAAACAAAATCTCTATCTGATACAGTGTCAATTGAATTATTTGTTGGTTTTTTAAATCCTAGTTTTTTACTTGTATAATTTCTGTCAATATTGAAAGAAGTTCCTGTTAGTGCAGCAACGCCCAAAGGATTTTCATCTAAACTTTCTAAATTATTAGTAAATCTTTTTTTATCTCTGTTAAACATCTCGACATAAGCCATAAGGTAGTGGGCAAAAGATATAGCCTGTGCATTTTTAAGATGAGTAAAACCAGGCATGATGGTGTCTATATTTTTCTCTGCTAATTTTAAAGTGCTTTTAATAACTTTATCTATTGTAATATTAATCTCTTTGGTTGAAGTTCTCACCCAAATTTTAAAGTCGGTAATTACTTGATCATTTCTAGATCTTGCTGTGTGAATGTAACCTGCTTCTTCACCTATTATTTGAAAAAGTCTTTTCTCTATATTCATATGAATATCTTCATATTTTTTATTGAACTCAAATTTTTTTTTTGAAATTTCTTTCTCAATTTTTGTAAGCCCATAAATAATTTTATTTTTAATTTTAAAAGAAATAATTTTTTGTTTAAATAACATCTCAACATGAGCAATTGACCCTTTAATATCCTCTTTATAAAGTCTCTTATCAATATCAATTGAATTACCAACTTTTTGAAATAAGCTTGATGCGCTCTTCTTGATACGCGTATTCCATATTGCTTGGTTGTTTTTATTTTTTACCATGGTATTTAATTATAACTATTTAACATGAGATTTTTAATATTATTTATTTTTTTGACAACCAATGTCTTTGCCAATGATGTATCCGAAATAAAAAATGTTGTCATTCATAAAGATCCAAAAGTCTATGATAACGTTATTTTTTTAGACAAAAAAGATGGAAAAATACATATAAGTGAATTGAATGGGAATTTAATCTTATTAAATTTTTGGGCTACCTGGTGTGAGCCGTGTAAAGAAGAAATGCCATCTTTAGATAGGCTACAAATTAATACAGATTTGAACAATTTAAAAGTTTTTGTAATTAATATATCCAAAGAAAGTATGAAAAAAATTGATAGTTTTTTTAAAGAGTTAAATATAAAAAATCTTGAACCATATTTTGATGCCCCAATCACACTTGCAAAAACATTTGGCTTACGTGGAGTTCCAACATCAATCCTTATTGACAAAGAGGGAAAAGAATTTGCAAGAATAATTGGATCAATAGATTTTGATGATGAAAACTTTATAGGTTGGTTAAAAGGCTATAATTAGTTTTTAAAAAAATAAGCAAACCCTACGAGAACAAGTATGGCTATAAATTGAAGAAGAACTCTTAGTTGCATTAATTTATTTGAATATTTTTTACTGGTTTCTCCTCCTTTAAAAAGAGTTCCAATTCCTAATACTAAAACTATTCCTACTGCTAATAAAAGAACTATAGATAAGATTTTAACAAATATTCCTGAAAGCATATAATTATTGTAAATTGTTTTTAAAAATAAAAAACATAATTAATCAACTATGACATTTTGCCTAGATTCAATAATAATTAAGCCAGAAGAAGGAGCTAAAATTAAAAATGCTATTATTTTGCTTCATGGTTATGGTGGAGATGGCAATGATATTAGTATGTTGACCTTAAATTGGAAAAGACATTTGCCTAACACAGTTTTTATTTGTCCTAATGGGCATGAAACTTGCCCTATAAATCCATCAGGATACCAATGGTTTGATCTCACCAAAGAAGACTCTAATTACATACTTGAGCAATCATTGAAAGCTGAGGAAAAAATTAAACAGTTTGTCGATGAAATTAAAAAAGAATTTAATTTATCAAATGACAAAATATGTCTATCAGGTTTTAGTCAGGGCTGCATGATGTCACTTAATGTTGGTTTAACTTCAGAAGAAGAATATTTATGCATAATTGGTTTTTCTGGAAAAATAATTGATAAAAATAATTTAAAGTTAAGAATTAAAAACCATACAGATACCTTATTAATTCATGGTGATACAGATCAAGTGGTACCTTCAACACATCTATTAGAAGCAAAAGATTTCTTAATTAGAAACAGTATTGAAGTAAAAACTTTTTTGATTAAAGATTGTGATCATCATATTCCTATAGAGGCCTCAAGTACAGCTCTTAATTATATTTTAAAAAAGATTTAGTATTCCTTAATATTGATAAAATTGTTTAAGTAAGTTAAAAATACTTAATGAATAATTTTATCGAACAAAATGTTTCGTTAGAAAAATGTCCAGCATTAGTGCTTAATGCTGATTATAGACCATTAAGTTACTATCCTTTATCTTTATGGTCATGGCAAGACACTGTTAAGTCTGTTTTTTTAGATAGAGTTATAATTGTAAGCAACTATGATAGAATAATAAGAAGTCCTTCATTTAATATGCAATTGCCTAGCGTAATTGCATTGAAAGATTATATCGTTCCATTGACTAAACCTAGTTTTACAAGGTTTAATGTTTTTTTAAGAGATAAATTTTCGTGTCAATATTGTGGTAGCAATGAAGAGTTAACTTTTGATCATTTATTGCCAAGATCAAAAGGAGGTGAAACCAATTGGGATAATGTAGTAACTGCTTGTTCATCCTGTAACGTTAAAAAAGGAGGAAAATTATTAAAATTTTCAGGAATGAAACTTAACCAGAACCCATACAGACCTTCTACTGAAGATTTACATAAGAATGGCAAAAATTTTCCTCCAAATTTTTTACACAAAAGTTGGATGGATTATTTGTACTGGGATGTCGAGTTAGAGTCTTAAATTTTTTCAGAAATATTTATTGCAATTTTAGAGCCAGTTTTAATTATTTTGTCTAATATTGAGTAGGCGCCTTTTTTTGTTGCACCTTTATCATAGGCAATATCCTTGTGATGTATTTCATCTTCTCTAAACTTAATAATCTTTTTTTTAAGATTTTTTTCATCATTACCGAGTTGATTAATTTGGTCTAGATAATGTTTATCAATAACTTCTTCTACTGAAGCAGTGCAAAGCATCGCAGCCTTTTTACCTAATAAAGTTGATCCAAATCCTAACCCTACTCCCAATAAATCCCATAGAGGCAAAAATTTTGTTGGTTGAATATTTCTTTTCTTAATTTCATTTTCAAAAAATTCACAATGTTCTTTTTCGTGTTCTTTCATTTCTTCAATGGTCTTTTTTAAACTGTCATCTTTTATAAAAGTATTTAAAGCAAGTAATTGACCTTCATAAATTTTGATTGCACCTCTTTCACCTGCATGATCAACTCTAATGAATTCTTCAACTCTTTTACTATTAATTTTTGTCATAACCTAAATAAATCTTTGCCGTGTATATTGTAATTAATAAAGATATTAAAATATTATAAGTTGTAAGTGATAATCCAAAAATTTTAAATGTTACATCTTTGCAAGAAACGCTTTTTTCTTGTAATTGCTTTAAAATGTCTTCTTTTGACAACAAATTTGACCCATTTTTCAGATCACAAACCATTGATTCTTGAATAAAACCTTGTTCAATACCTAAATGATATAAAGATAGAATAGTTGCAAAAAAAAACACAGTTGTAAGTAAGATTAAAAATAATTTTTCTAGATGATTAAATTTATAATTTAATAAGATTAACATTATTGCTATCAGATATGGAACTCGTTCTAAAATACAAAGATTACAAGGCTGATGACCCAATTTATATTCAATAAAGAATGCAGATGCTAAAGCAATAGTACTGATCAAGAAGATAAATTTTATTAATAAATTTTTACTATTTTCAGCCATTAAGTTTTAAAAATAAATATATAAATATAAAGATTATAACTATTAAAATTCCTATGACAGTAAACCATTTTGATCCATGTTTGTTCATATATTCAGCAAATAATTCTCCAAATTTATAGGATAGAAATGCAACAATAAAAAATCTAAGGGATCTTGAAATCAAGCTGACAATTATAAAAATAGGTAAATTAAATGCAATTAAGCCACTTGAAATTGTAAAAGCTTTATATGGCAAAGGTGAAAAGCCTGCTAAAAAAAGTATACTCAACCATGCAAGGAAACCACTCCCTTTAGACAAGCTTGATTTTAAATTTTCAACTTTATCTTCATAATTATAAAATTCGATAACATACATTGCCAAATCAAAAAATAGGTAGCCAATTAGATATCCTAAAATACCTCCTAAAACTGAAAATATAGAAGCTATTAAAAATATTTTTATAAATTCTTTTTTTTTAGCCATTACCATTGGAATAATCATTACATCCGGTGGTATAGGAAAAAATGAACTTTCAATAAAAGATACAAGACCTAAATAAAAGTTTGAATTTTTATGTCCAGCTAAATTCAAACATTTTTTATAAAGTCTTTGAAACATTTTTTGGTTTTAATATAAATTTAGTTCTTATACTATTTAAATATAATTTAATAAATATTAAGGGCGAATGGCGGAACTGGTAGACGCGCACGACTCAAAATCGTGTTTCGCAAGAAGTGAGAGTTCGATTCTCTCTTCGCCCACCACTGATAATGAATTTAGACAACTTAAACAACTTAATAGAATTATTTTCTTTTCAAGCAGACAAGCAAAATAAAAAAGATATTTTTTTAGAATGGCTAAATCCATTAAATAAAAAAACATATACATGGGAAGAAACACAAAATAATATTTTAAAATTATCAAAAATAATTAAAGAAAACATAAAGGAAGATGATAGATGCCTTTTGGTTTCTGAAAATAGACCAGAATGGTTTATTTCTGATTTGGCAATTATGTTGTCAGGAGGAATTACTGTACCTGCATACACAACATACACTGAGGAGGATTATAAATATTTAATTGAAGATTGTGAACCTAGTTTAGTAATAGTTTCTAGTAATGAGATGCTTAAAAAATTGAATGATACAATTAATGAAAAAAAATTTATAAAAAAAATAATAACATTAGATGAAGTTAACAAAGTAACTAATGACTTAAACATAATAGATAAAAATAAATATTTAGATTTAAATACGATAATAAAAAATAATTTATTCGATGAAGATAAAATACAGAATAATAAATTAAAAAGAACTTCACCAGCCTGTATAATTTATACATCAGGAACTGGGGGCAACCCAAAAGGTGTAATCTTAAGTCATGGTGGAATTTTGAATAATCTTGTAGGAGCATCTGAGATTTTAAAACCACTTATAGACTCAAAGCCAGTGTTTTTAACTTGGCTTCCACTCTCTCATTCTTACGAGCACAGTGTACAATTTGTCCAGATCGCTGTAGGAGCAAAAGTATTTTATGCAGAAAAAATAGAAAAACTTTTAGAAAATATATCTGAGGCAAAACCTACAATTATGACAGCAGTTCCAAGATTTTATCAAAATCTTTATAACAAAATAAATATCAATTTAAAAAAACAATCAGGTTTTAAAGCAAAATTAATTGATGCAACTGTTCGATTAGGTAAGAAAAAATTATTAAACCAAAAAATGACTATTTTGGAAAAATTTGTGAATCTGATAGTTGAAGCCTTAGTAAGAAAAAAAATAAAAAAACAGTTTGGTGGAAATCTAAAAGCTTTTGTTTCTGGTGGAGGCGCTCTAGATAAGGAAATAGGAGAATTTTTAAATTCTATAGGACTGCCTACTCTTCAAGGTTATGGATTAACAGAAACCTCACCAGTAGTAAGTTGTAACCCCATAGACAAGATAAAAGTTGAAACTGTAGGGCCACCTTTTAAAGGAAATCAAGTAAAAATTGCTGATGATGGGGAAATTTTAGTTAAAGGTGAAAATGTAATGCTAGGGTATTGGAATAAAAAAGAAGAGACAGACAAAGTCATCATTGATGGATGGCTTCATACAGGTGATATTGGAGAAATAGATCCAGATGATGGTTATTTAAAAATAACTGATAGAAAAAAAGATATCATTGTAAGTGCAGGCGGAGATAACATTTCACCGGCT
>QBYI01000034.1 GCA_003282895.1 Pelagibacteraceae bacterium AG-325-F15
TTTGGAATAGCGCCACCTTTAATTTTACTCTCTACTAATCGTCCAGCACCTGGCTCTTGAGGTTCAACTAATAATTTAACTTTTGCAAATTGCCCAGCTCCACCGCTTTGCTTCTTGTGTGTGTATTCCACTTCCGATGCATTTTCTAATGTTTCTCTATACGCAACTTGAGGAGCCCCAACATTAGCTTCAACTTTAAATTCTCTTTTCATTCTATCAACAATAATATCTAAGTGAAGTTCACCCATACCTTTAATAATTGTTTGACCTGACTCTTCGTCTGATGTAACTCTGAAAGAGGGGTCTTCTGCAGCAAGTCTCCCTAAAGCTTCACCCATTTTTTCTTGGTCTGCTTTTGTTTTTGGTTCAACAGCAATTTCAATTACCGGTTCTGGGAATTCCATAGGTTCTAGTAAAACTGGATTGTCTTTATCACATAAAGTATGACCAGTTATCGTATTTTTTAAACCAGCTAAAGCAACAATATCACCTGCGTTAGCCTCTTTAATATCCTCACGTGAGTTTGCGTGCATTAATAACATTCTTCCAACTCTTTCCTCTTTTTCTTTTGAAGAATTAAATACAGCTGTTCCAGTTTTAATTGTTCCAGAATAAACTCTTATGAAAGTTAATGATCCAACAAATGGGTCATTTGCAACTTTAAATGCTAAAGCTGAAAAAGGAGCACTGTCCTCAAATTTCATCTCAATTTCATCATCAGTACCTAATTTTGTTCCATTGATAGATCCTATGTCAACTGGGCTTGGTAAATAGTTTACAACAGCATCTAATAATGGCTGAACCCCTTTATTTTTAAATGCTGAACCAGTTAAAACAGGAACAAAACTAAAATTTAAAGTTCCTTTTCTAATGCATTTGATTAAATCTTCATCTTTAATTTCATCACCATTCAAATAAGCTTCCATAAGATTTTCATCTTGTTCAACAGCTGTTTCTACTAATTCAGTTCTATATTTTTGAGAAATTTCTTTTAAATCATCTGGAATATCTTTGTATTCCCACTCAGCTCCTAATGCTTCATTTTTCCATACTTGAGCTTTCATTTTTACTAAGTCAACAACACCGGTTAATGAGGCTTCTATACCAATAGGAACTTGTAAAGCTAATGGTTTTGCTCCAAGTCTATCTTTAATCATATCAACACATCTAAAAAAATCTGCACCAGTTCTGTCTAATTTATTAACAAAACATATTCTTGGAACTTTATATTTATCTGCTTGTCTCCATACTGTTTCAGATTGCGGCTCAACTCCTGCAACACCATCAAAAACAGCTACAGCTCCATCTAATACCTTAAGGGATCTTTCTACTTCAATTGTAAAATCTACGTGACCAGGAGTATCGATTATATTAATTCTATGATCATTCCAAAAACAAGTCGTAGCTGCTGAGGTAATTGTAATTCCTCTTTCTTGCTCCTGTTCCATCCAATCCATTGTTGCAGCGCCGTCATGCACTTCACCAATCTTATGACTTTTACCAGTGTAATATAAAACTCTTTCTGTAGTAGTGGTTTTACCAGCATCAATATGAGCCATGATCCCAATATTTCTGTATTTTTCTAATGTATGTGATCTAGCCATAATTTTTTACCACCTGAAATGTGCAAAAGCTTTATTTGACTCTGCCATTTTATGCACATCCTCTCTTTTTTTTACAGCAGCACCTTTTTTTTCATAAGCATCAAAGAGTTCATTAAATATTTTATCAGACATAAGTTTATCTTTTCTTTTTCTTGCAGAATCTACTAACCATCTAATTGCTAAAGCTTGAGCTCTTTTACTTTTTACTTCTACAGGTACTTGGTAAGTTGCTCCACCAACCCTTCTAGATCGAACTTCTACAGTTGGTTTAATATTATTTATCGCTTCATTAAAAATATTTATTGGCTCATCTTTTGATTTTGTTTTAATTTTTTCTATTGCATCATATACTATCTTTGCAGCTACCCCTCTTTTGCCATCATACATAATATTATTTATTAATTTTGGAATTACTGTTGAATTAAATTTTGGATCAGGAACAACATTTTTTTTTGGTTGAGTTTTCTTTCTAGACATTATTTACCTTTTTTAGTTCCATATAGAGATCTTCTCTTTTTTCTATTTGCAACACCTTGAGTATCAAGGTTACCTCTTAAAATATGATAACGAACACCAGGTAAGTCTTTAACTCTTCCACCTCTAATTAAAACTACAGAGTGCTCTTGTAAATTATGTCCTTCTCCTGGAATATAAGCTGTAACTTCAAAGCCATTAGAAAGTCTAACTCTTGCAACTTTTCTTAAAGCTGAGTTGGGTTTCTTTGGTGTTGTTGTATAAACTTTTACACAAACACCTCTCTTTAAAGGTTGTTTTTGTAACGCAGGAACTTTGTTCCTCGAAACTTGTTTCACTCTTTTTTTTCTTAACAACTGATTAATAGTTGGCATAAATTTTCTAATTAATTAATTTATTTTTAGATGAAAATAACTGACAGGTTATTTTGTGGCAGCGTTTAGTACTATTAATAGGTACTACATTCCAACCAAAAACATCGCCAAAATACTTATTAATCTGACTTTGTCAAACTAAAACTTCAATTATTAAGGGATATTTATGACTAATTTGCTGGTGTTTCAGCAGCTTCTGTTGTCTCTATTTTATCTTGTTCAGCTATAAAATTATTATCATCTTCAAGAGCTTTTTTATTCCATTTATTCTTTATGTTTCCAGTTCCAGCTGGAACTAGTCTACCAACAATAACATTTTCCTTTAATCCGTTTAATGGATCAACTTTACCTTTAATAGCAGCATCTGTTAGAACTCTTGTTGTTTCTTGAAAAGAAGCAGCTGAAATAAATGACTCTGTTTGTAGAGAAGCTTTTGTTATACCCATTAAAACTCTTTCCCCAACTGCAGGAGTTTTGCCTTCAGCAACAAGTTTTTCGTTCGCATTATCAAATTTAATTCTATCTATCACTTCACCGGGTAAATAATTAGAGTCTCCTGAAACTTTAACTTCAACTTTTTTTAGCATTTGTCTTAAAATAGTTTCAATATGTTTATCATTAATAATTACACCTTGTAGCCTATATACTTCTTGAACTTGATTAACAAAATATTCAGTCAACTCTTTAATTCCTAATATTCTCAAAATATCATGTGGCAATGGTTGTCCATCTAATAAATACTCACCTTTTTGAATTTTTTCGCCAGGGTTAAAATTGATATGTTTTCCTTTTGGAATTAGATAATTTGAGGCTTCTGCGCCATCTTCTGGGACAATTGATACTCTCTGCTTACCTCTTACTTCTTTTCCAAACACAACTTGACCATCGTTTTCTGCAATAATAGCACTATCTTTTGCTTTTCTTGCTTCAAATAATTCTGCTACTCTTGGAAGACCTCCAGTAATATCTTTTGTTTTTGTAGTTTCTTTAGGAAGCCTAGCTATTACATCGCCAGCAAAAACTTTTTGTCCATCTTTAATGGATAGAATAGAATCTGGAACTAGATAGTACCTTGCTTCGTTATCATCAGCTTTTTTAATTACATTTCCTTTATCATCTCTTAAAGTAATTCTTGGTTTTAAATCTGTACTTTTGGATTGAGCTCTCCAGTCAATTACAGATTTTGACGATATACCTGTAGCATCATCCGTAGTTTCTTGAATTGAAACACCATCAATTAAATCAACAAAACTTGCTGTACCACTTTTTTCCGCAATTACTGGTGTTGTATAAGGATCCCATTCACAAATTTTAGTATTTGCTTTAATCTTATCGCCATTATTAAAAAATAATTTTGATCCATAAGCTACTTTATACACAGCTATTTGAACTCCATTATCATCTTCAATTGAAAGCTGAGTATTTCTACCCATTACAATTAAATTTTTCTTAGAGTCTTCTAAAATATTAGAGTTTATAATTTTAAGAGTACCTGCGCTTTTACTTATAATTTGTGACTCTTGTTTAACTGAAGCTGTTCCACCTACGTGGAACGTTCTCATTGTTAACTGCGTTCCAGGTTCACCAATTGATTGAGCTGAAATCATACCTATTGCTTCACCAACATGTACCATTTTACCTCTAGATAGATCTCTACCATAACAAGTCGCACAAACACCTTCTTTTGAACTGCATGTCATTACTGAATAAACTTTTATTGATTTAACTCCTGCTGCATCTATTAGATCACAACCAGCTTCATCAATCATTTCTAATTTTTTAACAACAACTTCCCCTGTTAATGGATTTTTAACGTCAGCCGCTGTAACTCTGCCTAAAGCTCTTTCTGACAAACTAACAACAACATTTCCACCTTCTAAAATTTCTGAAAGCTCTATAAAACCTGGATTATCACATTTTATTTTAGTAATAGTTAAATCTTGAGCTACATCACAAAGTCTTCTTGTTAAATATCCAGAACTAGCTGTTTTAAGCGCTGTATCAGCAAGACCTTTTCTAGCTCCATGTGTAGAATTAAAATATTCTAATGCAGTTAGTCCTTCTTTAAAATTTGATATAATTGGACTTTCAATAATCTCACCTGAAGGTTTGGCAATTAATCCTCTCATGCCTGCTAATTGTTTCATCTGCGCTGCTGATCCTCTTGCCCCACTGTCAGCCATCATATAAACTGAATTTATCTTTAAACCTTCTTCTGTTTTTTCAGTGGCTGAAATACCTTTCATCATTTCACCTGCAACACTATCTGTACATTTGGACCAAGCATCGACAACTTTATTGTATTTTTCACCTCTAGTGATTAAACCTTCTGCATATTGAGTTTCATAATCAGCAATTAACTTTTTAGTATTATCGATCAGTTGAGTTTTGCTCGCTGGGATTACAAGATCATCTTTTCCAAAAGAAATACCAGCTTTAAATGCATGTTTAAAACCTAAGTCTTTTAGCTTATCGCAAAATATAACTGTAGTTTTTTGACCACAAAATCTAAAGACTACATCAATAATTTCTGAAACAACTTTTTTAGGTAGCAATCTATCTACCAGAGAAAATTTAATATTATCATTTTTTGGAAGTAAGTTGGCTAATAAGAACCTTCCAGCAGTAGATGTATATTTTTCATATTTTTTATTTCCGTTCTCATCTACAGTTTCAATTCTAGATATAATCGTACTATGAACTTTTATTTGGCCTGAAGCTAAAGCAAATTCAATTGCATCTACATCTACAAAATATCCTGCTGGTTTATCAGTTAGAGGATCTTGAGAAAGATAATATATACCCAAAATCATATCCTGACTTGGAACAATAATTGGTTTTCCATTGGACGGAGACAAAATGTTGTTTGTGGATAACATTAAGATTCTAGCTTCTAGTTGAGCTTCTAAACTTAAAGGAACATGAACTGCCATTTGGTCACCATCAAAATCGGCATTAAAAGCTGCACAAGTTAATGGATGTAGCTCAATGGCATCACCTTCGATTAATTTTGGTTCAAAAGCCTGTACTCCTAATCTGTGAAGTGTCGGGGCTCTGTTTAATATTACAGGATGCTCTCTAACTATTAACTCTAGTGCATCCCATACTGCATTTGTCTCTTTTTCGACTAATTTTTTAGCTTGTTTAATAGTTGAAGCTAACCCTAGTTTATTTAATCTTGCGTATAGAAATGGTTTAAATAATTCAAGAGCCATTTTTTTTGGTAATCCACATTCATGAAGTTTTAAATCAGGACCTACCACTATTACAGATCTTCCAGAATAATCTACTCTTTTACCTAACAAATTTTGCCTAAATCTTCCTTGCTTACCTTTGAGCATTTCTGCTAATGACTTAAGAGGTCTTTTGCCAGTACCAGTTATTACTCTACCTCTTCTACCATTATCAAATAAAGCGTCCACAGACTCTTGGAGCATACGTTTTTCATTACGAACAATAATATCTGGAGCCTTAAGATCCATTAACCTTTTCAATCTATTATTTCTATTAATTACTCTTCTGTAAAGATCATTAAGGTCAGATGTTGCAAATCTTCCGCCGTCTAATGGAACTAAAGGTCTTAGTTCAGGTGGAATTACGGGTACAACTGTTAAAATCATCCACTCTGGTTTTTGACCTGTTTCGATAAATGATTCTAATAGTTTTAATCTTTTAATAGCTCTTTCTTCATTAACTTTTGATTTTGTCTCTTTAATAAAGCTTACTAGATTTTTTCTTTCTAGTTCTAAGTCTAAATTCTTTAACATTTCTAAAACAGCTTCAGCACCTATTCCTGCTGTAAACGACTCTTCACCGAACTCATCTTGATATTTGGCTAATTCTTCCTCATTTAAAAGTTGGTTTTTTTGTAATCCTGTCAAACCAGGCTCGATTACAATAAAGTTTTCAAAATATAAAACTCTTTCAATCTCCTTAAGTTTCATATCCACAGCTAGAGCAATCCTACTAGGTAAAGATTTTAAAAACCAAATATGAGCTACAGGTGTAGCAAGATTAATGTGCCCCATTCTTTCTCTACGAACGTTTGATTTAGTTACTTCAACTCCACATTTTTCACAGATAATTCCTCTAAACTTCATTCGTTTGTATTTTCCACATAAACATTCATAATCTTTAATTGGTCCAAAAATTCTTGCGCAGAACAAACCATCTTTTTCAGGTCTGAATGTTCTATAATTTATTGTTTCTGGCTTCTTAATTTCTCCAAATGTCCAAGATTTTATTTTTTCAGGACTAGCTAGTGAAATTTTTATACTATTAAAGTTTTGAGCCTCAGATATTTCGGTATTTTTAAATAAATCTGTTAATTCTTTTTTCATTTTAATTAAGCTCTACGTTTAATGCTAGTGATTTTATCTCTTTAACTAATACGTTAAATGACTCTGGTATTCCTGACTCAAAGTTTTCTTCACCCTTTACAATTGTTTCATAAACTTTAACTCTACCTGCAACATCATCAGATTTAACAGTTAGAATTTCCTGAAGTGTATAAGATGCACCATATGCTTCTAATGCCCATACTTCCATTTCACCAAACCTTTGACCGCCAAGTTGTGCTTTTCCACCTAATGGTTGTTGTGTAACCAAACTATATGGTCCTGTTGATCTAGCATGGATTTTATCTTCTACTAAATGATGAAGCTTTAACATGTAAATTATTCCAACTGTTACTGGTCTATCAAATTTTTCTCCCGTTCTACCATCCCATAAATATGTTTGGCCCGAACCAGGTAGTTTTGCTAATTCCAACATATCTGTGACATTTTTTTCTTTTGCACCATCAAATACTGGTGTTGAAATAGCTATACCGTTTTGTAAATTTTCACATAAATCCTTAAATTCAGGTTTACTAAGTTTTTCAACTTTTTCATTAAAAATTTCTTCCCCATAAACAGATTTTAAAAATTTTGATATTTTTTCTGTCTTTTCAATTTTTTTATTATTCTCATTAACAAGTTTTTTAACTTCCTCCCCAAATTCTTTACAAGCCCAACCTAAGTGTGTCTCTAAAATTTGACCAACGTTCATTCTACTTGGTACTCCAAGTGGATTTAGTACTATGTCAACAGGTCTTCCATCCTCACGATATGGCATATCTTCAACAGGTACAATCTTACTAACTACACCTTTGTTACCATGTCTTCCCGACATTTTATCTCCTGGTCTTAACCTTCTTTTAATTGCAACAAAAACTTTTACCATTTTCATTACACTTGGAAGTAAATCATCTCCGCTTCTAATTTTTAAAACCTTATCTTCAAATCTCTCTGTGATATCTTGTTTAGCTTTATTATATTGATCTTTAAGTTGAGCAAGTGTTGCTTCATCATTTACGTTTCCAACTGTAATTTTAAATAAATCATTAACTGTTAGTTTATCAATTATTTCAAAATCTAGTTTTGTACCTTCTGATAAATCTCTAACTTTTTTAGTTAGAGTCGATCCTGATAAAAATTGAGATGCTCTTTGTTTTATACTTCTCTCTAAAATTTCTTCCTCAACTATTTTATCCTGTTGAACTTGATCTATTTCAGCTCTTTCAATAGTAATAGATCTTTCATCTTTCTCTATGCCATGTCTATTAAAAACTCTTACATCAACAACTGTACCACTACTACCTCTTGACATTCTTAAAGACGTATCTGTAACGTCAATAGCTTTTTCACCAAATATTGATCTTAATAATTTTTCTTCTGGACCCGAAGCCGAGTCACCTTTTGGCGTAACTTTTCCTACAAGAATATCCCCAGCATTAACCTCTGCGCCAATATAAACTATCCCTGATTCATCAAGATTTTTTAAAGCTTCTTCATTAACATTTGGGATATCTCTTGTTATGTCTTCTTCACCTAACTTAGTATCTCTAGCCATAATCTCATATTCAACAATATGAACTGAAGTAAACACATCATCCGTTACACATCTCTCAGAGATTAAAATAGAATCTTCAAAATTATATCCTTGCCAAGGCATAAATGCTACTGTAACATTTTTACCTAAAGCTAATTCACCTAGTTTTGTTGATGGACCATCCGCAATTATATCTCCAGATTTAACTTTATCACCTACTCTGACTAATGGTTTTTGATTAATACAAGTGTTCTGGTTTGATCTTTTAAATTTTTGAAGATTGTAAATATCTACCCCTGATTTAGAAAAATCAGTTTCTTCGGTAGCTTTAATTACAATTCTTTTACCATCAATTTTATCTACAATTCCATCTCTTTTAGAAACTATAGTTACACCAGAATCTAATGCTACATCACTTTCAATACCAGTTCCAACTAGTGGTGACTCAGGTTTTAATAAAGGAACAGCTTGTCTCATCATATTTGATCCCATTAAAGCTCTGTTAGCGTCATCATTCTCTAAAAATGGAATTAATGATGCTGCAACTGAAACAAGTTGTTTTGGCGATACATCGATATAATCGATCGTATCTGGTTTTGATAATAAAAAGTTAAGATTTTGTCTACAAGAAACTAATTCTTCAATAATTTTTCCATTTTTATCTAATTTTGTATTTGCTTGAGCAATAGTAAACTTTGTTTCTTCCATAGCAGATAAATACACAACATTATCTTGAACTACACCATCTTTGACTTTTTTGTACGGGCTTTCAATGAAACCATACTTATTAATTTTAGCATAAGTTGATAAACTATTAATCAAACCAATGTTTGGTCCTTCTGGTGTTTCAATCGGGCAAATCCTTCCATAGTGAGTTGGATGAACGTCACGCACTTCAAATCCAGCTCTTTCTCTAGTAAGTCCTCCAGGACCTAGAGCTGAAACTCTTCTTTTATGAGTAATTTCAGATAATGGATTTGTTTGATCCATAAATTGAGAAAGTTGTGAGCTTGCAAAAAAATCTTTTAATGAAACAGTTAATGGTTTTGCATTGATTAAATCTTGAGGCATAGCTGACTCAACATCAAGGGTTGTCATTTTTTCTTTAATCGCTCTTTCCATTCTGTAAACGCCAATTCTCGCCTGATTTTCAACTAATTCACCTACAGATCTAACTCTTCTATTTCCAAGGTGATCAATATCATCTACATCATCTTTACCATCTCTAAGATCTAGCATTTTATGGACTATCGCAATAATATCGTCATTTCTTAAAATAGTTATTTTATCAGAACAATCTTGATTTAATCTTGAGTTCATTTTAACTCTTCCAACATCTGATAAGTCGTATCTGTCAGAACTAAAAAATAAATTGTTAAATATCTGCGTAGCTATTTCAATTGTGGGTGGCTCGCCTGGTCTTAACATTTTATAAATTTCAGTAATAGCTTCATCTTTAGAGTTATTTTTATCGTTTAAAATTGTAGTTAATAAATAAGGGCCTTTATTAATAGAATTTGTAACTGATATTTGTAATGAATGGATATCTGCACCTAAAATTTGTTGAATTATTGTATCATTAAGTTCAGTTCCAATTTTAAATACACCTTCTTCTTCTTCGCTTACCTTAACATCTCTATGTAAAAATTTTCCAAATAAAGATTCATTTGAAACTAAAATATCTTTTAAACCATCATTTGCTAATTTTTTTGCATATAAAAAGTTAATTTTATCACCTAATTTAATTACAACTTCTCCAGTTTTAGCATCAATTACCTCTTCAGAGAAATTTTTAGCTTTATAGTTTTCGGGATTAAATTTAGTTTTCCATTTTTTAGTTTTTTGATCAAAAGTATATTGTTCATTTGCATAAAACTCATCAGCAATCTCAGGTTTTGAGTATCCAAGTGCTAACAATAATGTTGAAGCAAAAATTTTCTTTTTTCGGTCAATCTTGAAATATAAAAAATCTTTTACATCGTACTCAAAATCTAACCAGGATCCTCTATTTGGAATTACTCTACAGTTAAATAATAGTTTACCACTTGCATGAGTTTTTCCTTTATCATGATCAAAAAATACACCAGGACTTCTGTGCATTTGATTAACTACAACTCTTTGAACTCCATTAGTTATAAAAGTACCACTGTTTGTCATCATGGGAACTTCACCCATATAAACTTCTTGCTCTTTTGCTGACAAAATATCTTTAGTACTGTTTTCTTGATCTATTTCATAGACAACTAATCTTAATGTACATTTAAGTGCAGATGAATAAGTTAAGCCTCTAGTTATACATTCTTCAACATCAAATTTCGGCTTATCTAATCTATAAGACACATATTCTAATGTTGCCTTATCGTTTAAATCCTCAATAGGAAATATACCTTTAAATACTCTATCAAAACCTTTTGTAAGCTCTGCTTCAGAATAAAATTCTGTTAATTCTTTGTAAGAATTTTTTTGTACTTCAATAAGATTTGGAATAGACAAACTTTCTTTAAGTTTACCAAAACTTTTTCTTATATTTTTCTTTTCAGTAAAAGATAATTGCATTTATATTTATTAATACTGATTAAAAATAATCAGTATTCGAATTCTTTCTTATTAATTTATTTAAGTTCTACTTTAGCGCCCGCAGCTTCTAACTTAGCTTTGATCTCTTCAGCTTCTTTTTTATTAACACCAGATTTAACTTCTTTTGGTGCTCCCTCTACAAGATCTTTAGCTTCTTTCAACCCTAATGAAGTTGCTGCTCTAACTTCTTTGATAACGTTAATTTTTTTCTCACCAGCTGACATAAGCATAATTGTAAAATCATCTTTGTCTTCTGCTGGAGCCGCACCG
>QBYI01000035.1 GCA_003282895.1 Pelagibacteraceae bacterium AG-325-F15
TATCTTTTAAAAAAAAAATTGAAAAAATTACTATAAAAAAAGGAGACGAAAAAGTAAGTGTCATTGCTGTTGCAAATTCAAGGTTTATTACCGAAATAAAGACAAAAATATTCATAGCCAAAAATCCTAAGCCTCTTAAAAAACTTAAAGTTACAAATTTTTTGTTAAGATTTTTAAAGATTGTTAAATGTTCTTTAGTAAATAAAATTAATAAAACTAGTGGTATAACTCCAGCAATATTTCTAAAAACAGCTAATTGAACAACAGAATATTCGTCTCCAAGAAATTTAATTACAACCATATATAAATCAACACATAAAATTGCCATTAGCATTGTAGTTACTGCTAAATAAGTTTTTTTAATATCAATTTTCTCAGATGACATTTTCGTGTATTAATTTTTTCAAAATTGTATAAACCTTACAAATAAAATGAATAATTTTAAACTAAATGAATCTGATATCTTATCTAACCAAGATTGGACTTTTCCAACTAATACAGCCTATGGTCCAGGAAGATTTAAAGAAATTGGTGAACAGTGTACTAAATTTGGAATAAAAAATCCTTTAATAGTTACAGATAAAGGAAGTACTGAGCTTTACTTTATTAAAGAATTAAAAGAGCTTTTATCAAAAGCTAATATAAAATCTGATCTTTTTTTTGATATATCTCCTAATCCAAGAGAAGATGAAATTTCTGTTGGATGTAAAAAATATAAAGACGGTAGCCATGATGCAATTATTGCAATTGGTGGAGGAAGTGCAATGGATGGAGGTAAATTAATATGTCTTACTGCCAATAATGATATACCACTTAGAGATTTTGAATTTGAATTAACTCCTCCAAAGATAAGTAAAGATAACCCTTTTCCGAAAATAATAACTATTCCCACAACAGCGGGAACAGGAGCAGAAACTGAAATTACAGCTATGGTCACTTATTTAAAAGAAGGAATGAAATTTTGTATGTGGCATCCAGATGCTAGACCAGTTTTAGCTCTTGTCGATCCTGAATTAACTTTAGGATTACCTCCCTCTCTAACCGCATGGACAGGAGTAGATGCAATGGTTCATGCAATTGAGGGTTATTGTGTTCCTGGATTTAACCCATTATGTGATGGATCTGCTATAGAAAGTTTATCTTTAATTTCAAAATCACTTTATCTTGCAGTTGAAGAACCTAAAAATTTAGTAGCTAGAGGTGGTATGCATGTTGGCTCTTATTTAGGTGGAGTAGCTTTCCTTAAAGGATTAGGTTTAGTTCATGCAATATCACATATGGTAGGAGCCGAATTCAATACACAACATGGTTTAACTAATGCAATTATATTACCAGTAGTACTTAGGTATAACTTATCAGGCATGGATGAAAAAGTTAAACGTATGTCAGAAGCCATGCAATTTGAAGATCATTCAATTGAAGCATTTATTACTAATATAGAAAAGATGCTCGACAGACTAAATATTCCAAAAAGTTTAAGTGAAATAGGAGTACCAGAGGACTGTGTTGAAAGAATTGCAAAAAAAGCAATGAAAGATCAAGCATATGCAACAAATCCAAAAATTGCAACTTTAGAAGAAGTTAAAGAAATGACACTAGCATCGATAAAAAAAGCTCGATAAAAGTTTCATTGAATGTTTGAGAATAAATCTATTTTAGAAATAATTTCATTAGTACAATCTAAGGAAGTTTTAGTAAAAGAAGTAGTAGAGTTTTATCTGCGACGAATAAAAAACTATAATCCTAAATTAAATGCGATTGTCTTACTAAAAGAAGAAGAAAGAATATTAGATGAGGCAAATTTAAAAGATCAAGATATTAATAAGTCTAAACCTTTATTTGGATTACCTTTAGCTTGCAAAGATCTTTTTGATATTGAGGGAATGCCATCGACCTATGGTTTTCCAAATTTTAAAAATAATATTGCAAAAAAAAATTCATTAATTGTTGATCGTTTAGAAAATAATGGTGCAATCATAATTGGTAAAACTAATACTGCTGAATTGGGGGTAGGAGGACACACCACTAACAGACTCTTCGGACCAACATCAAATCCTTATGATTTAAATAAATCTGCAGCAGGATCAAGTGGTGGAGCTGGTTCAGCCGTTGCCGCAGAACTTTTACCTTTCGCTGATGGCACCGATATGATGGGATCATGTAGGGCACCTGCGGCTTTTGCAAATATTTATGGATATAGACCTACGACAGGATTAATTCCAACTGATAGGTCTAATGAGAAAAATATAAGTAATTTTCCAATATTAACTTCACCTGGATGTTTTGCAAAAAATCCAAAAGAAATGGCTATATTATTAGACTGCGTAGTAGGAAGTGATCCTTTAGATCCATTATCTATTGATGTTAATGGTTCATTCAAAGAGAGTGAAATAACAGACAAACAATTTTCAAATATTAAAATTGGTTGGTTAAAAGATATGAATAAAAATTATATGTTTGAAAATGGAATATGTGACATGTGTGAAACAAGATTAAAAGAATTAGAAAATCACAATGTATTTATAGAGACTTTGAAAACAAATATTAATTCCTCAGAAATGTGGGATAGCTGGACTACACTTAGAGCCAAAAGTATTTTTGATGATACCAAAAGCATGAAAATAAAAAATATAGAGGAGATGACTTTTCAAGCTATTTGGGAATATAAAAAAGGTGAAAATATTAAAGATGATGAAATTGATAAAGCACTAAAGCAAAAAAATAATTGTTCAAAAGAAGTGGATGATATTTTTAAAGAGTATGATTTTTTAGTTTTACCTTCTGCTCAAGTTTTTCCATTTGATAAAAATTTACAATTTCCAAAAAAGATAAATAATTATGAATTAGATACTTATCATAGATGGATAGAGGTTTTTATAATGTCTAGTTTATTAGACTTACCAACAATAACAGTTCCAGTTGGTTTTAATGAAAATGAAATGCCAATGGGTATGCAAATTATAGCTAAAAAATATGATGATTTAAGATTATTTGCATTCACAAAAAAATATGAGGAGATATTTAATTGTAGTAAAATTAAACCAAATTTTATTAATTAATCATGAGACACCCACATCATTTCAAAATAGCATTTGCACTAGCTGTTTCAGCTGGTGCTTGGGGTATTTATTGGTTGCCTCAAAGAATTTTAGAAGAGGGCGGTCTTACAGGAGGTTGGGGCACAATTGCACAAATGATAATTGGTGTATTAATTTTATCACCAATTTCAATTTGGAGAAAATTTAAGGGAAGATCGTCAGGTCTTGAATTGCCACTTACCGGACTTTTAATTGGAGGCGGCTTTATCTGTTATGCATTAAGCTTTCTTTTAACAGATGTTGTTCGTGCATTAATACTTTTTTATATGACGCCAATTTGGACTACAATTTTTGAAATTTTATTTTTAAAGAAAAGACCTGGTATCGAAAGAGTACTAACTTTACTTTTAGCCCTAGGAGGATTGTGGATAGTTTTCAGTAAACAAACAGTTTTTCCATTGCCAGAAAATTCAGGAGATTGGTTGGCATTAGCTGGAGGGGCTATATTTGCTGGTGGATTGATAAGACTTGAATTAATTAAAACTGATGGTGTGTTTCCGTTAATTTTTTCATTCTTTTTTTATGGAGCAATATTTAATATTTTTGCAGGTTTTGCTTTAACCGAACACCTTGGCCCAATGCCATCAATACAATCATTTATTTCAATGGCATATTTTTTATTAATTATTTCTGTTTTTTATTTTATTCCAACAGGAATAGTTATTCTTTGGTCTCCAAGTCAACTTGGAGCAGGTTTGTGTTCTATACTTTTTCTTTCAGAAATAATTGTAGGCGTTATAAGTTCTAGTATTCTTACAAATGAGCCTTTTGGTTGGAGGGAAGTTGTTGGTAGTTCGATGATAGTTGTTGGAGGAATTTTAGCTGTTGTGTTAGCTCCAAAAAAAAATTGATTACTTAGAATATTTTAGGATATAACAATAAAATGAATTCAGATAAAATAAGCGTTAGACGTAGTTTTATTTTCACACCAGGACTTAATCCAGATATGTTTCCAAAAGCTATTGCTTCAGGTGCAGACATGGTTTGTATTGAATTAGAGGACGGAATAGCAATTAGAGATAAAGACGAAGCTCGAAAAAATACAATTGAAGCTCTTAAAACACTTGAAGTAAAAAGTGGAGTGGAGTTAGTTGTAAGAGTTAATTGTCAGCGTACTAAGTTTGGTCTATTAGATTTAGAGGCTTTTATTTCAAGCAAATTGAAAATTAAAGCAATAATGTTACCCAAAGTTAAAACTCCAGATGAGATAAAATTTATAGACGATCTTTTGACTGATTGTAATTTAGATACCGATCTTCATGTGATAATGGAAACAAATCAAGCACTTCAAAACATATATGAAATTGCTCACTCCAGTAAAAGAATAGTTGCTCTTTATTTTGGTGGGGTCGATATGGCTGCAGAACTAAGGGTTCCAAATAGTTATGAGAATTTGCTATATGCAAGATCTAAATTAGTTCATGCAGGAGCCAGTGTTGGAATTGATGTTATAGATGTGCCTTATCTGGATTTAGAAGATATGAATGGAATGAAAAAAGAGGCTGAGCTTGTTAGAGACTTAGGTTTTACTGGAAAGGGGTCCATTCATCCAAAACAAATAAATATTTTAAATGAAATTTTTACTCCATCTAAAGAAGAAATTAGTAAAGCTAAAAAAATTGTAGATCAATTCAGTGAGTCTGACACAGGTTTGGTAGTAATAGATGGTAAACTTATTGAAAAACCAGTGCTTCGAGAGATGCAAAGAAAAATATTAATAGCTGATAAAATTAATCAAAGTTAATTTTTAAAAATTGCTATTAACTATTTCATCCAACATATTAATCATATCTCTTTTATAATTTTCATCAGTTCCAGAGTCTGTTTCAATTACAGAAAAGTATGACGCCACAATTCCATTTTTTAAATTTATTGCTAAAAATTGACCTCCAAGACCTGAATGTCCAATCCAATCTCCACATTTCATTGTAGAGTTCGAATAGTACAAATATTTATTTGTAGATAATTCCATATATTTAGTTCCTTTATTTTTTAGTGTTTCATCGAAAAAATTTTCTGAACCAACTTTTCTTTTACCAACACCATGACCTTTTCTTGAAAATAAAAGACCATATCTTAAAAAATCTCTAGAAATTAAACATCCACCACCAGATATCCAGGGCATACTAAATCTATCAGTACCCATATAAAGAGCATCCTCTAAGCCTGCGGCTTCTACAGCCTCCAAAACCCACTGACTTAATTTTTTTCCACTTACTTTTTCTATTAAAACACCAATTACATCTGTATTTGCAGATTTATAATGAGATAAATCTGTCGAATTTTTTAAATCTTTATCTTCGTTAGACTCAATTGTATTTAAAAACTCTTCTTGTCCTATTTTTTCTTCTAAGTTAGATGGTAATCTCCATCCACAAACTGGCTCGTGTAAAAATGATGAAGTATAGGGGTCGGTATAATCTTCACTATAAGAGTTTTCTAAATTCATATCTAAAACTTCTTGAACTGTAGCTGAAGCATAACCAGTTCCGATCTCTGGAAGATAGTCAGAAATTTTTTTATCTAATTCTATTAATTTTTTTTCGACAAGTTCTCCAACAAATAAATTAACAAACATTTTAGTAATAGACATTATTGTTTGAGGAGTTTTATCAGTAAAATCATCTGCATATTCCTCAAAAAGTATATCCTGATCTTTTCCAACTAATAATGAACAAAAGTATTTGTGATTAAGCATTTTTTGTACAGCTGGAATATTTTTAATTTTTTGATTGTAATTATTTTCTAATTTTAAAACTAAATCAGATCGATACAATAAACCGTACCTATTTATTTTATGTAAATTTCGATAACCATCTCTTCGCGACTCTGGTAAATACCATTTTGGCTTATTATCTCTTATGATTGTAAGACTTGGATTTAGCTCTTCTTTTAAATCTTTGTAAGACATTTTAAAGTCCTTTAGGATCTACTATTTTCGATACATTTTCAAATTTATTTTTCCAAATCACAAAAGATAAAATCTTTTTATTTGTAGTGGTAATTCTATGTGGTTGGTAGCTTTTGTGAAAACAAGTATCCTCAGGCTTTAAAATTACTGGAGCCTCATTTCCTTTTTCAAATTTTGCTTCACCTGAAACTATAAAGTAAAGTTCCTCTGATTCATGATTATGCCAAGGATAATGAGAATTCATATCTAAAAAATTTACATATAATGCCATATCTGTTGTTTCAAAATGACCAGTAGGTCCAATGAGTTCAAAAAAACCGTATTTATTTAAAAATTCTTTACCTACTTCATTTTCATTATATCCATTATCCCAACTTACAAATGGTGACAAATTTGAAATCAAATTATGTAATTTTTCGAATTTATGATTGTCTTCTAATTTCCAATCCAAAAGTATATTTGTAACATTTATTTTGTTATTGCTTTTTTCTTTTAAAACTAAATTTTTTGGAAAGTTTACAAAATCTGATAACTTTTTATTTATAGACCATATTTTTTCAATTTCATTTATAGTCTGATTAAATAAATCTATTTTATTATGCATATTGATTTTTTTTCAAAACGGAAATTGCCTTAATTTCTTCAACTCCAACGCCGCAACAACCACCTACAATATTTACACCATCTTTGACCCATGATCTTGCATTTTCTAAATATTCACTAGGAGTAATATTATCGATAAATTTCCAGTTAGGTTTTTCATAATGACCCCTATTAGGATATGCACCCAATACACCATTAAAATTATTTCTAGCTATTTTAATTGCTTCACCTGTTACTTTAATATCTGAATGAGCAATTAAAATAGGTCCATTATGTAATTTGCTAAAATTATCCATTGATTTTTCAAAGTCTTCATAAACATTTGTATCAGTGTCCAAAGTATCATTATAACCAAGCTTTACTTTATTTGTTTGATCATCAATTACACAAGATATTGATAACCATACTGGCAACTTTGTTTCTTTTGTGCTTTCAACAATTGTCTCAACTATATCGGCTTGTGATGACATAGCTTCCAATATAATTAAATCTACTCCTTCGCCTGATAAAATATTTAATTGTTCCTTAAACCCAGGTACCATAGCTTCAACTCCATATTTATATAAGCTTCCAAATGTTGAAACACTTCCTGCAATAGCAACCTTTTTGTTAGAATTTTTAGCTGCTTCTTTAGCTAGTTGAACACTTTTTTTATTAAATTCATTTATTTGATCTTTAAAACCATATTGCTTCATAGCGATAGGAGTAGTTGCATAAGTGTTTGTGGTGATTATATCAGCTCCAGCTAATATATAATCCTCGTGTACTTTTTTAACTAAATCTGGACTTTCTACAGAGCAGGTGCCACACCATAAATCTTTATGCATTTTTGCTCCTTTTTTTTCAAGCTCAGCACCTATTGCTCCATCTAAGATTATAGTATCGTTATTTTCTAACCTTTGCTTAATTGAATTATATGCCATTCTTTAATTAGATGTTTGTAAAAACACAGATCTTATTTCCATCTAGATCTCTTACATAAGAATAATATACTTTTGAACCCTCAGGTCTTTCACCAGGCGCCCCTTCACTTTTGCCACCTAATTCAACTCCTAACTTATGAAACTTTTCAACAACATCTTTATGATCTGTAATAAAAGATATTTGTGTACCATTACCAAAATTTGCTTTGTCTCCATTCACTGGTTTTGTAATATAAAACTCAATATTTTCTGGATTATCCTTTGAAGCATATCCAGCATAATCCTTGGTAGTATCAACTCTTTTAAGAGCCAACAATTCTAGCAAGGCATCATAAAAAGTAATTGATTTACCAAGATCGTTAGTTCCAACCATCACGTAACCAATCATTTTATTCTTTCCAGTCTGTAACCGTTTTAACTTCTAAATATTCTTCTAAACCCCAAACTCCACCTTCACGACCGTTTCCAGATTGTTTAAATCCTCCAAAAGGTGTACCTGCATCAGGACCAATTCCATTGACATAAATTATTCCCGCATTTAATTTTCTTGATACTCTTTTTGCTTTCTCTTTATCTTCTGTTTGAAGATAATTACCAAGACCATACTCCGTATCGTTTACAATTTTTATAGCTTCATCCTCAGTTTCAAATGGAATAATGGATAATACCGGTCCAAAAATTTCCTCTTTAGCGATTCTCATATTATTAGTTACATCTGTAAAAATTGTAGGCTTAATAAAATAACCTTTGTTCATTCCATTTGGTAATTCTGGGCCTCCTGCTGCTAAAGTTGCGCCTTCGTCAATTCCACTTTGAATTAAATTTACAATTTTATCATATTGAGTCTTTGAAATTACTGGACCAATATGATCTCCTTTTTTAGATGCATGATCTACTTTAATTAAATCAGCTTCATCTGCTGCTTCTTTAATAGCTCGTTCATAGATAGATTTTTCAACTAACATTCTTGTAGGAGCGTCACAAGATTGTCCTGAGTTACTCATCACATTTCTTATGCCATCTCTAACTGCATTTGGATAAGAATCTGCAAATACAATATTTCCACCCTTACCACCTAACTCTAAACAAACTCTTTTAATAGTCTCTGCTGCATTTTTTGAAATTAGTCTACCAGCACGTGTTGAACCAGTGAAGGAGACTAAATTGATATCTGGATGGCTAGAAATATCTGTTCCAACGCCAGCTCCATCACCATTTACCAAATTAAATACTCCTGGAGGAAATCCTGCTTCATCGATCATTTCAGCAAACAACATTGCTGATAATGGTGCTAATTCAGATGGTTTAAGTATCATTGTGCAACCAGTTGCAAAAGCAGGTACTACTTTTAAACCTATTTGATTAATTGGCCAATTCCAGGGAGTAATTAAACCACAAACTCCAATTGGCTCATAACAAATGCGATTATTAGACTCTGGGCTAAATTTTTTATCAAATTCAAATTCTTTTAATCTTAAAATAAAATCTTCTATATGAGTTTGACCACTTGCAGTTTGAACATCTTTTGACCAATCTGTTGGTGCTCCCATCTCGAGTGAAATTGCATCAACCATTTCACTATATCTTTTTTTATAAATATTTAATAATTTTTCTAGTAGAGCAACTCTTTCCTCTTTTGAGCTTTCTTTCCAACTTTCAAAAGCTGTTTTTGCTGCACTAACAGCTGCATTAGTATCTTCTTTTGAACCTAAAGAAATTACAGCAACAGACTCCTCTGTGCACGGATCAATTACATCTAAATCGTTAGGTTTACTGGGTGCAACCCATTTTCCATTGATATAAAATTTTCTTTTATCTAACATATTTAACTCCTAACATATTTTAATTTAACAAAATTCCTTAATAATTTTATCTCTATGTTCATCAAGATCAGGAATATCACCTCGTGTTTTTTCATCTTTATATGAAGACATCTTTATTGGATTTCCTGCTGATTTGAATTCACCAATTTTTTTATGAAATGAGCTTATAATCATATTTCTCTCTTGAATCTGAGGATTTTCAACAGCTTGTTTTATATTGAAAATTGGTCCACAAGGAATTTTTAATTGCTCCATTTCTTTAACCCACTCGTCAGTTTTTTTTAATGATAATTTTTCTTCTATTATCTTTTTTAGTTGATCAACATTTTCACTTCTTAATGAATTAGTAGAAAATCTTTCATCGGTTGAAATTTCTTGAATTTGTAAAACATTACATAAATTTTTAAATAATTTATCATTGCCTGCTGCAATAATTATATAACTATCTTTTGTTTTAAATGCCTCAAATGGAGTAATGGAGGGATGTCTTGATCCCATTGGCTCTGGTATTTCATTTTTTGCTAAGTATCTAGCTATTGCATTTTCTAATATAGCAATTTGGCAATCTAACATTGAAACATCAATAAATGTTCCTTTGCCAGTTTTTTGTCTATCATATAAAGCCGCGTTGATGCCAATTGCTGTAAACAAACCTGCAGTTATATCTCCTATTGATGTACCAACTCTTGTTGGTTCGGTATTCGGTTGTCCAGTAACACTCATTAATCCACCCATACCTTGTACAACCATATCGTAAGCTGGTAATTCTTTAAGAGGTCCAGTTTGACCAAAACCTGAAGCTGATGCATAAATTAATTTTGGATATTTCTTACTAACATCTTTCCATCCGTATCCCCATTTTTCTAACGTGCCAGGTTTAAAATTCTCAACCAAAATATCTGCTTTGGCTAAAATTTTTTCAAATATTTTTTTATCATCATCATTTTTTAAATTTAGAGCTATACTTTCTTTGCCTCTGTTTAAGGACATAAAGTAAGCAGAATAATCTTCTATAAATGGTCCAAAATTTCTTGAGTCATCGCCAATTTCAGGTGCCTCAACTTTAATTACTCTTGCACCAAGATCAGAAAGTATCATTGTACAGTATGGGCCAACTAATACTCTTGTTAAATCAACTACTAATAGGTTTTTTAAAGGACCATCCATAAAATTTAATGTTATTATGCAGGCTTGACTCTTATCAACATCTTCATTTTAATGCACGAATTAAATAACAATTGAGAGGAAAAATAATGTTTAAAAAATTATCTTTATATTTTACTTCATTAGTTTTGGCGTTCACAATGATTGGTTCTGCTTACGCAGTTACTTTAAAAGCAAGTCACCAATGGCCAGGAACTCAAAGAGCTGATGGATCTTATGACCCAAGACATGAAATGGTTCAAATAATTGCTGATGAAGTTAAAAAAGCTAATGTCGATATAGATATTAGAATTTATCCAGCAAAATCTTTATATAAACCGAAAGAACAGTGGAAACCAATGACTACAGGTCAATTGGATATATCTGCATTCCCTTTAGCTTATGCATCCAAATTTCATCCAGAATTTGATGCAACTCTAATGCCAGGAACTGTTAAAAACCATGATCATGCATTAAGATTTAATAAAGGTCCAATGATGACCGAAATTAAAAGAATAATTACTGATGCTGGTGTAGTAGTTTTATCTGATGCTTGGTTAGGTGGTGGATTTGCTTCAAAATCGAAATGTATAAAAAAT
>QBYI01000036.1 GCA_003282895.1 Pelagibacteraceae bacterium AG-325-F15
TTTTTGAATTATTTTGCTATGACATTTGGCACACAATCTCGCCTTAGAAAAGAAGCCTTAGCAAAGATGGAAGAAGTAATGGCAACTGAGCATGAACTTTTGTCCTTAGGAGGACAAGCCGCTGCTGCAGCTCACTCTTTGGGAACTCCTCTTTCTACAATCAAAATAATCACTCAAGATTTGTTAAAACAATTTAGAGGACAAAAAGAATTTGAAAAAGATATTGAGTTATTATCTAGCCAAGTAGAAAGATGTAATGAAATTTTAAAGCGCTTAACCATCAATCCTGTTGAGGAAGATGATTTTATTGATAAGGACCTTACCATGAAAGATTATTTGTCAGAAATTATTTCATCATTTAAGGAAATTAGTAAAAAAAAATTTATTTTTAATTATGATCAAGACTCAAATCGAAGAAAAATCACTAAATCCATAGAGATAGTTTATGGTTTAAGGAACTTTATTGGAAATGCTAATAAGTTCTCTAAAGACGCTGTTTATATAAGCCTAAAAAGCGATAGTGAAATTACAGAAATCATAATTGAAGACGATGGAGTTGGTTATCCTAAGGATGTTTTATCAAAAATTGGTGAACCATATTTGAGTTCAAGTTCTCAAGAAAAATCTAAAAAAGGCCTAGGACTTGGTTTGTTTATTGGAAAAACTCTTTTAGAAAAAAATTTTGCATCTGTTAATTGTAGAAATTCAAAAACAAGAAGTGGTGCTGAAGTAATTATTAGATGGAATAATAGAGATTTATTTAATATTTAGTGAAATTTTTTTTTTGCATCAAATAAAGAACTTAGTTGAGATATCATCACATCGCCTAATTCATTTACGTCGGTAATTTTAATAGCCCTGTTGTAATATCTCGAAACATCGTGACCAATACCAATTGCTAAAATTTCTATTTCAGTTTTATTTTCAATAAATTTTACCATTTTTTTTAAATGTTTTTCTAAAAAATCACCAGAGTTTACGGAAAGTGTAGAGTCATCAACTGGAGCTCCATCAGAAATAACCATTAATATTTTTCTTTCCTCTTTCCTTTTTTTTACTCTATTATAAGCCCAAGAAATAGCTTCTCCATCAATATTTTCTTTAAGCAACCCCTCTTTAAGCATCAGACCTAGATTATTTTTAGCTTGTCTCCAGTGAGTATCAGCACCTTTATAAATTATATGTCTTAAATCATTCAATCTTCCAGGTGTTTTGGGTTTTGAATTTTTATTCCAATGTTCTCTACTTTGTCCGCCTTTCCAGTTTTTAGTCGTAAAACCTAAAATTTCTACTTTAACTGAACATCTTTCTAAGGTTCTTGAAAGGATATCTGCACATATTGCTGCTATTGTAATTGGTCTTCCTCTCATCGAACCTGAGTTATCAATAAGCAAAGTTACAATTGTATCTTTAAAATCCAAATCCTTTTCTTTTTTAAAAGAAAGAGAGTTATAAGGATCCATTATAATTCTTGGTAATTTTGAACTATCAAGTAAACCTTCTTCTAAATCAAATTCCCAAGCTCTGTTTTGTTTAGCTAACAGCTGTCTTTGAAGTTTATTTGCAAGCTTAGTAATTACATCTTGAAAGCCAATAAGTTGCTGATCCAATGTTCTTCGAAGTTTTACTGCTTCATCTGCATTTTCTAAATTTTCAGCTTTTACCACTTCATCGAACTGTGTTGTGAATATTTTGTAATCTAAGTTTAAATTTTCTATATTCTTTTGAACTATTTGCTCTGAGCTTTGTTCATCAGACTCTACATCCGAAAGTTGTTCGTCTAGGTTAAATTCATCAACATTATAATCAGCATCTAATGAAGCTTGCGTTTCATTTTCATTGTTTTCATCTCTATTGTCCTCGGTGTCTTTATCTTGATCATCATTTGAAGGATTATCCTGCCCTTGATCTTGATTTTCCTCTCTTTTTTCATCATTTTCTTCATTTTGGAAAATATCCATTTCATTTAAGATTTGAGAAAATTTTAAACTATAGCTATTTTGATCTTCTAAGTTATTTTGCAAAAATTTTTTATGTTTACCTATTGATTGATCAAAATCGTGTTCCCAAAAATTTAGTATTTTTATTGCCAAAGGACTCAATTGAATTTCGTGGAAATTTTTAAGCATATATAGCTCAAATGCTTCTGTTACAGGCACATCTTCCTTTGTTTTTAATTGATCTTTTCTTTTGCTGTTTATTATTTGTAAGTAATTTTCTTGAAAATTTTTTTCAATCCCTTTGAGCATTTTTCCACCTAAAACCTCATATCTTATTTTTTCAGCCATATTATATAGTGACCTAGAAGAATTATTTAATGGAAGATTTTTTCTGTAAATTTGATCGTTAGAAAATTTTTTTTTTAAAGCAGCAGAGTCTGTTTCAGCTCTTAATTTTATAAAATCGCTTGGATTTGTTAAATCATTAATTTCAATTGAATTTAAATCTTTATTTTTTTTTTCTTCGGGAGTTTTTTTTATTACCTCAAAATCATCAGAAATTACTTTGGCAGTTGAGGTTAATGCTAATCTAAATTTTTCTTTTAACCTGGTAATTTTATCACTCATTTAAATCTGAATATTAATCAACGACTCTGGCAATTCTTCCCCAAAACATCTTTGATAATATTCTGCAATAGTATTTTTTTCAATTTCATCACATTTATTTAAAAAAGTTACTCTAAAAGCATAACCAGTGTCTTTAAAAATCTCAGAATTTTCCGCCCAATGCATAACTGTTCTTGGGCTCATGACAGTTGAAATATCTCCTGCAATAAAACCTTTTCTAGTTAAAGATGCTACTTTTATCATATTAGCAACTTTTTCTTTACCTTTTGCATTATTAAGATTTTTATTTTTAGCCAAAACAATATCTAGTTCTCTATCAAGACTAAGATAATTAAGTGTAGTAACAATATTCCATCTATCCATTTGCCCTTGGTTTATTTGTTGTGTCCCATGATAAAGACCAGTTGTGTCACCTAAACCAACAGTATTTGATGTAGCAAATAATCTAAAAAATTTATTTTGTTTTATAACTTTATTTTTATCAAGAAGTGTAAAATTTCCCTCAGCTTCTAAAACTCTTTGAATTACAAACATTACGTCTGGTCTTCCTGCATCATACTCATCAAAAACTAGTGCTACTGGATTTTGAATAGACCATGGTAAAATACCTTCATTAAATTGAGTAACTTGTTTACCATCTTTTAATACGATGGCATCTTTTCCTATCAAATCTATTCTACTTACATGGCTATCTAAATTTACCCTGATACAAGGCCAGTTTAATCTTGCTGCAATTTGTTCTATATGTGTAGATTTTCCCGTTCCATGGTACCCTTGCACTAAAACTCTTTTATTAAAAGCAAAACCAGAGATTATTGCAAGTGTAGTATCTCTATCAAATTTATAAGTCTTATCAATTTCAGGGACGTATTCATTTTTTTTTGAAAATGCATCTACTTCCATTTCAGAATCGATTCCAAAAGTTTGCTTTATTGAAACTTTTATATCCGGCTGCATGTCAAGATTTGGTGTCAATTTTTTCTCTATAAGTATTTTTAAGTTGTGTATAAGCTAATGTTATAAGTTTTAGCTTTTCTTCATATTTTTTATTTCCGGCATTTATATCTGGGTGAAATTTTTTGACAAGTAATTTGAACTTATCCTGAATTTTTTTCCACTTTAAACCTACTGAAACACCCAGTATTCCAAAGGCTTTAATGTCTTTATGATTGAATTTAAATTGACGCATATGATCATATTCTCCATTAATTTTATTTTTATCTAGCTCATCTCTCAGAGTGTTGTTCCAAAGAACTTTAAAAAAATTATCTGAAGAACTAAAGCTTTGAGTAGGTTTATGCCAAATCATATCCGATTTAAGAAAATTTAAAACTTGGTCATCATTCATACCTGAAAAATAATTCCAATTCTTATTAAATTCTTTTACATGTTTCAGACATAGCATTCTGTATTTTTTGCTATTATCTTTTTCCACTGGCGCTTTATACTCACCAATTTCATTACAATTATTCCAGTCACAAATATTTTTCATGATATATAATAATATTTATGGATATAAATGAATTAATTGCAATTGTAAAAAAAAAGCTTAAGGAAAAAATTAGTATTCAAAGTATAAGAATTGAGGACAAATCTTTCCTACATAAAAACCATGCCGGAAACCAAGAAGGGAAGTTCCATTTAAAAATTCATCTTGAATCAAATGAATTAAAAAAAATGAATAGAATAGAGAGTAGTAAAAAAATTTATAAGATTTTAGATGAAGAATTAAAGATGTTCATTCACTCAATACAAATTTTAATCAGTTAACTCCGTTTTTAAAAAGTTTGCTAAAAATTTTTTGTTATATTCTTTATTGATTAATGGTGAGCCAATTTTTTTTAATAAAACTAAACTAATTTTATCTGAATTATTTTTCTTATCTTTAAGCATAAAAGATAAAATTTTACTTAAATCTTTTAAATTAAAAAACTTAGTTATTTTTGAGGGTAAATTTAAATTATTTATATGGCTAATAATTAAATTATGTTCTTTATTTTTAAGCAAATTATTCTTTAAACTAAAATTTAAAGCAGTTTTCATTCCAAGTATTACCGCCTCACCGTGGTTTAGTCTTTTAGAGTAGCCTAAAGATGCTTCATATGCATGTGCAAATGTGTGCCCAAAATTTAGAGTTTTTCTAAGTCCTTTTTCTTTTTCATCTTTTTCAACAACATTTTTTTTAATTTTACAGCTTTCGTAAATTGTTTTTTCTATAAACGGAGAAGTAAGGCTTAAAACTTTTTTACTATTTCTATTTAAATAATTAAAATTTTTTTTATCAGCAATTAATGAATGTTTTAAAATTTCGCCATAGCCACATATAATTTCTCTCTTAGGAAGTGTTTTTAAAAATTGAATATCAGAAATAACCAAATGAGGTTGATAGAAACTTCCAATTAAATTTTTTCCATATTTGGTGTTAACTCCAGTTTTTCCTCCAATTGAAGAGTCTACTTGCGATAAAAGGGTTGTTGGTATATTTATAAATTTTAGTCCTCTTTTAAATAAACTTGCCGCGAAGCCACTAATATCTCCTGTAATTCCACCACCAATTGAGATTAGGCAGTCTTCTCTAGAAAAGTTTTCTTTTAAAAGAATATCTAAAATTTTATTAACACTATTTTGATTTTTATTTTTTTCATTTGCATTAAAAATATAAATATAGAGTTTTTTTTTGCTTAAAGATTTTTTTACTTTAGAGATAATTTTTTTTGATATATTTTTATCTATAATAATAAGGCATTTTTTAAAATTAATTGAATTATTTTTTGCAATATTTGCTAAATTTGAAACTAAATTAGAACCAATGATAATGGGATATTTTTGGGTTTTAGTATTTATCTTTAATTTAATGGCCTTCATAAATATTTAAAATTTTTTTAATAATTTCTTTTTTAGTTAAGTTATCACATTCAATTTTATATAAAGCTTTTGAATAAATGTTAGACCGTTTTTTAATTAAATCAATTATTTCATTTTCAGAAGCATTTGATACCAAAGGTCTTTTTTTACTATTTTTAATTCTATTTACCAATATTTCATCACTCCAATTTAACCAAAAGGATAAATGATTTTTTATTACCTCTTTTCTAATATTTCTATTTGTAAATGCCCCGCCTCCAAGAGATATTACTACAGGGTTTGATTTTAGTTTTTTTAATGTAATTTTTTCTTCAAATTTTCTAAAATAATCCTCACCTTTTGTTTCAAATATTTTTTTAATCGATAATCCTAATTCAGTTTCAATTTCATTATCAATATCTATAAAGTTTAATTGTAATTTTTTTGCAACTAAAGAGCCAATAGAACTCTTTCCTGATCCCATCATTCCTAAAAAAATTAGATTTTCTTTTGATTTCATAAGTTTCTTTATTGAAAAAACACAAATATGTCTTAATTTGAAATTATCTAAAGTTATATGGAATTTAGTAAAAATACAAGTTCAGGCAAAACTAATGTAATAGGATTAGTAATTAAATCTATTCTTGGATTAGTAGCAATTTTAGGTTTAGTTTTTTTTCTAAATACAATTGATTTTCCATCTCCAAAAAAAGAAATAAAGAAAATTATCCCTAATGAGAATTTTAAAGTGGTTAAATAAAAAATATTTATCAATAATAATCATATATTCCCTCTCTTCACTCTGTGCATTGGCAGAAGATAAACCAATAGATATATGGAATATAGAAAAAAAATCAAACGAAACAACATCAGCAACAATTTCAACAATTGAAAATATAGAAGTTAAAAAAGAGAGTAATATTTATAATTTACAAGCTGATAATAAAAAAGAAACTGTAAAACTAGATAACGAACTCACTTCTAAAGAATTTAAGATTGTTGGATTGTATGATCCTGCAGATTACGGATTAAGTATCGATATGTGGTCAAATTCAGATGGAGCAACTCTAAAAAAACTTTTTAAAAACATAGATAATTATGATCTTTCAAGTGATGCATCAGAAATTCTTAATATTGCATTACTAACCAATACTTACTATCCAAATAAAAGTATTACAGAGGATGAATTTTTAAATTTTAAATCTAATTGGTTGATCAAAGATTCAAATCTTGGATTAATAGAGGAATTTTTAATTAAAAATCAAGCTACAAATCTTCATCCAGAGTTAACGAGATATATTGTCGATTACTATCTATCCAAATCTGATGTAAAAAAATCGTGTGAAATTTTTTCTAAAATAAAAGAACCCCTTGAAAATGAATATTTATCAAAATTTAATTTATATTGTTTAATAAATTATGGAAAAAATGAGGAAGCTCAACTTATTTTAGATTTAAAAAAAGAATTAGGTTTTAATGATGAATATTTTGAAAATAAAATTAATTATTTATTTGGATATTTAGAAGAAGCTAACAAAGATATATCTGAGAATTCTATTCTTGATTTTCATTTAGCTCATAGAACAAATCCAGAATTTAAATTTGAACCAAAAAAAGATACTCCAAAATTAATTTGGAAATATTTATCAGCTTCAAATTTATTATTTAGTATTAAAGACATTGAAATTACTGATATTGAAAAAATTTCAACAATAGAGAAAGCGGTTCATGATAAAAATTACTCCGAAGAAGAATTATTTGAATTTTACAAAAAATTTCAGTTTACAATAAATCAATTATTAAATACTAAACAGTCTTATAAATCTCTTCCATCAATTGAGGCGAAAGCTTTAGTTTATCAAAGAGTACTTTTAACAGAGGAACCAAAGTTAAAATTAGAGTTAATGAAAATTTTAAAAGACATCTTTATATCAGAAGGTTTGGATAATACTTTTGATTTAGAATTAAAGAGATTTTTAAAATCAATAGACCCAGAGGATGTTCCATCAAATTTTACAACTTTTTATAGCGAAAATATAGAGGGTAGTGCTTCAAATAAAAAAAGAATTAAATATAATAATAAAGTTTTACACCAATCAAAGTTAGTAAATTATTTTAATGGCGATTATGCTAAATCAAAAATTGAAGAGGATTTGAACAAATACCTAAAAAAGATAAAAAAAAATAAGAAATATGTTTTATCAAAAAAAGATATAATTTTTATTGAGGCATTAAAATCTGATGGAATTGAGATTAAAAAAAAATATGATGATCTGTATAAAATTAGTGCAACTGAAATGCCAGCAGATATACAGCTAATGATAGATAATAGAGAGATCGGGGCAGCATTATTAAGGATTATTGAAGTTATTGGTTCTGAGAGAATTGAAGATATTGATGACGATACAGTTTATTTCATAATTAATACGCTTAACCAACTAAATGTAGATTTAATAAGAAATAAACTTCTACTTAAAGTTCTTCCTTTAAAAGTTTAAAAATTAGTTTATTTATCCGTAACATGAGTATTAAACCAATAATCACTGTTCCAGACGAGGTTTTGAAAAAAATTTCAAATCCATTAGAGATGGTTGGTCAGAGTGAAAAAAAATTAGCGAAAGATTTATTTGAAACTATGTATAATTCAAAAGGAATTGGTCTTGCAGCAGTTCAAGTAGGCGTTCTTAAAAGAATTTTAGTAATTGATGTCTCATCGAAAGAAGAGAAAAAAAACCCACTGTGTTTCATAAATCCTATTATAAAAAAAATTAGTGATGAAACTTCAATTTATGAAGAAGGATGTTTATCTATACCGGATACTTTTATTGAAATTGAAAGACCAAAAATTTGCGAAGTTGAATATATTGATCTAGATGGAAAATTAAAAAATATTAAGTGTGATGGTCTATTATCGACTTGTCTTCAACATGAAATTAATCATCTAGATGGAAAACTAATTATTGATCATTTATCTAAGTTGAAAAGAGATATAATAATAAAAAAAATTTCTAAAGATAAAAAAAATCCTAGTAGAGTAATTGTTTAGTAATGGCTAAAAAAATTATTTTTATGGGAACTCCAATGTTTTCTGTTCCTATATTAAAATCTTTATATCAAAATGGATATTCAATTGAATGTGTTTATACTCAGCCACCACAGAAGTCTCAAAGAGGTCAAAAGATTAATAAATCACCAATACAAAAAATTTCTGAAACTTTAAATTTAGAATTTAGATCACCAAATTCTTTAAAAGAAAACAGTGAAGAATTTGAATTTTTTAAATCTATAAATGCAGATCTAGCAATTGTTGTTGCTTACGGCCAAATAATTCCAAAGGAATTTTTAAACTTAACTAAAAATGGTTTTATAAATATACATGCTTCAATACTTCCAAGATGGCGAGGAGCAGCTCCAATTCAAAGAGCTATTATGAATTTAGATAAAGAAACAGGTCTAAGTATTATGAAAATTGCTGAGGAACTTGACACTGGACCTTTATGTAACACTTACAGAATAAATATTGAAGGAAATTTAAATGCAGTAGAAATTAGTGAAAAACTGTCTTTTTTAGCTGCTGAAAAAATACTAGACAATATAGATGATATATTAGATGGCAAATCTAACTTCATAGAACAAGATCACTCCATGGCTACTTATGCATCTAAAATTGAAAAATCAGAAGGACAAATTGATTGGAACGATGATGCAAACAATATTATTGGTAAAATAAATGGTCTTTATCCATCACCCGGCGCCTTCTTTATATATAACGGTGAAAGATACAAGATATTAAAAGCAGATATTGGTAACGGAGTTGGAAATCCAGGAGATGTCATTTCCAATTACTTAGAAATAGTTTGTGGAAAAAATCAGTCAATAAAAATTAGCGAAATCCAAAGACAAGGAAAAAAGCCACAAAATATTGGTGAATTTATGCTTGGTTCTCAAATAAAAAAAGGGTCTAAAATCTAAATGATCAGATATCAAATACTTATTGAGTATGTAGGCACAAACTTTAGAGGATGGCAAATTCAAAAAAAAGGCTCAACAATTCAGGGTCTAATTCAAGAAAAACTTACAAAACTATTAAAGCAAAAAATAATTTTAAATGGATCTGGAAGAACGGACACGGGAGTACATGCAATAGGTCAATCAGCTCACTTTGATTGTAAAGATGAGATAAAAGATTTAACAAAATTTTTAAAATCTATCAATTTTTTTTTAAACGATAAAGGTATTGCAATTAAAAAAATAAAGAAAAGAAGCAATACATTTCACTCAAGGTTTTCTGCAAAACAAAGAATCTATAAATACATAATTTTTAATCAAGTTAGTGAACCTGTGATAGAAAACAAAAGAGGTTGGCATGTTAGAAAAACTTTAGATTTAAATTTAATTAAAAAAGGTGCAAAAAAACTGGAGGGAACTAATGATTATTCTACTTTTAGAGCATCTAGCTGTCATGCTAAAAGCCCAATTAAGACCATTAAATCTATCAAAATCAAATCATCTAAAAATAAAATAGAAATAGAATTTAGATCTCAATCATTTTTACAACAACAGGTAAGATCCATGGTCGGTTGTTTAAAATATTTAGGTGAAAAAAAATGGGATTTAAAAACTTTTGATAAGATATTTAAATCAAAAAAAAGAGAATTATGTGCACCACCGGCACCTCCAGAAGGACTTTTTTTAGCAAGAGTGATTTATTAATTTTTTTTTATTACTCATTGCAAATTTTTTATTAATTCGCCATCTAGACTCTGCTCTGACTATATAGCCACAACAATTTTTTGATTTACATTTGCATTTAAATTGTTTGTAATTTTCATCATATCCAAAACCATAGTCACATGTAAATTCTTCACCTTTTTTAATATCTTTAATGGCCTTAACCCATATCTTAAGTCCTTTACCATCATAATCACAATTGTTATCACAGGAGTGATTTATTAAACCAGCAGTGTTCCAAGAAAAATCTCCATCAAGATCATATCTTTTATTTATCGTGAATAAATAAATAGGTTTACTATTATCATATTTATTTGACTCTTCAGTTTGTTTTTTAGTAATTAGTTTTCCGATATAATCAATTATTTTTGTTCCTGCTTTGATATCTTTTGTTGCGTAAAGGCCTCGACCTTTTTTATCAATGTCAGATTTTTTAATTCTATACAATTTCATTTCATTTTTTTTAGAGAGTTATTAAAAATTATCAATTAAATTCTATTAAAGCATCTACATGTCTTTGAGTACTATCTTGCAGTGCTTTTAAATCATACCCACCCTCAAGAATTGAAACCACA
>QBYI01000037.1 GCA_003282895.1 Pelagibacteraceae bacterium AG-325-F15
ACAAAAAACTATCTGAGTTAACTAATACCCCTGAAGATGCAGTTAGACGAAAAAGAATGGCTCTTAAAATACTTCCTGTATTTAAAAAGGTTGATACTTGTGCTGCTGAATTTAAATCCTTCACTCCTTACATGTATTCAACATATCAACGTAATTTTTCAATTAATTCTGAATGTGAAGCTGATCCTTCTCCAAGAAAAAAAATTATTATACTTGGTGGTGGACCTAACAGAATAGGTCAAGGAATTGAGTTTGATTATTGCTGTTGCCAAGCTGCATTTTCACTGAAAGATGCGGGGTTTGAGACAATCATGGTTAACTGTAACCCTGAAACTGTATCGACAGATTATGACACCAGTGATCGATTATATTTTGAGCCTTTAAAAGAAGAATATGTCTTTAATATTATTAAAAAAGAAAAAGAAAAAGGAAACTTAGTTGGTGTAATTGCACAATTTGGCGGTCAAACTCCAATTAAACTTGCTAAATTTTTACACGATAACAGACTTCCAATCTTAGGAACACAGTATACATCAATTGATTTAGCAGAAGACAGAGACAGATTTAGAAATCTATTGAATAAATTAAAACTTAAACAAGCTGAAAGCGGAATTGCTAAAACCTTTAAGCAAGCAATTCAAATAGCAGAAAAAATTGGCCTACCTTTAATGGTTAGACCGTCTTATGTATTAGGCGGAAGAGCAATGGAAATCGTTCACGAGAAAAGTCAGCTGAAAAACTTTGTTGAAGAGGCATTTAAAGCTGCAGAAGAAAATCCTATTCTTATTGATAAGTTTATTGATCATGCAATGGAAGTTGATGTTGATGCAATATCAGATGGTAAACAAGTCCATGTAGCAGGGATCATGCAGCATATTGAAGAAGCAGGTATTCACTCAGGTGACTCTGCGTGTAGTTTGCCTCCGGTATCAATTAAACCATACTTAATTAAAGAAATAGAAAATCAAACTAAAAAATTAGCTCTAGCTTTAAAAGTTAAAGGTTTTATGAACATTCAGTTTGCAATTAAAAAAGACGAGATTTATGTAATAGAAGTAAATCCTCGAGCAAGTAGAACAGTGCCATTTGTATCTAAAGCAAAAGGTCTGCCGCTTGCTAAAATAGCATCACGTGTAATGGCTGGCGAAAAATTATCTAAATTTAATTTAAGGGATAAATCTAAAGGAATGTATGCTGTTAAAGAAGCTGTGTTTCCTTTTAATAAATTTCCAAACAGTGATTTACTTTTAGGACCTGAAATGAAGTCAACAGGTGAAGTCATGGGATTTGATAAAAACTTTGGAATGGCTTTTGCCAAAAGTCAAATTGGAGCTGCCAATTCTTTACCAAAACAGGGCCTAGCGTTTGTATCATTAAAAGACTCTCACAAAGATGAGGGGATAGATTTATCAAAGGAACTTATTAGATTAAACTTTACGCTATGCGCGACAAAGGGGACTGCAGAGTACATTAGAAAACATGGAATGAAGTGTAAAATTATAAATAAAGTAAGCAGTGGCTCTCCACATATTGTTGATGTTTTAGACTCTAAAAAAATTGCCCTAGTAATTAATACTGGAGGTGGAAACTCTGAACACAGATTAAATGATGCAATTGCTCTTAGAAGAGCAACACTTAAAAACAAAGTTCCATATTGTACAAATATGTCTACTGCTCAGGCATGTTTAGAGGCAATTAAATCACTTAAAACTAAAAAATTAGAAGTTACCTCTCTCCAAGATATTTAAAATGTCTGAGATAATTAAAATTGGACTTACTAAAAATCATAACCAAGAAATTATTGAAGTAACAGAGGTAAATGTGGTTGCCGGTAAAGGAATTGTTGGTGACAGACATTTTAAAGATTATAATGATCCCTTTAACCAGTTATCAATTATCGAAAGTGAAAATATTGATGAATATAATTTTAAAAATAAATTAAATATCCCTCACTTAGACTTTAGAAGAAATATTGTTACCAAGGGAATAAGGCTTAATGATCTTATTGAAAAAAGGATTAAGATAGGATCTGTCAATCTAGAAGTAATAGATCTATGCAGACCTTGTCGACATCTTTCAGAAAAATTAGAAAGAAATGACATCATCAAAGAATTTTTGAGAAAAGGTGGTATTAGATGTCAGATAATAAATGATGGCAAAATATCACTAGGTGATCAAATAAAAATTATTTGACTTTCCAGTCAGTTTCAAAGGTAACATAATTTACCTGAATACAGCGTCTTTCTTTAACTATTGTTTTCTTTTCCATACCATGCCAGGTATTTGGGCCACTTGTAAACATGTATCCATAATTATTTTTATAAGGAACAGTTTTAACTTTTTCTAATTTTTCATTATAAAAATCTGTTCCAAGTTCCTCAGACTCATTAGCATTATTAACAAAAATTAAGCCTGACATTAATTTTTCTTTAATATCACAATGAGGCTTTAGCCAAAAACCCTCTCGATCACAGATAACTTCAACCCTAACATATGAATTCGATAAATCTTTATCAATCATTTTTGAAATAGTTTGGTGAACTTCTTTAGATTGAAGTTCGTTGATAAATTTTACTAAATTTGGAAATTGTTTTTCATTTTCTTTAGTTACAAAACATCTAAATTTAATTGCTTCACCTCCAGAAGCTATACCCTCTCTAAATTCAGCAGCACCACCATCGATTGCTCGAGTTCCATCATAATTAAGATTATGTTTACTCACATCTGGAATATCAGCTTTAATCACCTCCTCTATAGATCCGTCAGTAAGTGCATTATGATATTCCCAATGATTAAAAGGAAATTCATATTTTTTTGATTGGTTTTTAATTGAGTCTAAAAATGGCATTATAAGTTAATTTTTCGTTTTATAATATTTGCAACTCTATTCGTTTCATCAAGTTTTTCATAGTTCCAATCTTCAATTTCTTCACCCAAATTTTTTATTATATTTAACTTTCTAAATAAATTTCTGAATTTTTGAAATCTCTTATCATTCTTTTTGGGTAATATACTTGCGACATAAATCGGTTTTCCAGTTAATGCGGCCTCAGATATCATTGAGCTAGAGTCACATGTAACAATGATATTTTGAGCTATTGCTAAAGCCGATAGATAGGCTTTTTTATCAACATCCAATATAACTGTATGATCATCTCCAAAATAATCATTCGCATATTGAATAATATTAGTTGGTGTTCTCATTGATGGTATTATTACTAATTGAAAATTATGTTTTTTTGATAATTCACTAAGAGTTTTAAAAATTTCATTAATATTTTTTGTCGAATAATCATAATATTTGGTTGGCCCACCCATAATTAAAGTCCAAATTATTCTCTCATCTTTTTTGATAAATGAATTTAAATAATCCTTATTTTCATTAATTTCATTTTCTGTAAGATAATGAATGGCTCCTTTAGTGCTAATTACATTTTGACCTTTAATTGGGTCATGTTCTGGAGCAACGATAAAATCAAAATGCTTTAGATCTACTTTCGGATCTTGAATATGAATATTAAATACTTTTTTATTTGAATTATTTTTTAAATGAATTGATGGAATAACACTTTTGCGACCACAAGATATAATGACATCAAAATTTTCATGATCAATTTTTTTATAAACATTTTGAGAGATGGGTGTTATTTTTGGAGGAATCATTTTCCAAAATTTATTTAGTTCAACTGTATGGTGTGTAAAATCTATATCTAAAGCTTTTGCCAATCCTTCTGCTTGACTAATCATGCCATGCATTCCCTGAGTTAATAATATGCCTTTTAATTTTGTCATTTATACTTATATAACTTCTGTATGAGTGATAATCCAACTAAACACACAAAAGTGTTAATAATTGGATCCGGTCCTGCCGGATACACCGCAGCTGTTTACGCTGCAAGAGCAATGTTAAATCCAATTTTAGTTTATGGTTCAGCACCTGGAGGACAATTAACCACAACAACAGATGTTGAAAATTATCCTGGTTTTGCTGATGTAATTCAAGGTCCTTGGTTAATGGATCAAATGAAAGATCAGGCTAAAGCGGTCGGAACAGAAATGATTGAAGATCATATTTCATCAGTAAATTTAAAATCTACACCCTTTGAAGCTTTAGGTGATAGTGGGCAAAAATATACTGCAGATAGCATAATTATTTCAACTGGCGCTCAAGCAAGATGGTTAAATTTAGAGTCAGAGCAAAAATTTAGAGGCTTTGGAGTTTCTGCATGTGCTACATGTGATGGTTTCTTTTTTAAAGATAAAGAAGTTGCAGTTGTTGGTGGTGGTAACGCAGCTGTTGAAGAAGCAATGTTTCTTACAAAGTTTGCATCCAAGGTAAAACTAATACATAGAAGAAACGAATTGAGAGCTGAAAAGATGCTTCAAAAAAAATTAATGGAAAATAAAAAAATTGAAATCATCTGGGATAGTGCCGTTGATGAGGTCATTGGAGACGGTGAACCTAAAAATGTTACAGGTCTCAAAATTAAAAATCTAAAAACTAATAATATTGAAGAAATAAAAATTGATGGCTTATTTATTGCAATTGGTCACGACCCTGCAACTGCTTTATTTAAAGAGCAATTAGATATGGATAAAGAGGGTTATTTATTAACTAAACCAGATTCAACAGAAACTAATATACCTGGAGTTTATGCTGCAGGAGATGTAAAAGACAAGACTTTCAGACAAGCTGTAACTGCTGCTGGAATGGGCTGTATGGCTGCGCTTGAAGCAGAAAAATTTTTATCCCACTAAAAAATATAGTGAAAAATAATTTACACGTATTCCTTGGTGCAACTGTTGCTGATGCTGCCGCTAGACCTCTACATTGGATTTATAATCAGAAAAAACTTCTAACTTATATCAAAGGAAAAAAGGATTTTACTTTTTTAAAAGATAATAAAAGTCCCTTTTACAATATTAAAACTGGAAAAGTTTCAGGGTATAATGAAATTGGCCAAGTCATGTTTAAAACATTAATTGAGGGACATGAAGATATAGAAGAAAGATTTAAAAAGAATATCACTAAAAACTTTGGTCCAGGAAGTGTATATTGGAAGAACCTTAATCTTAGGGCTAAATATAGGAAAGTTAAAGATTGGCGAGGTATTATTAAAGGACCCTGGATACACCAAAATATTATTGAAACAGTTAAAAACATTAAGGCTAAAAAGAAATTAACAGGTGGTATTAAAGTAAATGAGTCTGACGGTTATTGTGCTGCTCTACCCTATTTTTTATATGGTTATGATTTTAATAGTTTAAAAAAAATTATCTCAACAATTACTGTCTCAAAAATAAGCCTCAAGTATGCTTTAGCAAAATTTCATCTAATCGATTTTGCTCTAAAAGGTTCTAATGATCCCGTAAATGATTTTTTAAAAAAGTTTAAGAAAAATTCTTATTTTAAAAGTGTTGTTGAAGATATTAAAAAAGTAAAAAAATTAAAATCAAAACCACACCCAATGGTAGTTAAAAAATTAGGAATGGCATGTAGTTATCCTGGAACTTTTAATAGTTCAATTCATTCAATTATTAATTCATCAAGTTATAAAGAAGCTATTTTAAGAACGATTAAAGCTGGTGGGTGTAATTGTTCTAGAGTTAATTTTATTGGAGCTTATTTTGCTGCTTTAAAAGGTATTGATAATATTCCAAAATCTTGGATCAATAAAACTATTCCAGCAAAAAAAATACTGAGTCAGAAATAATATTATTTAGATAGACCTTCACAAAAATTTTTTATTCTATCCATTGCTTTTTTTAAATTTTGCATTGAAGTAGCATAAGAAATTCTAAAATAACCATCTAAACCAAATGCTGAACCTTGAACCACTGCAACATTTGATTTTTCTAACAATTTTTGGACAAACTCTGTATCAGTTTTTAATTTTGTTTTTTTATTCAAAAGTCCTTTACAGCTTGGAAATACATAAAAAGCTCCGTTAGGAGTTAAACAATTAATTCCTTTAATCTTATTAAGGCTTTTAACTACAAAATCTCTTCTTTCTTTAAAGGCTTTTGATCTTTTTTTAATAAACCCTTGGTTTCCATTTAAAGCTTCAACAGCCGCTGCTTGACTTATTGAAGATGGGTTAGATGTAGATTGTGATTGAATTTTACCAATAGCTTTAATTATTTCTTTTGGGCCTGCAGCATAACCTATTCTCCATCCTGTCATTGCATATGATTTGCTTACACCATTCATAGTAAGAGTTCTATCTTTTAGCTTTGAATTTTGAGCGATAGTATAAAAATTAAAATTATCATATTTAATATGCTCATAAATATCGTCACTTAAAATATGGACTTTTTTATTTCTGATCAAAACTTTTGCTAAATTTTCTATTTCTTTTTTTGTATATCCTGCGCCTGTTGGATTTGATGGTGAATTTAGAATTATCCATTTTGTTTTTTTAGTAATCACTTTTTTTAATTTTGATGCGGTAAGTTTAAATCCTTCTTGTTCAGTGCATTTAACTATTTTTGGTTTACCTCCTGCGAGTAAAACCATGTCAGGATAAGATACCCAAAAAGGTGCTGGAATTATTACTTCATCACCTTTGTTCAATGTTGCCATGAATGCGTTATAGAGAACTTGCTTGCCTCCAGTTCCAACTGTTATTTGATCTGATGAATAATTTAATTTATTTTCTCTTTTAAATTTATTTACAATTGCTTTTTTTAAAGCAGGTGTTCCATCAACAGCTGTATATTTTGTATCTCCACTCTTAATAGCTTTAATCGCAGCATTTTTAACATTATTAGGGGTATCAAAATCGGGCTCCCCAGCTCCTAAACCAATCACATCTTTTCCAGCTGCTCTTAGTTCTCTTGCTTTCTGAGTAACAGCTATTGTCGGTGATGGTTTAATTCTTTTTAAACTGTCTGATATTATGCTCATTGAAATATAAATAAATTCTACTACGTTGTTTAATATATGGGAAATACTTATCAAGATCTAATTACTGATATCCAGAGTAAAAATCCTAAAATCGGTGGAAAACTTGAGGGTGGGAAAAAATTCAAAATCAAATCTGATTTCAAACCAGCAGGTGACCAACCGGAAGCAATAAAAAAATTAGTCAAAGGTGCAAAAAAAGAGGAATTTAATCAAGTATTACTTGGAGTAACTGGTTCTGGAAAAACCTTTACCATGGCGAAGGTAATTGAAGCAACTAACAGGCCAGCACTCATCTTAGCACCGAATAAGACACTTGCAGCTCAACTTTATGGTGAAATGAAAGCTTTTTTTCCTGACAACGCAGTTGAATATTTTGTTTCCTACTATGATTATTACACTCCTGAAGCATATGTACCAAGATCAGACACATACATTGAAAAAGAAGCGTCAATTAATGAACAAATTGATCGAATGAGACACTCAGCTACACGATCTCTTCTTGAAAGAGATGATGTTCTAATTGTTGCAAGTGTTTCTTGTATCTATGGTCTTGGGTCAGTCGAGGCTTATAGTAAAATGACTTTAACCCTTCAGAAAAATTATGATTACAATAGAGAGCAAATAATTAAATCTTTAGTTGCTCTTCAATATAAAAGAAATGATCAAAATTTTGTAAGAGGTACATTTAGGGCAAGGGGTGAATATCTAGAAATTTTTCCGTCACATTTAGAAGATAGGGCTTGGAGATTAAGTTTATTTGGTGACAAACTAGAACAAATAGAAGAATTTGATCCATTAACGGGAGATAGCGTTAGAGAACTGAGTTTAGTAAAGGTTTATGCAAATAGTCACTATATTACTCCAAAACCAACTATTGAACAGGCTATTATAAATATAAAAAGAGAATTAGAAATAACATTAAAAAAACATAAATCTGAAAATAAATTGTTAGAAGCTCAAAGACTTGAGGAGAGAACAAAATTTGATTTAGAAATGATTGAAGCAACTGGCTCATGTGCTGGAATTGAAAATTATTCTAGATTTCTATCAGGAAGGAAACCTGGAGAACCACCACCTACTCTATTCGAATATTTTCCAGATAATACCTTAATTTTCGTAGATGAATGTCATGTAACAGTCCCTCAGCTAAATGGAATGTATAAGGGTGATAGATCAAGAAAAAGTACATTGGCAGAATATGGCTTTAGACTTCCCTCTTGTATGGATAATAGACCACTTAAATTTGAGGAATGGGATCTAATGCGAACACAAACTGTTTTTGTATCAGCAACACCTGGTCCTTGGGAATTAGAACAAACAAAGGGTAAATTTATTGATCAAGTTATTAGGCCAACAGGATTAATTGATCCCCCAGTAGAAATAAGACCAGCAAAAAATCAAGTTGATGATCTTATGCATGAATGCAAAAGAGTAATTGAAAATGGACACAGAGTTTTAGTTACTACTTTAACAAAAAAAATGGCTGAAGACTTGACAGAATATCTTCACGAAAACGGTATTAAAGTAAGATATCTTCATTCTGATATTGATACTCTTGAAAGAATTGAAATTATGAGAGACCTAAGAATGGGTGTATTTGATGTTTTGGTTGGAATAAATCTTTTAAGAGAGGGACTTGATATACCTGAATGTGCTTTAGTTGGAATTTTAGATGCTGATAAAGAGGGTTTCTTAAGATCAGAAACATCTTTAATTCAAACGATTGGAAGAGCTGCAAGAAATGTTGATGGGAAAGTTATTCTTTATGCAGACAAAGAAACAAAAAGTATTAAAAAAGCTATAGCTGAGACAGATAGAAGAAGACAAATACAGGTAAATTACAATAAAAAGCATAATATAGATGCAAAGTCTGTCAAAAAGGAAATAAGTGATATTTTAGAAAGTGTTTATGAAAAAGATTATGTAAAAATAAGCGAAGGATCTAATGTTGGAGGAAATCTTAAAAAACACTTAAAAGCATTGGACAAAAAAATGAAATCAGCTGCATCAAATTTAGAATTTGAAGAAGCGGCAAAAATAAGGGATGAGATTAGAAAATTAGAAAGTAGCGAGTTAGAAATTACATTAAATCCGAAAATAAGACAGTATGATATGAAAAATAAATTATATCCAAAAGGAAGATCAACAATGGGTATGCCAGGAACAAAAGTTACTAAAAAAAGAGATAAAAAATGGAAGCACGGAAAATAATTATAACTGGTGGAGCGACCAGAATAGGAGCCGCTATTGCAAAAAAATTATCTGGTCCAAACATCGAGATAGTAATTCACTTTAATAAATCGAAATTAAAAGCTGAAATTTTAAAAAGAGAATTAGAAAAGAAAGGTTCTAAAATTTACTTAGTTAAAGGTGATTTGAGCAAGGAAACAGATGTAAATAAAATATTAAAATTTTCGAAAATAAAATTAAAATATTTTGATTGTCTTATAAATAATGCCTCTCTATTTGAAAATGATAAATTAGAAAATTTTACTACTGATAGTTGGGGCCAGCATTTAAGAACTAATTTAAGAACACCAGCATTACTATCTAAAGAATTTGCAAAAAATATTAAAGGAAAAAATAATAATATTATAAATATTATAGATCAAAGAGTATTTAAACTAACTCCTTTCTTCTTTTCTTACACAATAAGTAAAACAGGTCTTTATACTTTAACTAAAACAAGTGCCATGAGTTTAGCTCCAAACGTAAGAGTAAATGCAATTGCACCAGGCCCAACAATAAAAAATAAAAGACAAAGCGATAAACATTTCAGAAAACAGTATTTAGCAACACCCTTAAAAAAACAGGTAGATGTAAACGAAATTTGTAATGCAGTTGACTTTTTTATTAAAAACAGTTCTATTACCGGCCAAGTTTTAGCAATCGATAGTGGTCAAAATTTAAACTGGCAAACACCTGATGTAATAGGAAAAGAATGAAAAAAATTTTATTCATCTCAACTCTCATAATTTTGTTATCTTCAGTTTCTTATGCACGAGAATGTAAAACTGGAGATATAAAGGGTGATGCTTTTATCTATAGTGATGGAAAGAAAGTAAAAATTGTTAAAGGGACAAAGATTCCTGATCCCTCTAATAAAATTATTATGATTTTCAACACAGGAGGATGGAAAGTTGATAAAAAACGGGGCGAATGCAAAGATCATGTGCCAAAACAATTAGGTCAAATATCTGGAACAAAAATAAATGGTAAAGAATTGGTCTTAATGTTAAATGGCAGACTACATAAAGCAGGTGGAGATGATGGATATGGATGTGGATGGAAATTCAAAGGTGCATTTCACCAACCTTGGTACGATTGTATTTTAGAAAACTGGGGAGTAAGTAAAAGAGCTAGTGTAAATAAAGAATTAATCGATGAACTAGTTTCAAAGGGGACACCCAGAAATCAAATTTTTATGTCAGGTTTATCTTGTGGTGGAATTGATACATTGAGACATAAAGGTCTTTTCCCAGAGGATTTCAATGCAACAATTGCTTTTATGCCTAACTGTTGGGATAGAAAACCTGATACACCTCTTCGAAAAATGCAGATCGATGAATTAAAAAGTTTTGAGAGAATTGATGCATTAGTTTTTCATAGTCCTGTGGATGGTGAAGGAGATTGGAGAAGCAATAGTGTTTGGATGAAAAAAGATTTGGGAAATATTCCAGGTATACTATGGGTCGATACCCCTGGACATACAGGAAAAGATATTGTTATTAATGGAAAAAAGTGTGGAATTAAAGAAAAGATGAAAGG
>QBYI01000038.1 GCA_003282895.1 Pelagibacteraceae bacterium AG-325-F15
ACACCTTTTTCGGCCAATAAATTCTTAACATGAGATCCGAAACCACCAATAGATCCTTCTTCAATAGTAATCATAACTTCATGTTCGCGAGCACACTTTAAAATAAGCTCTTGATCCAAAGGTTTTGCAAATCTGGCATCAATAATTGTCGTTGATACACCTTTGTTCTTTAGTTCCTCAGCTGCTAATTTACATTCTTCAAGTCTTGTTCCCAAACTTAAAATGCAAGCTTGGTTACCCTCTTGAATAATTCTTCCTTTACCTATCTCAATTTTTTCGTCAATCGAAGGTAATTCGAGACCAATGCCATTTCCTCTTGGATATCTAATTGCGCAAGGTTTATCATTTATATCTACTGATGTATTAATCATTTTTACTAATTCGGCTTCATCGCTTGCAGCCATTACGATAAAATTTGGTAGTGTTGATAAATAAGTAATATCAAATGAACCTGCATGTGTAGATCCATCTGCACCTACTAATCCTGCTCTATCTATTGCAAATCTTACTGGCAGACTTTGAATAGCCACATCATGAACGACTTGATCATAGGCTCTTTGTAAGAAAGTGGAGTAAATTGCAGCATAGGGTTTATACCCTTCAGTAGCTAAACCAGCAGAGAAAGTTACAGCATGCTGTTCTGCAATTCCGACGTCAAACATTCTTTTTGGAAATTCTTTTCCAAAAATATCCATTCCCGTACCACCAGGCATTGCAGCTGTTATTCCAACAATTTTGCTATCTTTTTGAGCATGTTTCACTAACGTATTAGCAAAAACTTTTGTATAAGCTGGTAGATTACTAATACTTTTTATCTGTTCTCCTGTTTCAACATTAAATTTTGAAACACCATGATAATTATCTGTAGCTTTTTCTGCGTAAGAATACCCTTTACCCTTTTGTGTTTTGATATGTATCATTATTGGGCCTTCATATTTTGAGTCTCTTGCATTTTTTAAAATTGGAATCAGATCGCTTAAATCATGACCATCGATAGGACCAGCATAATAAAAACCTAATGAGCTAAATAAAGTGCCGCCACTAACTGCCGATCTTAAAAAATCTTCCGCTTTACCAGCTTTTGCACTAAATCTCTTTGAAAATGCGGATGTAATAAGTTTTAATGTTTCTCGAAGACTAAAATAAATTTTTCCTGTAAATAATTTTGCTAGATATGTCCTCATAGCACCCACTGGTTTAGCAATAGACATATCGTTATCATTTAAAATAACGATCATTTTTGTTTTAGAAGCCCCCGCATTATTCATAGCCTCATACGCCATACCTGCACTAATTGCGCCATCTCCAATTACAGCTATTACATTGGAGGTTTTATTAGCTAATTTATTTGCTTCTGCAATTCCTAATGCAGAAGATATAGAGGTTGAACTATGTGCTGCTCCAAATGGATCATACTCACTTTCTGATCTTTTTGTAAAACCTGATAATCCATTACCTTGTCTTAATGTTCTAATTTTTTTTTTTCTACCAGTGATGATTTTATGTGGATAAGATTGATGACCAACATCCCATATCAATTTATCATTTGGAGTATCAAAAACATAGTGTAAAGCAACTGTCAACTCAACAACACCTAAACCAGCACCAAGGTGTCCTCCAGTTTCAGAAACTGCACTGATCATTTCTTTTCTAACTTCATCAGAAACATTTTGTAAATCTTTTTCTGGAATTTTTCTTAAATCAGATGGAAAATTTATATTATCTAAAAATTTATAATTTTGTGTCATCTATCTCTTTTTAAAATATATTCTAATGTATCTTTTAAATTTTTTGATTTTGAACCATATTTTTTTAAAGTTTTATTAGTATCAATAATTAATCTATCACAATATTTAACTGCATTAGTATATCCCATTAAACTTATAAGTGTTGCTTTTCCCTTTTTTTGATCTTTTCCAGTTTGTTTTCCAGCACTTTTGGAATTACCTTGAAAATCTATCAAATCATCAGCTATTTGAAATAAAAGACCAATTTTAGAGCCTAAATTTTCAAAGAATTTGATTTCTTGATTATTTTTTTTTTTGATTATTGCTGGAGCAGCACAGCAAAAACTAAATAATTTTCCAGTTTTTTTAATCTCCATCTCAATTATTTTTTTTTTAGATACTTTTCTTTTTTCATAACTAAGATCTAAGTATTGACCTCCTGCTACCCCCAAATGACCAGAGCACTCTGATAATTTTTTTATTAATTCAATTTTGATTTTATCGCTAATCCTTAATTTGGGGCTTGTTAAAATTTCACATGCCATTGTTTGTAGAGAATTTCCAGCTAATATTGCTGTAGACTCTCCAAACTTTATATGGGTTGATGGTTTTCCTCTTCTAATATTATCATCATCCATACATGGTAAATCATCATGGATAAGAGTGTATGCATGAATACATTCTACTGCTGCACCAATTGCTATTAACGTTTTGTAATCAATAGACATCATTAAGCCAATATCTATTAAAATTTTGGATCTAATCTTTTTTCCTCCAGGAAATAAACCATACTTCATAGCTAAAATTAACTTAGAATTACTCTGCTTATTGAGAAAATTTTTTAAATAAATATTTGTGTCTTTTGCAATCTTATTAAGTTTATTCTTCATTTTTTTTTTACAATTTCTTTAACTTTTTTGATTGTCATCTCGCTTATTGATTTAAAATTTTTATTAAATTCTTTTTCAATAATTTTATTTAATTTTAACAATTGTTGATAGCTTTCAATAGAATTATTTAGATCTTTTTCATTTTCTAAAGACTCTATTATTTGATTTGCTTGATCTGTAAGCTCCTCAAGTGAGCTTGAAATATTATCATGTGGTAAATTTTTATCTTTCATATAATAATTATTAATACATGAAAACTATTCAATCAAATATCAAAAAAGCAAAAAAATATTTGGATAATGACGATTGCATAGCTGTACCAACCGAAACAGTATATGGATTAGCAGGAAATGCATATTCAAATAAAGCTGTAAAAAAAATATTTAAACTTAAAAAAAGGCCACCTAATAACCCTTTAATTGTTCATTATTACAACATAAATGTACTTAAAAATGATTGTAATATTAATGATAATTTTAAAAAGCTTTATAAGATATTTTCACCTGGACCTATAACTTATGTGCTCAGTCTCAAAAAAAATTGTAAAATTTCTAAATTTGTGACTAACAAACAGAAAAGTCTTGCTGTTCGATTTCCTAAACATCCTCTATTTAGAAAATTGCTTAAAAATTTAGATTATCCTCTGGCTGCTCCAAGTGCAAATATATCAACAAAATTAAGTTCAGTTCAAGCTTCTGATGTTAAGGATGAATTTGGATCAAGGATTAGATATGTATTAAATGGAGGTAAATGTAATATAGGTGTTGAGTCAACTATCATTAATCTTACAAATAAACCATCTTTGTTAAGGTTTGGAGGTCTTGAAATCTCTAAAATAGAAAAAATATTAAAAAAAAAAATTCCAATTTCTATTAATTCAAAAAAAAAAATTTCCCCAGGTCAATTTCCTTTACATTATTCTCCTGGAATACCATTGAGATTAAATGTTAAAAAATCTAAGTCAAATGAGGCCTTTGTTTTAATTAAAAAAAGAAATATTAATTTTAAAAATTATTATTATTTAAGTAAAAAGAAAAATCTTAAAGAAGCTGCTAAAAATTTATATTCTATATTAAGAAAAATTAAAAAAGATGGTTATAAGATGATTGCAGTAGAGAAAATTCCAAATATTGGAATCGGTAAAACAATAAATGATAGATTAAATAGAGCTTCTAAATACTAAATGAAAAATTCAATTGAAGTAATTAATTTATCTAAATCATACAAAACAAAACAAGCTGTAAATAGTATAAATTTTAAAATAAACGAAAATGAAATTGTTGGCTTACTAGGTCCAAATGGTAGCGGTAAAACTACAACAATTGGAATGATACTCGGTTTATTAAAAGCAACTAGTGGAAAAGTATTAATTAATGGAGAGGATATTGAAAAAAATAAAATTTCTCTACTGCATAAAATGAATTTTATCTCTCCATATATTGAGCTACCAAAAAAACTTAAAGTTAAGCAAAATTTAATTGTTTATGGAAAATTATATAATATCAAAAATTTAAATGAACAAATTGACTATCTATCTGAGAAACTGAGATTAAATCAACTACTAGATAAAATAACAGGGGAACTTTCTTCGGGTCAAAAAAATAGAGTTAGCTTGGCAAAAGCATTAATTAATGATCCTACAATACTTTTACTAGATGAACCAACAGCATCTTTAGATCCTGAAACTGGCGATTTTATAAGAACATTTTTAGAAAATTATAAAAAAGAAAAAAAAATAGCAGTGTTACTAGCTTCACATAATATGGATGAAGTTAAAAGACTTTGCAGTTCTGTTTTGATGATGAAAGATGGTGATATTATTGATAGAGGTGCTCCAGACGATTTAATTAAAAAACATGGAAGAAAAAACCTCGAGGAAGTTTTTTTAGAACTTGTAAGAAATACAGATGAACTTAACTAGAATTTATGGTCTTTTTTTAAGACACTTTTATTTAATTTCAAGATCATTTCCAAGAATATTGGACTTAATTTACTGGCCATCTATACAAATTACTTTATGGGGTTTCATTTCAAATTTTTTTGCAGAGCATAGTACCTATTATAACGGTGCAGTTGGAGTGATACTTTCCTGTGCAATCCTTTATGATTTTTTATTTAGGACTAGCATAGGTTTTAATATGTTATTTTTAGAGGAAATATGGAGTAGAAACTTTACAAATCTTTTTATTGCTCCGATGAAGATTAGTGAAATTATTACATCGTTAGTTATCACAGCATTAATTAGAGCTTTAATAGGTCTGGTTCCTGCAATATTGTTAACTTCTCCTATATTTGGAATTTCTTTATTGGACTTAGGTTTGCCGTTAGCTTTTCTTTTTTTAAGTTTATATATTTTTGGAATTACACTTGGATTATTTGTGTCAGCAGGATTGTTAAGATTTGGACCATCATTTGAAAATATTGCATGGTCTACTATGTTCTTATTGGCTCCTTTTGGATGTATTTATTATCCCGTTGAAATACTACCAGAAATTTTTCAATCAATAGCTTATGCCCTTCCACTAGTTTATATATTTGAGGAAACTAGAAATATACTTGTTAATCAATTAGTAAATTATGAAAATATTATGCAAGCGCTTTATTTAAACGCCTTATATCTAATTATAGCTATATCATTATTTTATTATTCTTTTGATAAAGCAAGAGATAAAGGCACACTAATTAATATCGGAGAATAAATAATTGGCGCGCCTGCTAGGAGTCGAACCCAGAACCTCCTGATCCGAAGTCAGGCGCTCTATCCAGTTGAGCTACAAGCGCATATAGTATTAATATTACATTTTATGGAAAAAAACATTAATTTTATTATAGAAGAAAGGGAAAACAATCTGAGGGTTGACGTAATAATAAATAAACGTGAAGGATCAATTAGTAGAACCAGAATTAAAAACTTAATCCTAAAAAACAAACTAAAATTAAATAATAAGATCATAAAAAGTCCTTCAAAAAAAGCTGTTACTGGTGATAAATTAAGTCTTAATATTCCAGAGCCTGAAGAAGCTTCTCTAAAACCTTATGAATTTCAATTAGACATAGTTTATGAAGATGAAGATTTATTAGTAATTAATAAACCTGCTGGAATAATTATGCATCCCGGTGCTGGAAATTATGACAAAACAATTGTTAATGCTTTAATAAATTATGATAAAGACTCTCTTTCAAATATTGGTGACGAACTTAGACCTGGTATAGTTCATAGAATAGATAAAAATACATCTGGATTAGTTGTTGTTGCAAAAAATAATGAAACACATGAGAATTTATCTAAACAATTTAGTGACCATTCTATAACAAGAGTTTATCAACTATTAATTTGGGGAAAACTTAGACCTTCTTCTGGTAAAATTGATACTTTCATAACTAGAAGCTCAAAAAATAGACAACTGATGGAGGTTAGTCGTTCTAAGGGAAAGCGAGCAATTACAAATTATAAAACTATAAAAATCTTTGAAAATAATAAATCACCAACACTAAGTTTAATTGAATGTAAATTAGAGACCGGTAGGACTCATCAAATACGCGTTCACATGACTTATATGGGAAATAGCATAGTAGGAGATGAAAAATATAAAAAAAAATATAAGAAGTTAAAAAATGTTGATGTTGGATTAGAAAATTTAATTTCTAAATTGAAAAGACAATTCTTACATGCAAAAATACTAGGATTTGTTCATCCTAAAACGAATGAAGACATGATTTTTTCCTCAAATTTGCCAAAAGAACTAAGTAATTTGTTAAAAATGCTTAAAAACACTGACGAATAAATCATTGAAAAATTATTATACTTAATTAAATAAATACAGCCATGAGCACAACATATAACAATAACCTGCCAGCCCTTACTAACGAAGGAGGGCTTTCAGCATATTTGGAACAAATTAAAAAATTCCCTATGCTTGCGGCTGAAGAAGAATATATGTTAGCAAAAAACTGGAAGACAACTGGAAATGTTAAAGCTGCAGAAAAATTAGTTACAAGCCATTTAAGATTAGTTGCTAAAATTGCAATGGGATATAAGGGATACGGTTTACCAGTAAATGAAATGATATCTGAAGGGAATGTGGGTCTTATGCAAGCAGTAAAAAAATTTGAACCAGAAAAAGGTTTTAGACTTGCTACTTATGCAATGTGGTGGATCAAAGCTTCTATCCAGGAATACATATTAAGATCATGGAGTTTAGTAAAAATTGGAACAACCACAGCACAAAAAAAATTATTCTTTAATTTAAAAAAAATTAAAAACCAAATTGCACCTCAAACTGAAGGTGATTTAAGAAATGAACATGTAAACGAAATAGCTAATAAATTAGATGTGAGTAAAGAAGAAGTTGTTTCAATGAATAGAAGACTTTCTGGAAAAGAGTTTTCATTAAATGCTCAAGTTGGTGAGGATGGAGATGAATGGCAAGATTGGTTGGTAGATAAAGAATTAGACCATGATTTAAAATTTGCACACCAAGAAGAAATGGAGCAAAGAAAAGACTTATTAAAAAATTCAATTAAAATACTAAATAATAGAGAAAAAGAAATTTTATACTCAAGAAGACTTAATGATGATCCTACGACATTAGAAGATTTGAGTAAAAAATATAAAATTAGTAGAGAAAGAGTCCGTCAAATAGAAAATAAAGCATTTGAAAAACTACAAAAACATATGCTTCTTTTAGCAAAATCTAAAAATCTGTTACCAGTGAATTAAATATCAAAAGGATTTTCTACTAAGATAGTATCATCTCGTTCTGGGCTAGTAGAAACGCTTGATACTTTTGCGCCAATAAAATCTTCCACAGCATATATATAATTTTTTGCATTTTCTGGTAATGCATCCATATTTTTTATTCCATTTGTTGAAGTTTTCCATCCTGGAAATGATTTGTAAACTGGTTTTATTTTTAACTGATCTTCAACTGCAGCAGGTAAATAATCAATTTTTTTTCCATCAAGTTCATACTCAACACACATTTTAATTTCATCCAATTCGTCAAGAACATCCAGTTTTGTTAGTGCTATACCGTCAATACCAGAAATTTTTATCGTTTGTCTAACAAGTACCCCGTCGAACCATCCACATCTTCTTTTTCTACTAGTTACAGTTCCAAATTCTTTTCCACGTGTTCCTAATAATTCTCCAATATCATCAGTTAATTCTGTTGGAAAAGGACCTTCGCCAACTCTAGTTGTGTAAGCTTTTGTAATTCCTAAAACATAATTTATTGAGTTAGGGCCACATCCTGTTCCTGTTGCAGCACTTGAAGCAACTGTATTTGAAGATGTAACATACGGATAGGTTCCGTGGTCTACATCAAGTAAAATTCCTTGAGCTCCTTCAAATAAAATTTTCTTTTTTTGTTTTTTAAATTCATCAATTTTAAACCATACTGGTTGTGAATATTGTAATATTTCAGGTGCGATTTTAAGTAAATCAGATTTTAATTGATCTTTTTCAAAAATTTTTTTTCCTAAACCTTTTCTAATAGCATTATGATGGATTAGCACTGACTCTAGTCTTTGATCTAAATTTTTTTCAGATCTTAAATCCATAACTCTAATAGATCTTCTGCCTACTTTATCTTCATAAGCTGGGCCAATTCCTCTTCTAGTAGTTCCAATCTTACCTCTACCTGCAGCATCTTCTCTAATCTCATCCATTTCTCTATGAAATGGTAAAATCAAATTTGCAGCTTCGGAGATTATAAAATTATTAGTTGAAACATTAACACCTTTTGATTTTATTTCATCAATTTCCTCGAGTAATGCCCAAGGATCAACTACTACTCCATTTCCAATAATTGAAACTTTGTCTTTTCTCACTATACCTGATGGTAATAATCTCAACTTATAAGTTACTCCATCAATAACTAAGGTATGACCAGCATTATGACCTCCCTGAAATCTAATTACAACATCTGCTTGTTCAGAGAGCCAATCAACAATTTTTCCTTTTCCCTCATCTCCCCATTGAGAGCCAACTACAACTATATTTTTCATTATCTAAATTTTCTGTTTATACTAATTGTATTAATGTGATTAATTGGACCATGTCCTTTTCCATATTTTGGATTTGTTTTTATGGCAGAATTTACATACTTAATTCCAAGCTCACAAGATTTCTTTATCGGTTTTCCACATGATAAAAAAGTAGTTATTGCGCTAGATAGGGTGCATCCTGTACCATGAGTGTTCTTAGTCTTATATCTAAGACTATTAAAAATTTTAATTTCAAACTTATTTACTAATATGTCGTGAACAAATTTATATTCTAAGTGTCCACCTTTAATTAAAACGTTTTTAGCGCCTAATTCTAATAGTTTATTTGCTGCTAAAATCATATCTTCTTTTGTCTTTATTTTAGTTTTTGTTAAAATTTCTGCCTCTGGAATATTTGGAGTAATCAAAAATACTTTGTTAATTAATTTTAACTTAAGTGATTTAATTGCTTTTTCATCTATTAGTTTGGTGCCACCTTTTGCTACCATCACAGGGTCAAGTACAATTTTTTTTACCCTCATATTTTTAATAGATTTAACAACAGCGTCTATTACTTTTGTCGAATGTAACATACCAATTTTAATTGCATCAGGCTTTATATCTCTTGAGCTAAAAATTATCTGATTTGATATTTCCTTAGGATCAATAGCAACTATTGATTTTACACCTGTGGTATTTTGAGCTGTGACTGCTGTAATTGCTGTCATTGCATAAGATCCCAGCGCTGTGACTGTTTTTATATCCGCTTGTATGCCTGCTCCACCAGATGAGTCCGAGCCTGCTATAATTAATACCTTAGATTTTGTTTTCAATTTACTTAATTTTTCTTGAGATTAAATCTACACATTTTTTTAAGAGTTCTTTATTTTCACTTTCGCCCATCACTCTTATTTTAGGCTCTGTACCTGATTTTCTAACCAATATTCGTCCTTGACCCTTCATTAATTTTTCAACAATCTTTATAGATTTTTTTGTATCTGGATGATTTATTATATCTTTATTCTTAACTTCTATATTCTCTAAAATTTGAGGAGTTTTTTTGAATTTATCAAAAAAGGTACTGGCTTTTTTTCCTTTTCTAATTGCAAACAAGGCTTCTAATG
>QBYI01000039.1 GCA_003282895.1 Pelagibacteraceae bacterium AG-325-F15
TAAAGTTCCAATTCAATTAAAGCTTGGTGCATCAAAAGTATATGATGATGTTCGTATGGCAGCAAAATGTGATCCAGACTCTATTTATTTAGATGGAATGGAAGGATCTACTGGAGCTGGTCCTCATATAGCTGCTGCAAACACTGGAATACCAGGAATTGCTGCAATTAGAGAAGCAAGAAGAGCCATTGATGATGTCGGTAAAACTGGAAAAGTTACTTTAATTTATGCCGGTGGTGTAAGAGATGGTGCTGATATGGCTAAGGCATTAGCTTTAGGTGCTGATGCAATTGCAATAGGTACTGGTTCAATGATCGCATTAAACTGTAATAAAGATATTCCAGAAGCAAACTTTGAGAAAGAAATGGGTGTAAAAGCTGGTGAATGTTATCACTGTCATACAGGACGTTGTCCAGTTGGTGTTGCAACTCAGGATCCTAAATTAAGAGCAAGATTAAATCCTGATGATGCTGCACTTAGAGTTTACAACTATCTTCATTCAATGACTTTAGAAGCTCAACTTTTAGCAAGAGCGTGTGGTAAAACTAATATTCACTCTTTAGAGCCTGAAGATTTAGCTGCACTAACATCAGAGGCATCTGCTTTAGCAAAAGTTCCGTTGGCTGGTACTAACTACACAGTTGGTGTTGATAACTATCATAAAATTTAGGGGTAATTATGGTTAAAAAAAGCTTTTTCTTTACTTCTTTTTTTAACAATATAGTTTTTAGAAGGTGCTAAGCTTAAATATTTTTGTTCAGCAGTTCTCCAAAAAGGGGTGAATACTTTAAAGGGCGTTCCATCATTTTTAGTCACTTCCTGAAATTCATTTAAAATATTTCCTTTGAAATATTTAAAGTTAATTTCATTTTTTATAAAAACATCTCTAATTTTTTTTCCTTTAGCTATTACATCTGGTTCATAAACTTTATTCCAATATATTGTGAGATTGTCTTTCTTTTTAATCTTGGAAAAAATTTCTAATTCATCACCATTAATTATTTGAAGATTGATGTTATATTTTGATAAATCTTTTTTGAAAACTTCTAATGATTTTGAAACCCACCATTTTTGAGCTTCTGTTTTATTATCAAAATTTTTATTATTATAAATAAATAGCGCTATTACACTGTTATGATTTTGTGTTGCAAAAGAAAGTGCTGGGTTATTATTTATTCTAAAGTCATCTCTTATCCAAAATACTCCTGTATCTGACATATAATTAATTTTGATTAATTAATTTTTGGTACATTTCTTTATCAGTGTCACCTTCACAACCAATCACTAGCACATTAGAATTTTGATCTAATTTTAAAGTTTGTTTTGTTTTCTGATCCTCACAACTTGCTATTAAACTAATAACCCCAGGTGCAGAATTTTCTCCTGCTATTATCTTTTCATCACTAAAACTTGAATTTCCTAATAATTTCATAGTTTTTGCAATATCATCATCTGGTAGACTAATGCAATGTTTAACAGAGTTTTTCAAAATTTCCCAAGGCACTAATGAAACTTCACCACAAGACATACCACCCATTAAACTTTCTCTTTTAATATCAATTTTTTCAATTTTTCCAGTTTTAATGCTTTCTAAAACACATGCTGCACTATCAGGTTCAACAACAAGCGTAACAGGAACATTATTTAAATATCTAGCTATACCTGCAACCATTGCTCCAGCCATACCACCAACACCAGCCTGTAAAATTATGTGAGTAATTTTTTCATTATTAATTTGATCAATTATTTCTCTCATCATCACTGAATAACCAGCCATAGTATATTTTGGGACCTGCATATAATCTTTCCACGCAACATCTTGAACTATTTGCCAATTATTTTCTGTAGATTGCTTGATACATTCAATTAAGGATTTTTCATAATTTCCTTTAACCTTTACAACATCAGCACCAAGATCAGCCATAGCCTGACCTCTTGCATCACTTACAAATTCACTAATAAAAATTTTACATTTTAAACCTAGTCTTCTTGCACCCCATGCAACAGATCTACCATGATTTCCAGCAGTTGCAGTTGCAACTACAATATCTTTATTTCCTTTAGTAACTTTTTCAACCGCATATGCTCCACCAAGTGCTTTAAAAGATTTCAGATCAAATCTTTTATCCTCATCTTTGTAGAAAATATTTTTTAGGTTTAATTCTTTTGATAATTTGTTAAGAGTAATTAGTGGAGTAGTTTTGTAGCCTTCCCATTTTGAAATAGTATTATAAGCATCATCAATGTCTTCTTTAGATATCGATGTTAATATTTGATCTTTATCAAAATTATAATTTTTATTATCAATGAATTCAGAATATTTCCACTGATGACCGTTAGATAAAATTGTCATGCTCTAACAGTCTAATGTATTGTCTTTTTCCCACTTTGTGACCGGTTTTTTTTTATTGAAAGTAGACTTACTTCTAAAATCTTTTATTTCGGAAGTTTTTAATTTTATATAACTTCCTATAACGTCTTTACCAAAAGCATTTGCAAGAGATTTACTTTTTTGAAGCATTGAAATTGCTTGATTTATATCATTTGGTAATTTTTTTAGATTTGGATATTTTTTATAATCTTTGTACATATTGCAGTGTAATGGTTTACCTGGATTTAATTTTTTATTAATTCCCTCAAGACCTGCTGCTATAATTCCTGCTTGAAGCAAGTAAGGATTTGCGGATCCGTCCATTAATCTTAATTCAAATCTTCCTTGATCTGGAATCCTAATCATATGAGTTCTATTATTTCCAGTATAAGAAATACTGCTAGGTGACCAAGTTGCTCCTGATTTAGTTGGTGGCGCATTTATTCTTCTATAACTATTAATTGTGGGATTAAAAAAAGCTGAAAGAGCTTGTGTATTATTCATAATACCACCAAGAAAATTGTAAGCTAATTTACTTAATCCAAGGGTATTTTTTTTATCTAAAAATCTATTATTTTTTCCATTCCAAACTGAAACATGAGCATGGCAACCATTTCCAGTCAGATTATGAAAAGGTTTAGGCATAAATGTTGCTCTTAAACCATGCTTTTCTGCTAGACTTTTAACCATATATTTAAAGAATACGTGTCTATCAGCTGTGATTAATGAGTCTGAATAATCCCAATTCATTTCAAATTGTCCATTAGCATCCTCATGATCATTTTGGTATGGCTTCCATCCCATAGTAATCATGCAGTCACAGATTTCTTTTATCAATTCATACCTTCTCATCAAAGCTGACTGATCATAACAAGGTTTAGATTGAATATCTCTTCCATCAGCAATTGAAGAACCATCTTCTGAAATTAAAAAATATTCACATTCAACACCAGACTTCATCTGTAATTTTTTTTGTGACATTTTTTTTATTTGTTCTTTTAACATTACTCTTGGAGAAGCTTTCACAGGTTTACCGTCCATATATAGATCAGATGCAAGCCAACCTACTTCTTTATTCCAAGGTAATTGAATTAAACTATCAGGGTCTGGTACACCAAACATATCACTGTCTGCTGGCGTCATATCTAACCATGTAGCAAACCCAGCAAATCCAGCTCCATTTTTTTGCATTTCAGCAATTGCTTGTGCCGGCACTAATTTAGATCTTAAAACTCCAAAGAGATCAACAAAACTTATTAAAAAATATTTTATTTTTTTTTGTTTTGCTATTTGTGAAAGATTTTTTGGCATAAACAATCCTACTTGTTTAAAAAAATATAATCAATTATTTTTTTCCAGGTATCCAGTTCGTACCAGCTAAGGGTACTCCAGCCATAGCTGCCGCTTCTACTGTTAAAGCACATAAATCTTCAGGTTCAAGATTGTGAAGGCTATTTTTTCCACAAGCCCTTGCAAGAGTTTGCGCTTCAAGCGTCATTACTTTTAAATAATTAGTTAATCTTTTACCTGCTTTAACAGGATCTAATCTTTTCATTAATTTTGGATTTTGAGTTGAAATTCCAGCTGGATCATTTCCTTCATGCCAATCATCATACGCACCTGCAGTTGTCCCAAGCTTATTATATTCTTTTTCCCATTTAGGATCATTATCACCAAGTGCAATCATAGCTGCACTTCCAATTGATACAGCATCAGCTCCTAAGGCTAAAGCTTTAGCAACGTCACCTCCATTTCTAATACCTCCAGAAATAACTAATTGTACTTCGCGGTGTGAATTTAAATCTTGAAGTGCATCAACAGCAGGCTTAATGCAAGCGAGAGTAGGTTGACCAACATTTTCAATAAATACTTCTTGTGTTGCAGCTGTTCCTCCTTGCATTCCATCAAGGACAACAACATCTGCTCCTGCTTTTACAGCTAAAGCGGTATCATAATATGGTCTAGCCCCAGCAATTTTTATAAATATTGGAACCTTCCATTTAGTAATTTCTCTTAATTCTAAAATTTTAATTTTTAAATCATCTGGTCCTGTCCAATCAGGATGTCTACACGCTGATCTTTGATCTACACCTTTTGGCAAAGTTCTCATTTTTGCAACTCGATCATTAATTTTTTGACCTAATAACATTCCACCTCCACCAGGTTTTGCACCTTGACCAATAACAACTTCTATTGCATCGGCTTTTCTCAAATCATTAGGATTCATACCGTATCTAGAGGGTAATAACTGATAAACTAAATATTTTGATTGTCCTCTTTCTTCAGGAGTCATTCCTCCATCACCAGTTGTTGTAGAAGTTCCGGCAGCACTAGCACCTCTACCCAATGCTTCTTTAGCTGGACCTGATAAAGCTCCAAAGCTCATACCAGCAATTGTAATTGGAATGTCTAACTCTAATGGTTTTTTTGCATATTTAGTTCCTAGCGTAACATTAGTTGTACATTTTTCTCGATAACCCTCTAAAGGATATCTAGACATTGATGCACCTAAGAATAACAAGTCATCAAAATGTGGAAGTTTTCTTTTTGATCCACCACCCCTAATATCATATATTCCAGTTTCTGCAGCTCTTCTTATTTCAGAATTTGTATATTCATCAAAAGTCCAAGACTGACGAGGATGTGTTTTATTATTTTTTTTCATATTTAGTAGCTTGATACATTATCGATTTTAAAATTATATAATTTTCTTGCTGAACCATACCGTTTAAAACTTTCAGCTTTATAATTTTTAATATTTGCTTCTTTTAAAAGTAAATTAAGTTTTTTAATGTGATTTTTATCCATTTTTTTTTCAACACAATCTGCACCAAGTGATTTAACTTTACCTCTTATATATATGTTAGTTTCATATAAACTATCACCTAATGCCTCACCAGCATCACCACATACTACCATATTGCCTGATTGAGACATAAAACCTGACATATGTCCGACTGATCCTTTTACAATAATATCAATTCCTTTCATTGAAATTCCACATCTTGAACTAGCATCACCATCAATTATTAAAAGCCCTCCATGTGCTGTAGCACCAGCTGATTGAGAGGCATTACCTTTAACATGAACTCTTCCTGACATCATATTTTCAGCCACACCAGTACCTACGTTTCCATCAATAGTAATCTGAGCTTTTTGATTCATTCCTGCACAGTAATAACCCACATGTCCTTTAATATTTATATTCATCTCTTCTGTTAACCCTGCACAGAGAGCATGATTTCCCTCTGGATTAACTATTGTAAAATCTCTATCATTTTGTTTACGATCTAAAATTTGTAATTTTTCATTTACTTCTCTTAATTTTAATTTCTTTAAATCTAATTTCATTAATTTCCCCAAGAGTAAACGATACCAGGTTCTGGTTCAAAAATTTTTGCACTATTTACATCTGGCAAATGAGCCATTGCTTGAAATTCAGATGCAATTGCTACGTAGTTTTTTGTTTCAGCTATCACAGCTGGTTTACAAGCTATTTCATCTCTAACAACTGCAAATCCCTTTTTAGTACCAGTAATAAATGTATAAAATCCGTCCAAGTCTTTTAAACCTGATACCAAAGTATCTTTTAATGATTTTTTATTTAGTAAACTATTTGAAACATAACCTGCAGCAACTTCAGTGTCATTTTCAGAATTAAAAATATTACCTTTTTTTACTAACTCTCTTCTAAGATTATTATGGTTTGATAATGATCCATTGTGGACTAAACACTCATCTTTTCCAGTAGAATAGGGGTGAGAACCATCTGTTGTTATGGCACTTTCTGTTGCCATTCTAGTGTGACCAATTCCATGGGTTCCACTAAAACTATCTAATTTAAATTTTTTAACCACATCTTTTGGGTTACCAACTTGTTTAAAAATTTCAATTGAATTTCCATAACCAACTAGTGAAATTTCTGGAAAACTATTATTAATTATTTTTATAACAGTTTTAGGTTCTATCGGAGTTTTAAGAATGACATGGTCTGAATACTGATTTAATTTAGGTTTTTTTATTAATTTAGAAATTTTCTTTTTAAAATTTTTAAAATCTAAATTACCAATACATAACGAATATTTAAAAATTTTTTTTTCCTCATTTTTATAAATTGCAAATCCAGCGCTATCAGGACCCCTAGACTCCATATTGTTGAGCATTCCGGATAACATCTTACCCAAACTTTTTTCAAATTTTTTTGTTTTTAAATAAATGCCAACAATTCCACACATATTATTTTTGGTTAGTTTATTAAAGAAATTAAGAAATCCTTATAGTAGATAACATTAACTACTACAATGATGATTATAGCCGCTATCACACCGTATTTTGCTTTTGGAAATGCCACACCTCTCATCTTCGTCGGTCTTAGTTCTTCATTGTTTTTGTCTGTCATATTTTAATCAAAAAAAAAGGGCGCTACAATTAAGTAGCGCCCAAATTATTTATTTAATTACCAATCGGTAATATTGCTTTTATGATCATTAGCACCATGTCTTTTTCTAGCCAATCTAGAAAGTTCATTACTTTCTGAATTGTTAGTAATTACATGCCAGCCAACCCAGATAACTATACCTAAAAGAACAAGTAAAGTTTCACTAGATCCAGCTCCCGGATAAACTGCACCGGCAACCTCTTTAGCACTTAAATGATCTATCCAGTTTGTAACTGTAGCCATATTTTTCTCCTTTACCTGGTTGCTGATGAAACTGCTTTTTCATCTTCTTTAGCAGATTCCATCATTTCGTAGTCTAATCCAGCTATTTCTACTTCACGTGGGATTCTTAATTTGCCCATACCGTTAAGCACTTTAGCTATGATGTAGCCTGGTATTAGTCCAAGAACTACGAACATAATTATTGCTCCTAGAAATTGTCCTAATGGGTTAATAGTAGCATAAGTTGATCCGTCCCACATAGCTCCAACACTGTATCCTGATGAAGGATAGCCATTTAAAACAAATCCACAAATCACAAGACCAACGAAACCAGCATAACCATGTACCGCAACTGCACCAACTGCATCATCAATTTTGAACTTACGTTCGACCCAGTAATGTAGTTTGTAAGCAATTACAACACCGATCATACCAATGATCATTGCTTGAATTGGATGATATAAATCATTTCCAGCTGAAGCACAGATGACACCTGCTAGTCCACTTGAGTAAGTCCAGAAAGGATCACCTTTTGCGATCACATATCCAGCCAATAATCCTCCTGATAACGACATCAAGAAGTTAAAGGTAATACCACTAAGTGTAGTAGGGGTTACATAAATGTTTGTAGCTGTCCAGTATGTTACACCTTCCATTCCATATTCAGGTCCAAGATCAAATATCGGTATATTACAAGCCGCATAGAATCCCCAGAAACCAGTATAAATTAAAAATAATCCAACTGTAACTAGCCAAGGATTTCTTGGTCCAATATTTCTTGGCTCACCACTTGATGAGAATTTTCCAATTCTAGGTCCTAAAACCATTAGAACACCTAGAGCAAATCCACCGGCAATTGCGTGAATTACCCCTGATGCATAAGCATCGTGGTATCCTAAAATTTTAAGCATCCATCCATCAAAGTGCCATCCCCAAGCAGCATCAATTACCCAGAAACATGAACCTATTGCAATTGCTAAAATTCCAAATGCAAAAGTTGTAATTCTTTCGATGATTGCTCCAGAGACAATAGAAGCCGCTGTCCATGAAAATAGTAAGAATGCAGCCCAGAAAACTCCACTTATGTGATCACCTAAATTGATCGCCATAAACTCTGAGTTTGCAATATACCATTTAGAACTAAAAGTACTATCGTCAGTAATTAACGCAGCACTCTCATTCATTATTGAAGGTGCAATTCCAGGTCCTGTTGGAAATGCCCAGTAAATCCACCAACCAAAGAAAAACCAAGTGACTGTTACCAATGGTATCAGCATTGTATTTTTCATAAGAGTATGTTGATGGTGTTTGTATCGAGAAGCTCCAACTTCATACATACAGAAACCGACGTGAATTAAAAACATCAGTACCACTGTTACCCAGTAGTAAAATTCTGTAAATATGGTTGTAAGAGCACCTAACTGATCAGTCATATTCTCTCTCCCATATTAGTTTTTTGAAACCCTATAAAAGAAAATGATTCGATACAAACAAAAGAATTATTAAAAACCTAGTATGAACACTAGGTTTTTAAAAAATAATCAACTTGTGATTGTGGATTTAAAATTTTAGGTATGCTTTTTTCAAATCAACCAAAGGATGTTTTGGAGACATTTGAAACTTAACTAAAAGCTCTCTAGCTATCATATCTCTGTCTTGTTGGTTGTTTGGTAGTTTGATTGAACTTGGAATAGTCACCCAACCATTTGCATTTCTGCAAAAAACTGCTGGTCTTCCTTCTTCATAACCCATATGCACATCTTCTAACCAATTTAAATCATCCCATCCCATAGCTTCTACGTATTTTTTTAGGAAGGGAGTTATCTTAGTATAGTCTGGTAATAAATTAACGTCATATCTATAACCGATAGATTGACCAATCATTTTTTCTCTAGCTGTTTCTTTTTTCTTTCCCAGTTGTTGGTCTTTAACAGCTTTTGATGTTTTTGTTTTTTTAGTTTTTTTCTTAACCATAATTACCCCTAAATTTTATGATAGTTATCAACACCAACTGTGTAGTTAGTACCAGCCAACGGAACTTTTGCTAAAGCAGATGCCTCTGATGTTAGTGCAGCTAAATCTTCAGGCTCTAAAGAGTGAATATTAGTTTTACCACACGCTCTTGCTAAAAGTTGAGCTTCTAAAGTCATTGAATGAAGATAGTTGTAAACTCTAAGTGCAGCATCATCAGGATTTAATCTTGCTCTTAATTTAGGATCCTGAGTTGCAACACCAACTGGACAACGTCCTGTATGACAGTGATAACATTCACCAGCTTTTACACCCATTTCTTTCTCAAAGTTTGCTTCTGGAATATCTTTATTACAGTTTAATGCGATCATTGAACCAGTACCTATTGCAATTGCATCAGCACCTAAAGCTAATGCCTTAGCCATATCAGCACCATCTCTTACACCACCGGCATAAATTAAAGTAACTTTTCCAGTTTTACCGACATCATCAATGGCTCTTCTTGCTTCTCTAATTGCAGCAATTCCTGGTATTCCAGTGTTTGCAGCAGCTATATGAGGACCAGCTCCAGTAGATCCTTCCATTCCATCTAAATAAATAGAGTCTGGATCACATTTTGCTGCCATACGAACATCATCATATACTTTTGATGCACCAAGCTTTAATTGAATTGGAACTTTA
>QBYI01000040.1 GCA_003282895.1 Pelagibacteraceae bacterium AG-325-F15
TTTTGTTGTAATCTTTAATTTTTTTAAATTCTTCTTTGAACCTATAAATATAATGAATGCTATTATCTACCGCAATACCGATAGTAATAGCAGCTATTGTTATTGTCATCATATCTAGTGGAATTCCTAGAAGACCAATAATTCCTAAAATAAAAAATGCAGCAATAAAATTTGGAACCACTCCTATTAAAGACAATTTAATATTTCTAAATAAAATAATAAACATAGAGAATATTCCAATCATCACTAATCCTAAAGTTAAAATTTGAGACTTAAATAAACTTTGCAACAAGTTATTAAATAAAATCAAAACACCTGCTAATTTGAACTCTTCTTCATTTAATCCAATTTTATTTTTGAGATCAAGGTTAATTTTATTAATGAGATCATTTCTTCTCAAATTTTCTTGAGAGTCTATAATTCTTAGACTTATTCGAGCTTCATTATTTTCAATTGAAATATATGGATCTATAATTTCTGTTTTAATAGTCTCTGGAATTTTAGAATAGAGTACTCCCATTTCTAAGGTACCTAGGGGTTTATTATTATTTAATTGTGTGGCCACATCAATAATAGAAGAAAATGATAAAACCTTGCCTACTTGGGGTAGACCATCTAAATAGTTATGAACTGAAGCAATTTTATCAATTTTATCTTTAGTGAACCAATATTTTTCATCATTTGAATCTTCCTCATCACCCCAATCCTCAAATTCATCATCTTCACTAGATTTTTCTTTATTTTCTTTGTCTTTAGAGGGAAATTTTAAAATTACTTCTAATGGTGTTGTGCCACCTAATTGTTCATCAATAAGTTTCATACCTTTATAAATTTCCGTATTTTTACTAAAATAATTTATAAAACTATTCTCAACCTCGAGTTTACTAATACCAATGAAACTCAAAATTATAACAATACCTGTTAGTCCAAAAATTATATTCTTATTATTAATTGAAATTAGTCCTAAAAAAGAAGTAATTTTTGAGGTTTGTTTTTTTTTAATAGACATATTTTCAGTTGGCACAAAACTTAAAAGCGTAGGTAGTAAAGTGAATGTTATGATAAAAGATGTAATTAAACCAAAAGTCATCATCCATCCAAAATCAATAATTGGCTTTATTTCACTGAAGATCAAAGACAAAAAAGCAAATACAGTTGTAAAGACTGTATAAATTATTGGCCAAAACATTTTATTGGTTGTTAAAGAAATTATTTCATAACTACTTTTGTTTGGATGATCTTTTTTTAATTGAAGGTAGCGAGTACTCATATGAATATTCATCGCCATTGTTAATATCAGCATTAATGCAATAAAGTTTGATGATATAACAGTTACTTTCCAGCCAAGAATTCCAAGTAATCCCAGCATTATAATCACTGAAAATAAACAACTGCTAATTGGAATAATTATCCAAATTAATTTTCTAAAAATAAACCACAACGTAGCTATAATGAATAAAAGAACTCCCAATCCAAATACTATGATGTCACTTTTGATAAAAGTCATCATGTCATCAGCAATCATCGGAATTCCTCCAAGATATATTTTGCCTACATCACCATAACTTTCAATAACCTGTCTTATTTCTAAAATATTTTTATGATTTTGTTTTTTAATTAGATCTTTATATTCTTCTATTTCTTCTTTAGATAAATTCTCACTATTATCTAATTTTTTACTTGCCTTAATGTTTACAATTATACCACTGGTATTACCATTTTCGCTAATTACAAAATTTCTAAATACTGGACTATTTAAAATTTCATTAAATCCTCGGTCTCTATCTACATCTTCATCTTTCAAAGTTTTAAAATTTTCCAAACGTTCTTGAAGAGGTGCATCAGAGTTGTTTAAAAGTGGAATATCTAAAAGAGTTATAACACTATGAACCCAATCTAAGCTTTGAATTTTATACTTTAAACTAAGAAGATTATTAATTGAATTATTCGATATCATTTTTTCATTTGGCGTATAAGTTAGAATTAAAAAGTCTTTAGACCCATATCTTTCAGTTATTTCTTTTAAATAAGCTAAGTCTGGGTCGCCTTCGATGAGTAAAGTTTCTGATGAAGCATCAAGTCTAAAATCCTTTGAATAATAACCAAAACTTAAGATTGCTATTATTAAAAGAGTAAATATTGCTTTTGGATTTTTTAAAATTGAATTTTGATATAAATGAGCAAACATTTACTCTTTTATATTGGAAATTAATTAGTTTGAGTATCCTTAAATTTGGTAAATCTTTCCTCAAATTCCAGAGTTACATTGCCAATTGGTCCATGTCTTTGTTTTCCAATTATGATTTGCGCTAGATGCGCAACTTCATTCATTTTTGCTTGCCATTCAGCATGTTCAACTGTTGCCTCTCTTGGTTCTTTTCTTTGTAAATAATATCCTTCTCTATACACAAACATCACAACATCAGCATCTTGTTCAATAGAGCCAGATTCTCTTAAATCAGCTAACTGAGGTTTATGATCATCTCTTTGTTCAACTTGTCTTGATAATTGTGATAGAGCTACAACTGGGACAGATAATTCTTTAGCAATTGCTTTAAGTCCTTGAGTGATTTGTGATATTTCCTGAACTCTACCATCTTTATTATAGGTAGTTCCCCTCATTAATTGTATATAATCAACTACAATCATATCTAGGCCAAATAATCTTTTTACACGTCTTGCTCTATTACTCATTGCAGCAATACTAATTGCTGGTGTCTCATCAATATATAATGGTAGCTCCGCAATGTTTTTTGATGTTTCTAAAAATTTATCAAATTGCTCATCAGAAATTCTTCCTCTTCTAATATCATTTGAGCTAATTCTAGCTTGTTCAGAAATAATTCTAGTTGATAATTGTTCTGATGACATTTCTAGTGAAAAAAAAGCTATAGAAGATTTTTTTCCGCTATCTTGTAATTTTTGAGCTGCATTAAATGCAATATTTGTCGCAAGAGAGGTTTTACCCATTGAAGGTCGTCCAGCAATAATAATTAAATCTGATTGATGTAACCCTCCAAGTTTGTCGTCTAAATCTCTAAGACCAGTTGGGACACCAACAATACCCTCTTCATTTTTATAAGCTGCTGAAGCCATTTCAATTGTTTGTTTCATTGCTTCATCAAATTTTATTAGAGAGGAATTAAAAGAGCCTTTCTCAGCTAAATCAAATAATAATCTTTCAGAGTTTTCAATTATATTTTGACCATTGGTATCAAGCTCATTTAGTTTAGCGCTATCAATTGTTTGTTCTGAAATTTTAATTAATTCACGTCTTACAAACATATCATAAATAATTTTTGAATACTCTATTGCTTGGCGAACAGACGTAGAAAATTTTGTAATTTTAACTAAATATTCAGGAACATTTAAATCATCTTTTTCATCCTCAAAATAATTTTTAAGGGTAATTGGATTTGCAAGCATGCCCTTATAGATTAGGCTCTCAATTGCTTCATAAATTTTTTGGTGCATAGGGTCATAAAAATTAATACTTGAAATTATAGTACTAATTTCATCAAATATATCATTGCTTACTAGGATAGAGCCTATGACAGCTTGTTCTGCTTCAATATTATTTGGTAATTCTTTAAACTGATCTTTTACGATGCTTAAGTTATTTTCCATCTAAATTATTTTACAGAATTATCTTCTAAATAAAATTACTATTAATGGCTGGGGAAAAAAATGTATAATTATTGAATTGTATCAGCAGAAGAAACACTTATAGTTATTTCTGCATCAACTTCAGAGTGTAAAGAAATTTTAACTTTAAATTTACCTAAAGATTTAATTTCTTCAACTGGTTGAATCATAGATGGCTTAATATCTATATTATTTTCTTCTTGAATTAGTTTTGCTATTTCAGTTGGTTTAACTGAACCATACAATTCATTATTTTCAGTACTTAATTTTTTAACAGAATATTCTTTTCCGTTAATTTGCTCAGAAATTTGAGTTGCTTCTTTTTTCTTTTCATTGTCCTTTTTAGACAAATCAGTTTTAATCTTTTCAACTTCTAAAATATTTTCTTTTGATGCATATAATGCTTTTTTATTTGCTATTAAAAAGTTTCTAGCATAGCCTCTCTTAACCTCTATAACTTCTCCAATAGATCCAACTCTTTTTACATTTTCTAATAAAATTACTTTCATTTTATAATAACGCTAGGTTTCTTGCTCTTTTAATTGAAAGAGATAATTCTCTTTGTTTTTTTTGAGAAACATTTGTAATTCTAGAGGGTAAGATTTTACCATTTTCAGACATATATTTTTTCAAAAGTCTTACATTTTTATAATCAACTACAGGAGCACCTTTTATTGAAAGTGGACAAGTTTTTTTAAATTTATATTTATTAGGTTGAAAAATACTTAATTTTGCAAAATTGCTTTGTTTACCTTTTTTGTTTCCACTTTGTCTTTTAGGCATAATTAGTTTTTATAACTCTCTTTTTTGTCATCATCTTCTCTTTTAGCAAAATAATTTGTTTCTAAGTCAAATTTTTTTACTCTAACAGTTAAATACCTCAATAATTTCTTATCTATAGCTTCGTTTTTTTCTAATTCATCTATTACATTTCCTTTACCTTTAATTTTAAAGTGAATATAGCTTCCTTTTTTATTTTTTTTTATTAAGTATGATAAATTAAGTAATCCCCAGTTTTCTGTTTTAACAATCTCACCTTCATTTTTTTCGACAATTTTTGAATATTTTTCTGTTAATTGCTTAATTTCACTTGGTGATGTGTCTTGCCTAGCTATAATTGTGTGTTCGTATAAATTCATTTAAGTTCTTTAATAAAAAGTGAGGATATACTATTATAAATGTTCAATTACAATAGTTAAAAAGTCAAAATAAATAGTTTTTTTATATGTTTTCAGTAATTTTCCCTGGTCAAGGATCTCAAATAGTTGGTATGGGAAAGGAATTTTATGACAAGTTTGATCTTGTTAAAAATCTATTTAAAGAGGCCGATGAAAGCTTAAATTATCCTTTATCAAAAATTATATTAGATGGTCCTAAAGAGGAATTAGATTTAACAGCTAATACTCAACCTGCAATTTTTTTAATTAGTTACGCAATTTTTAATGTTGTTAAAAAAGAATTTAATGTTGATTTAAGTAAAGCAAAATATTTTGCTGGACATTCATTAGGTGAATATTCAGCTCTATCTTGTGGAGGATACTTAGCTTTTTCTGATACCCTAAAAATATTAAGAATAAGAGGGGACGCAATGCAAAACTCAGTACCAAAAGGAGAGGGAGGAATGGTTGCGATTTTAGGTTCCACAGTTGAGACAATCGAACAAGTTTTAAAAGAAAATAATGAAAATTTTAAAGCACAAATTGCAAATGATAATTCTGAAGGACAAATTGTTATAAGTGGTCACATTAAAGATTTAGACAAGTTGATTACAATTTTAAAAGAAAAATCAATTAAAAATATTAAACTACCTGTAAGCGCACCTTTTCATTGTAGTTTAATGAATAAAGCAACTCATGTTATGAGCGAAGAGCTAAATAAATTAAATTTCTTAAAATCAGAAATAAAATTAATTTCAAACGTTACAGCTGAAGAGATAGCGAATATAGATGAACTGAAGAACCTGCTAATAAAACAAATTGAAAATAGAGTTAGATGGAGAGAAAGCGTGATAAATATGATTAATAGTAATGTAAATCATTTTATTGAAATCGGTCCAGGAAAAGTTTTGTCTGGATTGGTAAAAAGAATTAACAAAGAAGTAAAAATAAGTACTATAAATAATCTAAATGATATTGAAAGTTTAGAAATATGAGCAATATAGAAAATAAGAACATTATAGTAACTGGAGCATCAGGTGGAATAGGAAATGCTATAATTAAAAAATTAAACGAAGCAGGTGCAAATATTTTAGCATCTGGAACCAAAATTGAAAAACTAGAAGAGCTTAAAAAAAAATATGAAAAAATTAAAATATTAAAATTTGATATTTCTCAAAGTGAAAAAATTGAGGAGTTTATTGAAAATGCTACTAATGAATTAGGTGGAAGTTTAGATGGGTTAATAAATAATGCTGGGATAACGCAGGATAATTTGGCAATAAGGATGAGTTTTGAAGATTGGCAAAAAGTTATAAATATTAATTTAACCTCAACTTTTTTATTGAGCAAGTTTGCAATTAAAAAGATGCTTAAAAACAAATCTGGAAAAATTGTAAATATTACTTCAGTAGTAGGTCATACTGGTAATTTAGGTCAGGCAAATTACACAGCATCTAAAGCAGGTATTGTTGCAATGTCTAAAAGTCTTGCAATTGAATATGCAAAAAAAAATATTAATATAAACTGTATCTCACCAGGATTTATTAAAACTGCCATGACAGATAAAATTGATGAAAAGTTTAAAGAAGTTATAATATCAAAAATTCCATCTGCTCGACTAGGTGAGCCAGATGATATTGCAAATGCAGTTCTTTTTTTAAGCTCAGACCAGTCTAATTACATAAATGGAGAGACAATACATGTAAATGGAGGCATGTATATGGCTTGACAAAATAGCTTTTTAAACTAATAAGAATTTAAAACTAAAAAAGGATCAATATGTCAGAAGACGTTTCAAGCAAGGTAAAAAAAATTGTAGCAGATCACTTAGGTATCGATGAAGCAAAAGTAACTGAAGAGTCTAGTTTTATAGATGATTTAGGTGCTGATAGTTTAGATACAGTTGAATTAGTGATGGCTTTTGAAGAAGAATTCGGATCAGAAATTTCAGATAGTGAAGCAGAGAAAATTTTAACTGTAGGAGATGCAGTTAAGTTTATCGAAGGAAAAGCTAACTAATAATTTTAATGCCCTTAGAAAAACATGGGGTAATGATAATTTTGTCCTCTCCATCTGGAGCAGGTAAAACAACGCTGGTCAAGATGTTATCTAACCTTGATAACTTTGAAATTTCAGTTTCACATACTACACGACAACCAAGACCTAACGAAACAACTAATAAAGACTATTTTTTTATTGATGAAAATGAATTTGAAAGATTAATCAAAAATGAGGAATTTCTTGAATATGCAAAAGTATTCAACAATCTCTATGGTACTTCTAGAACACCTGTAATTGACAAACTTGATAAAGGCAAAAACGTTTTATTTGATATTGATTGGCAAGGTGCTGACCAAATAAAAAATAAAAAACTGGATTATAAATTAATCACCTTTTATATACTCCCTCCTAGTAAAAATGAACTATTTGATAGACTTTCAAATAGAGACATGAAAGATAAGTTGATAGCAGAAGAACGAATGAAACAATTTGAAAGAGATGTATTGCATTGGATCAATTATGATTATGTTGTTGTTAATGATAATTTGGATACTTGCTTTGCAAAGATCAAAAATTTAATAAATGCAGAAGTAAGTAATGGATCTAAAGATTATGATTTAGAGTTTATCAGAAATCATGTGAAAAAACTAACTTCCTAATTTTTCATAAGCTTCAGTTAACTTATAATAAGTATCAAAATCTAAATTTTGAGGCCTTAAATTTAAGTTAATTTTAAGCTCATCCAAAACTCTTTGGTTTCCATTAAATAATTGATTAAAAGGTTTTTTTATCATTTTTCTTCTATGACTAAAAAAAATTCTTGTAACTTTTTCTAAGTTTTTTGAATTTTTTATTTTAAAAAAATTTTTTTTAGGTGAAAAAAATAATAAGGAACTATCAATTTTTGGTCTTGGAGAGAAACACTCAGGTTTAATATCACAAATTTTTTTTACATTTAATTTCCAATTACTTATAATTGATAATCTTCCATAATTAGAAGTATCAAATTTAGCAATTATTCTATCTGCTACTTCTTTTTGAAACATTAAAATCAAGTTGTTAAACCACAAATCTTCTGAAGAATTTGTTATCCACTTACTTAATATTTCAGTTGATATGTTATATGGAAGATTGCCAAAAACTGTAACTTTACTTTTAAATAACGAACTTTCATCTATTTTTAGAATATCATCATTTATAATTATGAGCTGATCTTTAAATGTTTCCTTTAAATGGTTTGCAAGATTTTCATCTTTTTCTACGACAAAAATTTCTTTTGGTTTTTTTTTAAGAATAAAAGATGTTAAATTTCCAGTTCCTGGACCAACTTCTAAAATAGTTTTATGTTTGATTTGGACAACATTTACAATCTTTTCTAAAATATTTCTATCTACTAAGAAATTTTGACCTAAACTCTTTTTGGCTCTAATCAATTTTTATCCAAAAATTTAATAGCTTTTAATAAACTCAGAGGATTAGATAGATTTTTACCCAGCATAGTTTCATTGGGCCCATGATCAGGTGATATTCTGATAAAAGGTAAACCTAATGTTATATTAATTGCATCGTACTCATAGAGAGTTTTAAGAGGTGTTAAAACTTGATCATGATACATTCCAACAACTACATCGAAGTTTTTTCTATTATTTTTTAAAAAAATAGTATCAGCTGGATATGGTCCAGACACATTAAATTTTTTTTTTAGGGTTTCTATTGAAGGTTTAATTATTTTTTCATCTTCATTAAAGTTATGAATACTTTCACAGTGAGGATTTAAACCCAAAATAGCAATACGTGGTTTAAATTTAAATCTTTTTTCATAAAAATTATTAATTAAAGAAACTTTTTTTATAATATTGTCTTTAGATATTTTTTTTGACACAAGTTTTAATGGCAAATGAGTTGTAATTGGACATACGGAAAGTTTTTTATTAAAAATTAACATACACGTATTTTTTGTAAAAAATTTTTCAGAAATATACTCAGTAATTCCTAAAAATTCTTTTTTCAAAAAATATTTTTTAGAAATAGGTCCGTTAATAAACTTACAAATATTATTTTCTTTAATAATCTTAAATGCTAATTCAAAAGACTTCTTTATAAATATATTTGATTTTTTCGATATTTTTTCAAAAGCTTTTTTAGGATTATATTTAACATCTATTAAGTTTATAGTTTTATTATCAAGTTTGTAAGATTTAAGTTTGGTGGCATTAAGCAGCCTTATATTATTTTTAAAACCTAGTTTTTTCATTTGAAGAACTATTAATTTCTTTGATGAAATAATAATTAATGGATTTTTTATTACGTTCTGATTGATTACTTTAAAAAATAATTCTAAGAAAACACTGTTTGGTTCTCCAGAAACAATTAAAATTGGATTAGAATTCATTTATTTTTATGTCTTTTTTTATTTTATTAAAATATATATTTGAAAATCGATTTAATTGTTGATTTGTTTTTTCATTAATTATTTTTTTTATTTCCTTATCTAGATCAAAATCTTTACTTGTTTCTCTCAAATCTATAAGTTGCAAAATTAAAAAGCCACCAGGTACTAATATTGGATTAGTGTGTTCTCCAATTTTTAACTTTTTAATTTCTTTCAAAATATTTTTACTTAAGATGGACTCTTTTATCCAACCTAATTTACCTCCTTTGTTAGAAGTTTCAGAAATACTATATACTAAAGCTGTTTGAGAAAAGTTGTTCTTTTGTATGCTATTATTAATAAGATTTAATTTATCGTTTAA
>QBYI01000041.1 GCA_003282895.1 Pelagibacteraceae bacterium AG-325-F15
TCAAAGTATAAATTTTGATACATATTATAAAGACCTGCCATTTAACCCAAGTGCTTTATCATTATATAAATGGGCACCTATTGCTGAAGAGCTTAAAAGTTTAGATAGAAAGATTGTTCTTAATTCGATGATATTAAAATGGGATATTATTAAAGATGAATTTAAAAATTTAATACAATTCTAAATATTTTTTCTATTGTCAACCAAACTTTCAACAACACTTGGGTCTGCCAAAGTTGTTGTGTCGCCCAACTGTTCATGATCATTTGCAGCTATTTTTCTTAAAATTCTTCTCATTATTTTGCCCGACCTAGTTTTAGGAAGTCCTGGCGTAAAATGAATCAAATCAGGAGTAGCCAAAGGTCCAATTTGTTTTCTGACCCAAAGCTTAAGATCTCTTTCAAGATCTCCTGTTTCTCTCTCTCCAGCATTTAAAGTTACATAGCAATATAAACCGTTTCCTTTTATATCGTGTGGATATCCAACCACAGCAGCTTCAGCCACCTTCGGATGAGCAACAAAAGCACTCTCAATTTCAGCAGTACCCAAATTGTGTCCTGAAACTATGATTACATCGTCTACCCTCCCAGTAATCCAATAGTATCCATCTTTATCTCTTCTGCATCCATCACCTGTAAAATATTTTCCATCAAATTGAGAAAAATACGTATCAATAAATCTTTGATGGTCTCCGTATACGGTTCTCATTTGACCTGGCCATGATTGAGCAATGCAAAGTCTTCCTTCACCTGCACCTTTAATTTCTTTACCATTTTTATCAACTAACACTGGTTTAATTCCATAAAATGGTTTTGTAGCTGAACCTGGCTTTAAGGGAATCGCGCCTGTTTGTGGAGAAATCATTATACCACCTGTTTCTGTTTGCCACCAAGTGTCAACAATTGGACATTTTGAATTTCCAACTGTTTTGTAGTACCACATCCAAGCCTCAGGGTTTATTGGTTCCCCAACAGTCCCTAAAAGTTTTAGGGATTTTCGTGATGTTTTCTTAACTGGCTTATCTCCTTCTCTCATTAAAGCTCTGATTGCAGTAGGAGCTGTGTAAAAAGTATTAACTTTAAATTTATCTATTATTTGCCACCATCTTGAGGTGTCTGGATAATTTGGGATACCCTCAAACATTATCGTGGTTGCACCGTTAGCAAGTGGACCGTAAATAATATAACTATGTCCAGTTACCCAACCAATATCAGCTGTACACCAATAGATATCTTTAGGTTTATAATTAAAAATATATTGATGAGTCATTGAAGCGTAAACCATATACCCACCCGTAGTATGTAAAACACCTTTAGGTTTTCCTGTAGAGCCAGAAGTATATAAAATGAATAAAGGATCTTCAGCGTTCATTTCTTCTGGTTCACAATTATTTGATACATCTTTAATTAATTCGTGATACCAAACGTCTCTTTTATTATCCCAATTTATGTAATTTCCAGTTCGTTTTACAACAATACATTTTTTAACTTTGGGGCAACTCATTAACGCTTCATCTGTTGTATCTTTTAGAGGAATAGTCTTTCCACCTCTAACACCTTCGTCGGCTGTAATAATGTATTCTGATTTGCAATCATTAACTCTACCAGAAATCGACTCTGCAGAAAATCCTCCAAAAATAATAGAATGTACTGCTCCGATTCGAACACAAGCAAGCATCAGAATTGCTAGCTCAGGAATCATTGTTAATAAATTTATGTAAAGAGGAAAGTTATCAAAGTATATTTCCACCGATGGAGCTTTGCGGTGATAACGCAGCAATGATTGCAATGGTTGGCTTAGAAAAATTTAAATTGAAACAATTTGATAATTTAGATTATCCTGCAAAACCCAGATGGCAATTGGATGAAGAAGCAGCTTTTCTCAAAGGTGCAGGAGTGAATTTAGATTAAATAATTAACCACAACCACCGCCGCCGCCATCACCGCCGCCATCACCGCCGCCAGAATTTGCAGCATTTATAGCATTTTCCATGTCTCTTTTACCTTTAACAGTCAATTCATAAAGGCCTGATGAATTTTTTAAAGCTCTAAACCATTGATTTGAAACATTACCTTCACCTCTTATTTCAGCATACATTTGGACACCTGTTTTAAGATTTAATTTAATATTTTCTCTAATATTTTTTTCTATCTTTATTCTTAGGATTCCGTTTTTAAACTTACCTTCATAAACATTGCCTTGGGAATCTGTGTATTTTCCTTTACCCCTAATTCTATTTTTAGAAACTTTACCTTCATACTATAGATCCATCTGAAAAAGTGAAAACACCAACACCATGGGCTTTGCCTTTTTTAACTTCACCTACGTATGTGGCCTCATTAAATTTTAGTGAATTAGAAACTTGTTCCTCAACTTTTTTATCTTTTTTACTAATTGCTTTGTCTGTGTTTGATTTTGTTTTTTTACTATCTTTTTTTGGCAATAATTTCATCACACAATCTGCATACTTTTCAGTTCCAGGTGTAAAACCAAGTTCCTCACATTGAACTTTGGCAATTTCAATATCAGCTCGAACTATTGTCGAAAATATTAAGATAACAGATAAAGAGAAGAATGAGTACTTCATAGGATCATTATACTACATAAAATATATAATTTCTATATTTACTTTAATGTATCAATTCCACACAATTCTCTGAAATTTATAAGACTAATTTTTTTAGATCTTAAATGTCGCTTATCAAAAGTAAGGTCTTTTAATTGTAGAGTTTCTGGTACTTGAGATACAAGAATTTTACTTATTTTTTTTGTGTTCCTAAAAGAGTTACAAATTAATTTTTCTACTTTTAGACTTAATCTCTTATCCAATGAGAGTTTATTATTTTTTTTATCTATAGAATAAACCCAATAAGGAAACGTAACTATAAAGTCTATTCCTATATCAAGGTTAGTTGCTGTCTCATTTAATTCGTCAAAATATTTAGTTAAATTATTGTAAAATTCATCTTGATCTGAATTTAAAAATAAGTCTTGCATTTTTTTATTATCATATCTGCTTAAAGTAAAATTTTTATTCAATAATAAGTTTTTAAAAACTATCAATCTATATTTAAAAGGGTTTTCCAAAATTTCATCAAGCTCATAATCTTTTAGAGCAACAAAGTTCTTAGGATTCCAATAATTTAAAATTCTGTAAAGGTCAGTAGAAAAACTAAATGTAACAATTATTTTTTTTTGTAAAATTTTATTATTTTGGTTCAAAAAATTTATAACTTCATAAGGACCATTGTTTGGTGCTGCATAAATAATAAAATTACTTTTTTTATACAAAGTGTTTAAATAATGTTGCTCAATATTATCTACATCTAAACCCAATACTTGACTATCACCAAAGATCTGTATCTTATTATTCGCGTTATTATTATTAAGTAACCTTCCACCATAATTATCTGTTTTATATGTGTATTTAGTTTTGCCCTGTTTAACACAAAAAGATGCACTTTGCGGTAAATGAACATATGATTCGTTAAATCCATATGGGAGAAATGATAAACAATTCTTTGCATTTAAAGGATTGGTAAATAAAGTAAAATAAATAATAATAATTAATAAAATGTTTTTAACGCCAAAAAGTAGTTTAAAAAGATTTGATCCAGAAAGAAGTTGTTTTGTTTTGAATGAATTTGCTTCAGCAGAATTCTCGTCTGCAATCGAGATGTTATTTGCTGCAAAAATTGTTGATAATAAAAAACTTTCCAATGGTTTCATAAGACATGCCCTAGACGAATATAAACATTGTTTTATTTTCACAAGTATTAAAAATGAAATTATTTCAGAATATAAAATTAATAAGAAAGAATTAAATTTCATACCTAACCATATTTACAATAAGGGATATATTTATAAAGATCACTTTATTTTTGAAAAAAAAAAACTAAATGATTTTGCTATATTTGTTGGGGCAAATGAAGAAATCGCAGAAAAAAAATTGATAGCTTTTACTAATCATCTCAAAGAACATAAACCCTTAGCATATAAACAAATTCAAAATATCTTAAAGGACGAGGAAAGACATGCTGAGTATTCACTTAGATTTGCAAAAAACAATAACAGCCCAATTTCGTATAAAATAAAGTTAGCTAAAGAAAAAACGTTAAGTTTTTTTAGGCACATGTATGCAAATAGCCTAAATAAATTTTCTTTTATCTTTAATCCAATTTTAATATCAATTTTAATACTAATTGGTTTTGTGACATACTTTTTAAAATTAAAAAAAAATATCACAGATAATAATGTAATGGAAAATATAGATCCTAATTCCATAACTTAATATGTATTATATTGGAATATCTGCTTACTATCATGAATCATCGGTTTATTTAACAGACAACAAAGGTACTGATTGTTTTTTAAAAGAAGAATCTTTTAGCAGAATAAAAGGTGATAAAAATTTTCCCCAAAGATGTTTAAAATTCTTAATAAAAAAATTTAAATTAAAAAATGAAAATATTAAATCAATTTGCTTTTATGAGAAACCATTTAAATCTTGGTGGGAAATTTTTTATTATTCAATTAAAAATCCATTAAAAAATAAAAAATTTTTAATTAATCATTTAAAAAATTTTAATAACGGGTCAATTTTTTTTTACACAGACATAAATAAATTAATCAATGTTTCAAGAAACAAGATTATTTATTCATCACACCATCTAAGTCATTGCTTATATGGGTTGTCAGTCATTAAAAATATATCTGATTATGTTTATATTACTTCTGATGGCGTTGGAGAGGGGGAAACAATGTCTATTTATACAATAGATGATAATTATAAAATTAAAAAAATTTGGACTAATTTTTACCCAAATTCGATTGGCTTATTTTATTCTACAATTACTGATTATCTTGGTTTTGAAATAAATGAGGGAGAGTTCAAAGTCATGTCTCTTAGCTCGTTTGGAAAACCAATATATGAAAAAGAACTTAAGAAAATTTTTGATATTAATAATTTCAAAATCAACATGGATTATTTTGAATTTCACAAAAACCCGAGCAAATCTTTTTCAAAAAAATTTTATGATTTATTTGGAGAGCCCTACCTAAATATAGGAGAGGAAAAAAATTTTAACAAATATGCAGATATCGCAAGTTCAGCACAGTTAATCTTAGAGCATACTATGAAAAACCTAATCAAAAAAGCTTCTGATTTATCAGGAAAAAGTAAGATTGTATTAACAGGTGGTGTCGCCTTAAATTGTAAAATGATTCACAATTTATCTAAAGAAGGTATTTTTGAAGAATTAATTGTCCCACCTTCACCAGGAGACTCAGGATCTGCAATAGGTGCTGCAAATTTTGCTTTTTTAGAAAAATCAAAAAATAAAACACTTAATTTTAGTAATATTTATCTCGGTCCCGATAAGAATTTTATTAATAAAAAAGAAAATAAAGATAATTTTTTTTTAAAAGTTAATATAACCAATGATTATATAATTGATGCAGCGAATAAATTGATAAATGGTGAAATAATTGCAACATACTATGGATCAAATGAAGTTGGGCCCAGATCTCTAGGCAATACCTCTATTTTATGTAACGCTGCAAACGATGAGGCTGTGATTAATTTAAATCTAAATTTAAAAAAAAGACAACATTTTCAACCTTTAGCGCCCATTTTACTTGAGGAAGATTTTGAAAAGTATTTTTCAATAAATAAAAGTATTGTAAAAAATTTAGAATGGATGGGAACTTTGTGTGATGCTAAGCAAACGCTTTATAATAAATATAGCTCTATTATACACGTAGATGGAACTTGCAGAACGCAAATAATTAATGATAAAAATTCTATAACTTATAAAGTTTTGAAACATATTAAAAATTATGGCTCTGATATATTGGTTAATACTTCCTTTAATATTTCAAAAGATCCAGTAGTTTTCGATTTATACGATGTATATGTAAATATGAAAAGAATGAATATTAAATTTATTTTAATGGATGATGGTTTGTATCAAGCTATAGATATATGAAAAAAATTATTAATTACTTTTTTTTAATAAATGATTTTAAAAAAAAATATGGCTTAATAAAAACTTTATTTTTTATAATCTTTATAATTTTGATATTACTTTTTTCTATATTTGTTTTTTTTCAAATATTTTTACCATTTACCTATATTGCAATATAAATTAAAAGAGATTCTATAAATAATGTCAAAATCATATTGGTTATTAAAATCTGAACCTGACGTTTGGTCAATTGATCAACAAATTAAAGCTGGTTTAAAAGGTGCACCATGGGATGGAGTAAGAAATTACCAAGCAGCTAAAAATTTAAAAAGTATGAAGAAAGGTGATCTTTGTTTTTTTTATCATTCAAATATTGGCAAAGAAATTGTTGGGATTGTAGAAGTAATTAAAGAAGCTTTTTTAGATAAAACAGATAAATCTGGTCGTTTCGTTGCTGTGACTGTACGATTTAAAAAAAAATTATCCAATCCTGTTACTCTCGAGGATGTTAAAAAAAACAAGGAATTAAGCCATTTATCGTTAATAAAACAAAGCAGATTATCTGTAATGCCCATAGACTCTAAAAGCTGGAAAATTTTAAATAACATGAGTAAAATTTGATTATAAAATTATCTCATGCCACTTAAAAAAAAGAAAAAAACAAAAGCTAAAAAGAAAGTTACAAAAAAAGTAACAAAAAAAACTAAAGTTAAAAAAAAAATAACTAAAAGAAAATCAAACCCAGAATTAGTTATCAAAACAAAAAGCGAATGGGTAAAAAATAGCTTAGCAAACAAAAAACAATATCAAGATAAATACTCTAAATCGATTAAGAATAATGATGATTTTTGGAGAAAAGAGGGAAAAAGAATTACTTGGATTAAACCGTACAAAAAAATTAAAGACGTAAAATATAGTAAAAAAGAAGTTAAGATTAATTGGTTTCAAGATGGAACATTAAATGCTTCGGCAAACTGTATAGACAGACATTTAAAAGATAAAAAAGATAAAACAGCTATAATCTGGGTAGGAGATAATCCAAAAGATAGTCAAAAGATTTCATATAAAGAATTACATCAAAAAGTATCAAGAGCTGCAAATGGACTTAAAAAATTAGGTATAAAAAAAGGTGATCGAGTTACAATTTATTTAACAATGATTCCTGAGCTAGCAATTCTGATGCTTGCTTGTGTTCGAATCGGAGCAGTACATTCTATTATTTTTGGAGGATTTTCTGCAGAGTCGATTTCTGGTAGAGTTAATGATTGCAAATCAGAATACATTATTACAGCCGACGAAGGTGTTAGAGGTGGAAAGACTATTCCTCTAAAAGATACAACAGATGAAGCGTTAATGAGTTGCCCCAAAGTTAAAAAATGTATTGTTGTAAAACGAACTGGAAATTACATAAATTGGGATAATAAAAGAGACGTTTGGTATCACGAATTAATTAAAGATGTATCAAATAATTGTGAACCAGAAGAAATGAACGCTGAAGATCCTTTATTCATTTTATATACTTCTGGCTCTACAGGAAAACCTAAAGGTGTTTTACATACTACGGGTGGGTATATGGTTTACGCTTCAATGACTCATCAATATATTTTTAATTATAAACCTAAAGATATCTATTGGTGTACAGCTGATATTGGTTGGGTAACTGGACATAGTTATATTATTTACGGTCCACTTGCTAACGGTGCAACCACGATAATGTTTGAGGGTATCCCAAATTATCCAGACACCTCAAGATGGTGGCAAATAATAGATAAATTTAAAGTTAATACTTTTTACACAGCTCCTACTGCAATCAGAGCTTTAATGAGAGAAGGAGATAAGCCAGTTAAGAAAACATCACGAAAATCCCTAAAACTTTTAGGGACTGTTGGGGAACCAATAAACCCTGAGGCTTGGATGTGGTACTACAAAACAGTTGGAAATTCAAAATGTCCAATTGTTGACACTTGGTGGCAAACAGAAACAGGTGGTATAATGATTTCTCCACAAACAGGCGCGATTCCCTTAAAGCCAGGTTCAGCTACAAAACCATTTTATGGAATTAAACCAGTGTTAGTTGATAAAAATGGTAAAGAAATTAAAGGTGCAGGTGAAGGAAGACTTTGCATTGCTCAATCATGGCCAGGTCAAATGAGAACCGTATACGGAGACCATCAAAGATTTATTGATACGTATTTTTCTCAATTTGATGGAAAATATTTTACAGGTGATGGATGCAGAAGAGATAAAGATGGATACTATTGGATTACTGGGAGGGTAGACGATGTAATCATAGTTTCAGGACACAATTTGGGTACTGCTGAAATTGAGAGTGCTTTTGTTGCTCATCCGAAGGTGGCTGAAGCTGCTGTGGTTGGATATCCACACGATATAAAAGGAAACGGTTTATATTGCTATGTAACTTTAAATGCTGGAGAGAGAGAAACAGGAGATCTTGAAAGAGATCTTAAGCTTTGGGTCAGAAAACAAATTGGACCTTTGGCTACTCCTGATTTGATTCATTTTACGCCAGGACTTCCTAAAACTAGGTCGGGCAAAATAATGAGAAGAATTTTAAGAAAAATAGCTGCAAATGATCATGAACAGTTGGGCGACACAACAACTTTGGCAGACCCAAGTGTTGTTGAAAGTTTGGTTGACAATAGAAAAAATATTTAGAATTGTATTAAATTTTTAAATTCATCTTTAATAATATCCCATTTTAATATCATCGAATTAAGAACAATCTTTCTATCTAAACTTTTAAGCTCTTCAGCAATAGGTGCCCATTTATATAATGATAAAGCACTTGGGTTAAATGGCAGGTCTTTATAATATGTATCAAAATTTATACTTTGA
>QBYI01000042.1 GCA_003282895.1 Pelagibacteraceae bacterium AG-325-F15
AACATTCTGCTTGTATCACCGTAGTGTTCATTGATTATAGCTGTCACATCTATATTAACTGCGTCCCCATCTCTTAAAACTCTATCAGATGGGATTCCATGGCAAACCACGTGATTTAAAGATGTACACAGAGATTTTGTAAAGCCTCTGTAATATAGTGGTGCTGAATGACCTCCATTATCTCTAATAAATTCGTATCCAAGTTTATCTATAAAGTCTGTTGAAACACCTTCTTTTATATTTTCAGTTAACATATCTAACGTGTTAGCAGCTAGTCTTCCTGCAATTCTCATCTTTTCAAATTTTTCTTTATAATTAGTCATCAATAATTTTTAATTTTTTATCAGTAAAAATCCTCTTAGAACTTATATTACATCTATAAGCTAAAAAATTTACACCTGCTTTTTTTGCAATTAAATAATTTTTATAATACTCAGTGTCAATATCCTTTGCTATTTTAAAATATTCCATATTTTGAATTTGAACTAAAAACAATAGATATGTTTTATAACCTTTTTTTATGGCATCAATAAGGGTAAGCAAATGTTTAGAACCACGAGAAGTGATAGCATCTGGAAATTCAGCAGTATTTTTATCTCTAAATAAGGTCACATTTTTAACTTCAACAAATATTTTTTGTTTTTTTTTTTCGAGTAGAAAATCAAATCTAGTTTCTTTATTAAAAAAAACCTCAGGCTTTATTAAATCATTATCTTTAAGTTCTTTGATAAGATTATTTTCTAAACCATGATGAGCTATTTTGTTAGCCATATGAGTGTTAACCCCAACTAAATTTTTTCGTGTTTTTATGATTTCAAGTCCATATTTAAGTTTTCTTTTTGGGTCATTATTTGGAAGTAAATAGACATCATTTCCCTCTTCTAATAGACCTTTCATTGAGCCTGTATTAGGACAATGTGCTGTGACAATTTCTTTTTCTAATTTTACATCGGTAAAGAAACGTTTATATCGTTTGATTAATTTGCCTTTTATTAAAGACTTGGTAAATTCCATTACTAAATTATACATTTAAAATGACCAAAAACATAAAAGTTAATGCTGCGATATTAATCATCGGTAATGAAATTCTATCAGGCAGAACTCAAGACACTAATACCTCAACTTTAGCAACTTGGCTTAATTCAATTGGAGTGAAGGTTCAGGAAGTAAGAGTAATACCAGATATTGAAAAAACAATTGTAGAAACTTTAAATGTTTTAAGAAAAGAAAATGATTATGTTTTTACAACTGGGGGTATAGGTCCAACTCATGATGATATAACAGCAGAGTCTGTTTCAAAAGCATTTGGTTTAAAATATGAAATTCACAAAGAAGGTTATAAAATTTTAGAGGCATATTATAAACCTGGTGAATTTAATGAAGGTAGACAAAAAATGATATGGATGCCTGAGAACGCTGAATTAATCTTAAACCCAACGAGTGGCGCACCTGGATTTAGTGTTGAAAATGTATTTTGCCTTCCTGGTGTTCCATCAATTATGAAATCAATGTTAGGTGGATTAAAAAATAAGATAGTGGGTGGGAAACCTATTTTAAGTCATACAATTAGTTTGAAAACTGTTGAAAGCGAAATAGCAAACTCTTTAACTGAAGTTCAAAACAAAAACAAAGAAGTTGAAATTGGAAGCTATCCTTTTTTTCATGCAGGAAAATTAGGTGTTTCAATTGTAATCCGTTCAGAAGATCAATCTAAAATTGACGAATGTAGTTCTCAGATTTTAAGATTTGTGAATGAAAAAAATATTGAAGTAGTGGACCGTTAAATGCTTTATTTTGCCTATGGAAGTAATTTAAATCATTTTCAAATGAAACGTAGATGTAAAGACAGTATTTTTTTAAAAAAGATTAATCTTAAAGATTTTAGATTAACATTTAGAAGCAAATATAGAGCTGCCGATATTGAGCCAAAGAAGAATTCAATTGTACCTGGTGGTTTGTTTGAAATTTCAAAAAGTGATGAAAAAAAATTAGATCTTTATGAAGATTTTCCAATTTTATATAAAAAATATTATTTTAGTTATTATGGAAAAAAAGTAATGACCTACACAATGGTAAAAAAATCGCCTTTTAAATTTCCAACAGAACGTTATTTAAATGTCGTAAAGCGAGGATATAAAGATTGTGGGCTTGATAAAAAATTTCTTACCCAGGGATTAAAACCTATTTAAGTTAAATGTTTTTACACACAAAATTAGAAAATAGAAAAGAACCTATTAGAATTGCTTTTATAGGTTGTGGGAAATTCGTGAGTATGTTTCTAGCTCAATATAATCATTTAGATAAAATTCAAATTGATAGCATAGTTGATTTAAATACAGATAGAGCTAAGAAAAATTGTATAAATAGTGGCATTAAATCATCTTCAATTGATGAAATAAATTTTACAAAATCCTTAGATGATATTTTAGATAGAAATATTGAAATTTTTATTGAAGCAACTGGAAACCCGATTGTCGGAACTGTTCATGCTGTAAAGATAATTAAAAATAAAAAAAATTTAATTTTAGTTAATGTTGAGGCAGATATAACTTGTGGCAAATATTTATCAGACCTTGCAAAAGAAAATAACGTTATTTGTTCTATGGCTTATGGCGATCAACCGTCATTAATATTGGAGCAAATTGAATGGGCAAGGTTAAATGGTTTTTCTGTAGTATGTGCTGGAAAAGGTACAAAATATCATCCTACATTTGAATACTCCACACCCGATACAGTTTGGGATTATTATGGATTAACCAAAGAACGTGCTGAAATTGAGTCTGGCATGAATCCTAAAATGTTTAATAGTTTTTTATGTGGTGACAAGTCAGCTATTGAAATGTGTGCTGTAAGTAACGCAGCCAACCTAAAGTGTCCAGAAAATGGATTAACCTTTCCACCAATAGGTGTTTATGATATTGCAAAAAAAATGATACCAAAGTCTGATGGTGGTTTACTAGACTTTGAAGGCCAGGTTGAGGTTATATCAAGTATTGATTTAGATAAACAAGATGTTCTGAATGATTTAAGATGGGGAGTTTATATTGTCATTAAAGCACAAAATGAATATGTAAAAAATTGTTTTAAAGATTATGGAATGGTTACAGACATATCAGGGAATTACTCGGCTATTTGGAGACCCTATCATTATATAGGTCTGGAACTTGCTCAATCTATATATTCAATTGCTCTTGATAGTAGGGCAACAGGTTTTACTAAGAATTATAATGCTGATGTTGCAAGTTATGCAAAAAAGGATTTAAAAAAAGGTGATAAACTTGATGGTGAAGGAGGGTTTTGTGCAAGAGGACGCCTAGTTACATCTGAAAAATCAAAAAAAGAAAAAATTTTACCATTAGGTCTTACAGATAATGCAATTTTAATAAGAGATATTAATAAAGATGATATTATAAAATTAGATGATGTTGATTTAACCCTCCCTGAAGATATTGTTAAAGCAAGAGAATATCAGTATAATACACTGAAATAATGACTTTAGTTAATGACAAAATAAAAATGATCAGCTGCTCAGACTTCAGGCTGTTCTTAAAAAAAATGATTAAAGATAAAATAGAAAAACAATGGTCAGAAAGTTTTGTTGAAAATTTAAATTTTGTAATGGTTTCAAGAAATACAATTAAAAGAAGATATGAGGATAAAGGGATAGATCTTATTAAACTTTTAAATGACGTTAGTTATTATAAGCATGTAAAAAAAAGAGTAAATTCTAGAGGAAATTTAGAATTTCAATATAAACAATAAAATAAATACACTTTTAAATAAATTTTGTCTCAATTATTTTTAAATTGTTCAAATTTAATAAAGTTAAGCTATATATGGTAATATGAAAACATATAACATTGCATCTATTGCTGGAGACGGGATAGGAACTGAAGTTGTTCCAGAAGCTCATAAAGTTTTAAAAAAAATTTCAGAACAACATCAATTTAAATTAAAAATTGATGAGTTTGATTTTGCATCTTGTGATTATTACGAAAAACATGGAAAAATGATGCCAGATAACTGGAGAGAAAAAATTGAAAAACATGATGCTATTTTTTTTGGAGCGGTTGGAATGCCTGATAGATATCCTGATCATATAACTTTGTGGGGATCATTATTAAAGTTCAGACGAGAATTTGATCAATACATTAATCTAAGACCTGTTAAGTTATTTCCAGGTGTTAAATCACCATTGGCTGATAAAAAACCTGGTGATATTGATATGGTTATTATTAGAGAAAATACAGAAGGAGAATATTCTTCAGTTGGTGGAAGAATGTTTGAAGGCACAGATAGAGAGATGGCACTTCAGGAAACCATTATGTCAAAGCATGGAATTGACAGAGTTCAAAAATTTGCTTTCGAATTAGCTAAATCTCGTAAAAGAAAAAAACTTACAAGTGCAACAAAATCAAATGGTATTTCAATTACAATGCCATATTGGGATGAAAGATTTAATGAAAATAAAAAAAATTATTCAGATATTGAAACAGATCAATTTCATATTGATATTCTAGTTGCTCGATTTGTTTTAAATCCTGAATGGTTTGATGTTGTTGTAGCTTCTAATTTATTTGGAGATATTTTGTCAGATTTAGGCCCAGCTTGTACTGGAACTATTGGTATTGCACCATCTGGAAATATTAATCCTGAAAAAAAATTTCCATCATTATTTGAACCAGTTCATGGCTCTGCTCCTGATATTGCAGGAAAAGGTATTGCTAATCCTATTGGTCAAATTTGGTCTGGTGCTTTAATGTTAGATTATTTAGGTGAAAAAGAAGCTGCTAATTCAATTATGACATCTATTGAAAAAACTTTATTTGATAAAAAGAATAGAACAAAAGATTTACATGGAGAAAGCAATACTATTCAGTGTGCTAAAGCAGTATTAGACAATTTGTAAATAATAATGATTACAATTATCCCAAATAAAAAAGACATTGGAGCTGAGATTGAGTGTGATTTAAAGAAAATCACAAATCAAGATTTAAAAGAAATAAAACAAGCTCTTTATAAATATGGTGTAATTTTTTTTAGAAAACAAATTCTAACATCAGGTTCATATATTAAGTTTGCTAAAAATTTTGGAAAATTGGCAAAATACCCAAGATTAAAAGGTCTAAATAAAAAATATCCTCAAATTACAGTTGTTCAACGAAAGTCAACCGATAAGGGACCAAGTTTTGGTGAACAATTTCACACAGACTCAATTTATACAAAAAAACCTCCTAGATTTACAATGTTGTTATCAAAACTTGTGCCAAAAAAAGGTTTAGCTAATACAGAGTTCTGCTCTCAATATTTAGCTTACAAACAATTACCGGCTAAAATTAAAAAAAAATTAGAATTATCTAAAGGTGTTTATTCATCTGAGGGACCAATATCAATTACAACACAAGAAAGAGTAAAGGAAAAAGGTAGAAAAATTAAAGAACTAATTTCCGCACATAAAATTTTAAAAAAAATTAACTCAAATTATGCAATTTATTGCAGTCCAGGTCATTTAATAGATTTTAAACCTAAAATTAAGAAACAATCAAAACTAAAAAAAATATTATTAAAACATCAAGTTAAGAAAAAATTTCAATATTCGTTAGAATGGGAAAAAAACCAACTCGCTATTTGGGACAATAGATCTATGCTTCATCAAGCAACACCATTTAAAGGAAATAGAATAATGCATAGAATTACAATTCATTAAATAAAAGTTTTACGTATTAAACTTGTCCAATTATAAATATAAGCATAAATACTCCTGAAAATAATCATACCCACGTGGTGAAATTGGTAGAAACAAGAGTCTTAAAAGCCGAGAGATAGAAGTTTAAGTCAGTCCCATAGTAGTCCAAGGTAGTCTAAACATCCTTTAAAATCTTATAATTTTAAATAAACCTTTAATAAATATAAGAAAATAAAGTTTATTAAATGTTTCAAAACCAGTACCAAACCAGTACCTAAAGAGTTAATATAAACCTTATGAAACGCTTATTAACATATCTGCTCGTAGTTCTTGGTTTGGGATTAATATTTTCTAGTTCTATATTCGCGCTTCCTAAAATTTTAAAAAGCAAAGTATTAGAAGTTTGTATAGTAAGCGAAGATGTTACTATTTTTCAAAAATGGCAAGATAGAACAGCTGGTCCGTGGATAAAGGGCTCTGCAATCGGTTTGAAAAAAGGTCAAGTATTATCTGTTCATGGTAAAAAAAATCAAACAAATATACCAAGATGGTATGCTACCGAAAAAGATTACTTTCCAAAAAAAAATACTCATTTTCATAAAGCTACAATAGATTCAGAATACGGAGTTAAAAAAATTAAAGACGTAATTCATTGCAAGAAAGGAGATAAAGAATATCTGAAATCAATTAAAGGGTTAGTTAAGATAAATAGTCTTAGTTGGGCAATTAATGTTTTTAATCCTGAAGCTGCAAGTTCTACATCAGGGCTAAAGATTATGGATAAGGAAAAAGAAACAAATGGTACATTAAGAGTACCTACAACTGAAAAATGTAACTCTTTTAGCAAAGGCGACACAAATTGGTATTATAATAATTGTGACCAACTTAAATCTGGCTCTCTAAAATCAGCAATCAAGATAAATAAAAAAGAAAAAGTTGAATATTTAAAATCTAATAACACAGCTTATTGGCAATTTATGCAATTTAAGATCAATGATTTAAGAGGCGATGGAATTGTTTATTATATATTTGATGTTGATAAATATTATAGAGTAAATGAAAAATATGAAGTTGTTTCAAAGGGAAGTTATAAGTTCAAAAAAGACAAGAAAATTTACGAACTAAAAACTAAAGATAATCAAAAGTTTTTATTTAAAATTTCTATATCAAGTCAGGTAGTAGATATAAAATCTAAATTTTATAAAAAATTTTATGATTACAAAGGGTATAGAAGATATCAATTATTATTGGCTGACACTAACGAACAAGAACAAATTAAATCTGCAATTAAAAATTTTGAAAATAATGAATATGTAAAAGTAGATTCTAAAAAAGATTATGAAGAAAACAAATATGCAAAAGTAGATACAAATAAAGATAATAATTTAAAATCAGGAATTAAAATTAACGAAAATGAAAAAGTAATATATTCAAATTTTGGTAAGAATTTTGCATATTGGAATTTTGTACCACTAAAAATTAATGATTTAAGAGGGGATGGAATTGTTTATTATAAATTTGATCACAAGATAGATAATATAGGTAGGTATTATAGACTAGACAAAGATCACGAAGTTGTTTCAATAGGAGACTTTGAATTTAAAAATAAAAAAAGAATATTAGTATTAAAAGAAGATAATCAGCAATTTTTTTGGAAAATTTCTATACCAAGTCAAATAGCAGATATAAAATCTAAAGAGTATGATTACGAAGGATACAAAAGATATCAGTTTGCAGAAACAACAGCTGAAGAACAAGATAAAATAAATTCATCAATAAAAAATTACAAAAATAAAAACGAAAAGTATGTAAAAGTTGGATCAAAGAAAAGTAATAAAAGTATATTTGGATATGAAATAGCTAAAAAATATGATGACAGTGATGAAAATCTAAACAAGTTATGGGAATTAATTTTAAAAGATAAAAATATTAAAAAAAAATATCTCAAATATTCTAAAAAAAAAGCTACATTTAAGGGTAAGCCAATTAAAGCTATGGGACTTGCTGTTTTTATTGATTACAAAAAAGAATTATCTATTCTTACTGGCCTTAAGCTTGCAACTAAAGTTTCCTCGTTTCTAGTTTGACCACTGTAGCAAGTATCAAAAAACATTGTTACAGATTTTGGATTTGTTTTTTGCAATATCTTTATAATTTCATTTCTTGTAATGGCAGTGTCTTCTAATAAACTTGCATCACCATCTTGAGGTAAAATATATAAATTTTTTCCATCATCTGACGCTAAGCCATGACCAGCAAAGAATAAATATATATCCCTATTTTCACCACCTATTTTAGGAAGCCAAAGTTTTAATGCTTTTAATATTTTTGGTCTACTAGCTTCTTTATCAACTAGTAAATTTATATTAGCAGGATCTACTCCAAGAGCTCTTACAGCATATTCTCTAAAGGCGTTAGCATCTCTATTTGCAAATGCAGCATCAAGATTTGTGAGATTTTCATATTTTTCAACACCAATTATAATTGCAATTTTATTTTTATCTTTTTTAACATTTATTTTATTAGGAAGTAATTTTTCATAACCTTTGGCAACTTTCATTTCTTTTAATTTAACATTTATTTTAACATTTTTTTCTGTTGCATTATTCCATCTATCAACAGCGACAATAGTCAATTCTTCACCAGCAGTAGTGTCTATAATAAATCCTTCAAATAAAAACTCTCCTTCTTTATTCACTTGAATTGGTTGACCATCAACCTCTAAAAAAAAGTCGCTTTTAT
>QBYI01000043.1 GCA_003282895.1 Pelagibacteraceae bacterium AG-325-F15
GGTGAAAAAAAAGAAAAAACTGAATGGCACCGTGTAGTTGTATTTAACGAAGGGCTTGTAAATGTTATACAACAATACTTAAAAAAGGGTGCTCAGATTTATGTTGAAGGTCAACTCACTACAAGAAAATGGAAAGATGAACAATCAGGCCAAGATAAATATTCTACTGAAATTGTTCTTCAAGGATATAATACTACTTTAACCATGCTTGGTGGTGGAGGATCTGGTGGTGGTATTCAAAACGACACTACTCAACAAAATAATATTGAGGATTCTTCTCAAGTGTCAAATGATATGGATGACGAAATTCCATTTTAACATCTATGCAAAAAACTGAAATTCCAAAAGATAATAATATTAAATTAATCTCAATGCATGATGAGATGAGCTCATCTTATCTATCATATGCAATGAGTGTTATTGTTAGTCGAGCCTTACCTGATATTAGAGATGGTTTAAAACCTGTTCACAGAAGAATTTTATACGCAATGTATAAAGGTGGATATGATTGGTCTAAACAATTTAGAAAATCTGCAAGAATTGTTGGTGATGTTATAGGTAAATATCACCCTCATGGTGATCAATCAGTTTATGATGCATTAGTAAGAATGGTTCAAGATTTTTCAATGAGTCTTCCTTTGGTTCAGGGGCAGGGCAATTTTGGATCTATAGATGGTGACCCTGCAGCTGCAATGAGATATACAGAAACAAGATTATCTAAAGTCTCTCAATATTTAATTGATGATATAGAGAAAAATACTATTTCATTTAAAAGTAATTATGATGAGACAGAAAAAGAACCTACAGTTTTACCCGCTCAATACCCAAATCTTCTAGTAAATGGTGCTGGAGGTATAGCAGTTGGAATGGCCACAAGTATTCCTCCTCATAATTTGGGTGAAATTATAAACGGTACTTTAGCTTTAATAGACAACAAAGATATTAAGATTAGAGAATTAATGAAACATGTTCCGGGTCCTGATTTTCCGACTGGTGGAGTTATTATCGGTAAAGACATTATAAAACAGGGTTATAATAATGGTAGAGGATCTTTTAAAATTAGAGGCGAAGTTTCTGTTGAAAGTTTAAAAAATGGAAGAGAAAGATTGGTAATTACCTCAATTCCTTATCAGGTCAATAAATCTGTTTTAAATGAGAGAATTGCACAATTAGTTAGAGAAAAAAAAATCGAGGGCATTAAAGATATTAGGGATGAATCTAATAGAGAAGGTATAAGAGTTGCTATAGATTTAAGAAACGGTGTTGAGCCAGAGACTATAAAAAGACAACTTTATAAAAATACTCAAATTGAAAGTTCTTTTGGTTTCAATACTTTAGCGATCGTTGAAGGTAAACCTAAAACATGTACATTAAAAGATTTCTTATCAAACTTTTTATCATTTAGGGAAGATGTCGTAATCAAGAAGACTAAATTCGATTTACAAAAAGCAGAAGAAAGAGCTCATATATTAATTGGATTATCCGTATCAGTTGAAAACTTAAATAAAATTATAAAAATTATTCGATCATCAAAAACACCTGAAGATGCAAAACAAGCTATATTGAAAACTAAATGGAAAATTAATAAATCTCAAAAATTAATTTCTTTAGTAGAAGGAAAAAAAAGCAAAGGTTTATATTCTTTATCTGAACCTCAAGCTATAGCTATATTAGAACTTAGACTTCAAAAATTAACTGCACTTGGAATTAACGAAATTGAAGTTGAAATAAAAAAATTAGCTGAATTAATAGTAAAATATAAAAAGATTATTTCATCTAAAAAAGAACTTTTAAAAGTCATCAGTGAAGAATTAAAGAATATAAAAGAAAAGTTTGCAGTACCAAGAAGAACTAAGATTATCGACGCTGTTTTAAATTATGATATTGAAGAAACAATTCAAAAACAATCTGTAATTATAACTGTTACTCTTCAAGGTTATATTAAAAGAGGATTTTTAGATGGTGTAAAACAACAAAAAAGAGGTGGGAAAGGAAAGTCTGGAATTACTACTAGAGATCAAGACTCAGTTGTTCAAACATTATCAGTAAATACTCATACATCTGTTTTATTTTTTTCGACAGAGGGATTGGTTTATAAAGTTAAAGCATGGAAAATTCCAGAGGGCTCCTCTTCATCAAAAGGTAAGTCACTATTTAATATCTTACCTTTAAAAAGCCACCAATCAATCAGTTCTATTATGCCAATGCCAGAAAATGAAACTGACTTAAAGAATTACCAAATAATTTTTGCGACAGCTCAAGGTAAGGTTAGAAAAAATAGTCTAGAAGATTTTTCATTAATTAACGCATCTGGTAAAATTGCAATGAAACTTGATAATAATGATAAAATTGTTGGAGTAAAAATTTGTCAAGATGATCAAGATATTATTTTAAGTACTAAGTTTGGTAAATGCATTAGATTTGAAGCAAAAAAATTAAGAGTATTTAAAGGGAGATCTTCAAAAGGAATTAAAGGAATTGAATTAGCTACTAATGATCAAATTGTTTCATTATCAGTCATAGATAATGATAAAACAAAAAAAAATGGCAAGAAATCTAAAGATGATAAATCTGAAATAAAAGCTAAAGAAAAATTTGTATTATCTATAAGTGAAAATGGATACGGTAAAAAAACATCTCATACAGATTATAGAGTTACAAATAGAGGAGGTAAGGGCATTATTGGCATTGTAAACTCTCCAAGAAATGGAAATATTACATCTTCTTTTCCTGTCTTTGAAGGTGATGAAATACTTATATCAACCAATAAAGGTAGGGTAATCAGAGTTGCTGTAAAAGAAATTAGAACAGCAGGTAGAAATACTCAAGGAGTTAGAATTATAAAACTTTCTGGAGAAGAAAAAGTTGTATCTGCCATCAAAATTGATGATAATTTAATTTAATGAATAAAGTAGCAATTTATCCTGGAACATTTGATCCTATTACGTTTGGACATATTGATGTCATAAAAAAATCACTTAAGTTGTTTGATAAAATAGTAGTAGGAGTGTCCGATGTTAGTAATAAAAATTACTTATTTAATTCAGATGAAAGAGTAGATATTGTTAATAAAGCTTTATTTAAAGATCTAAAATTAAATAGAAATAAAATATCAGTTGTTACTTTTAGCTCTCTTACAACTGATTTATGCAAAAAGTATAAATCTAATATCATTTTAAGGGGCTTAAGAGCTGTATCTGATTTTGAGTATGAGTTCCAATTAGCTGGAATGAATAGAAAATTAAATAACAATATTGAAACAATTTTCCTAATGTCAGACGTAGAAAATCAAATAATATCTTCAAAATTTGTTAAGGAAATTGTTAAATTAAATGGTGATATAAAAAAATTTACTACCAAAAGTACTATTAAATCTTTAAAAGAAAAATATGAATAAATTGCTAGTAAAAATTTTTATTTTATTTATTTTATATATTAATCAATCTATAGCCCAGGAGAATATAATGATTTTAAAATTAAAAGATGGTGATGTTAAAATAGAGTTATTTGAAGATGTTGCACCAAATCATGTTAAAAGAATAAAAGAATTGGCAGATAGCGGTCAATACAACGATGTAGTATTTCATCGAGTAATTGATGGTTTTATGGCACAAACCGGTGATGTTAAATTTGGAAATTCTAGTTCAAATGATTTTAATTTAAGTAGAGCAGGCATGGGTGGATCTGATTTACCAGACCTAAAACAAGAATTTAGTAGCTTACCACATGACAGAGGCACTCTTTCAATGGCAAGATCATCCGATCCAGACTCTGCAAATAGTCAATTCTTCATATGCTTTAAACCAGCACCCTTCCTAGATAGACAATACACGGTATTTGGAAAAGTTTTAGAGGGAATGGAATTTGTTGATATGATTAAAAGAGGTGATGATAGTAATAATGGAGCTGTATCAGAACCAGATAAAATTATTAGTTTTAAATCACAATAAGCTTTTTTAAATGGCATTAAAAAAATTTGCCTTTAAAGTCTTAAATCAGGATAAATTTGCAAGATGTGGATTAATAGAAACACATAGAGGCAATATTAATACACCTGCTTTCATGCCTGTTGGTACACAAGCAACTGTTAAAGCTTGTACAATAGATGATATAAAAAAAACTGGCTCAGAAATTATATTATCAAACACTTATCATTTAATGATTAGACCTGGTGTCGATAGAATAAAATCAGCAGGTGGTCTACATGAGTTTATGAATTGTAATATGCCTATACTTACAGACTCTGGTGGTTTTCAAGTAATGTCATTATCCAAACTAAACAAAATTGACAGAGAAAAAGGAGCAATTTTTAATTCTCATGTAGATGGTAAGAAGTTTTTCTTAAGTCCTGAAGAAAGTATAAGAATTCAACTAGGGCTTAATTCAGACATAGTAATGATTATGGACGAGTGTCCTAAAAAATCGAATGACTATGAATTAATCAAAAAATCAATGAACTTATCCTTATATTGGGCTGAGCGATCAAAAAAAGCATTTGGACAAAATCCTCACAAAGCACTTTTTGGTATTGTTCAAGGAGGATTATTTAAGGATCTAAGAATAAAATCTTTAAATGAACTAATTAAAATTGGTTTTGATGGTTATGCTATGGGCGGTTTAGCAGTAGGTGAGTCTCAAAGTGAAATGTTTGAAGTGTTAGATGATATTAAAGAACATCTTCCAAATGACAAACCACATTATTTAATGGGTGTAGGTACTCCCTCAGATCTTATTGGTGCTGTAAAAAGAGGTATTGATATGTTTGATTGTGTTTTACCTACAAGATCTGGCAGAACTGGTTTGGCATTCACTTGGGATGGAAGAATTAATATTAAAAATAATAAATATCAAACTGATAATACACCTTTAGATCCTAATTGTGATATTTTAAATCTAAACAAATACTCAAAAAATTATTTGAATCATTTATTTAACACTAATGAAATATTAGCTTCGATGCTTTTATCACTTCATAATATAAATTTTTATCAAGAATTAATGCAGGCTATTAGAAAGAATATTTCTGAAGGTACATTTGATCAATTTCACGATAAATACATTGATAAGTTGTAATAGATATTAATTTTTTGTTCAATTTGACGTTTGAAAAATTTAAATAATTCTGTATATAACAACTATTCAATTTGAATATTTGGGGGCCCTTAGCTCAGTTGGTAGAGCAATTCCCTTTTAAGGAATGGGTCGATGGTTCGAGTCCATCAGGGCTCACCACTATTTAAATTAAGTAAGTTTTATTGGAGGATAATCTAAAATCACTTCATTCATTTTTTCATTTAAATTTTTAATTCTATTATCTGACGATGGATGTGTGCTCATAAATTCTGGAGGCTCTTTTCCTTTATTAAGTTTCTTCATTCTTTCCCAAATTTTTGTAGTTTCTCTTATATCATAACCTGATAATGAAGAAAAAATCATACCTAAATAATCTGCTTCACTTTCTTGTTTTCTGTTAAATGGATTTAAAATTCCAAGTTGAGCAAGTAAACCAACTGTATTCTGTCCTGTAGTTCTGTTAATATCAGATAAAATTCCACCACTGGCTACATCAATAATTTTAGTTCCAAGATTTAATAAAGTTCCTCTACTAGCTCTTTCAACAGAATGTTTTGCAACAGCATGAGCAATTTCATGACCCATTACTGCAGCAAGACCATTTGTATTTTTTGTTGCATCTAATATACCAGTGTATACTGCAATCTTGCCTCCTGGCATACACCAAGCATTACGCACTTTTTTTTTATCTATTAAAATATATTCCCAATCAAAATTTTTTGTCGGATCATCCAAATTTTCCCTATCAAAATATTCTGAAATAGAGTCTTCCATTTTTTTTCCTATTTCTTTAATTTCATTGAGTGTTTTTACGTCATCACTCATTTTTTCTTTTTCTTTAATTTTTTCATAAATTTTAGCAGCTTGAGCGTTTAAATTAGCCTCTGAAACAATCTTCAATTGTTTTCGTTCAGTTATTGGTGCTGTTGTACAAGAGGGTAAAACGAAACTACAACAACCACAACCTACGTATGACAAGAATTTTCTTCTATTCATTTTTGTATAAAATTGATAATAACATTATAAAATGAATCTTAATAATAAAATTTTATTAGTTCTATTTATTATTGCAATTAGTTTTGTAGTTTATTCAAGTTTTAATTGATCTTATGGCAAAAAATCCAAATAAAAAATCTATTTCATTAACTTTAAGAAATTATTTTATAACGGGTGTAGTTGTTTTAATACCAATTGGATTTACACTTTATCTCAGTAAGATTTTAATTGGCATATCTTCAAATTTAATTCCAAAAAATATCAATCCTAATAGTTATTTACCCTTTAACATACCGGGAGTTGAAATTGTTATTTCAATAATTTTTATAACTTTTGTTGGTGGTATATCTTTATCTTTTTTTGGTAGAAGAATTTTAAAATTGATTGATGATCTTTTTAAAAGAATTCCTTTTTTGAGAACTGTTTATTCGGCAATTGTCCAAATGACTGAAACATTTTCTAAAAAAGATGATAATAAAAAAAGTGTTGTTTTGATTGAGTATCCAAGAAAAGGTGTTTGGGCTGTTGGCTTCGCTACAAAAGAAAACACAGGTGAAATGGCAGAAAAGACAAATAAAGAACTAATAAATGTTTTTGTTCCAACCACACCTAACCCTACTAGTGGTTTTTTACTAATGTTTCCAAAGGACGATGTTATTTATCTAAATATGACTTTTGAAGAAGCTTCTAAATTTATAGTTTCAGCAGGAACATCTACAAAAAAGTCTTAGGCTAAATCGTTAATTATATCAGCTCTATCGTATAATTTTACTAAAGGTTTATATTTAGAAATATCTTCATTAGATTTTTCAATTCTTCTCATTTCTTTTTCTGCCAAAAGAAATAAATCATTGTTATGAATTGGATCAGCTAACTTAAAATTCTTAATACCACTTTGTTTAAATCCTAAAATATCTCCAAAACCTCTGATTTTCATATCTTCTTCAGAAATGATAAAACCATCATTATTTTGCTTCAAAATATTAATTCTTTTTTTCGCATTTTCACTTAAGTTAGATTTAAACATTAATATACATGTCGAATCTTTATTGCCTCTACCAACTCTACCTCTTAATTGGTGTAATTGTGATAATCCAAATTTATTAGCATTTTCTATTATAATTACATTGGCATTAGGGAAGTCAATGCCCACTTCAATTATTGTGGTTGAAACCAATATATCAAATTTTTTATTTAAAAAATTATTCAAAATTTTTTCTTTTTCTTCAGTATTAGTTTTTCCATGTAATAAGGATACTTTACTTGGAAATTTTTCTTTTAAAAATTCAAATTTTTTAATAGCTGATGAATGATCAATCTTTTTAGATTCATCAATTAATGGACACACCCAAAAAATTTGGTTTCCTAATTTGATTTCTTTTTTAATAAATTGAATAACGTCATCAACTTTACTTTCTAGTTTGCTATATGTTTTTATGGGTTTTCTTGATTGAGGTTTTTCACGTATAATTGAAAGGTCCATGTCTCCATACACAGTCATTGTCAAAGTTCTAGGAATAGGAGTTGCTGTCATTAATAAAACGTCACAGTCAACACCACCTTTATCAGATAATCTTTTTCTTTGATTAACACCAAACTTGTGTTGTTCATCAATAATAATTAATCCAAGTTTTTTAAAATTTACTTTTTTTTGAAATATTGCATGAGTTCCAAATATTATATCTATTTTATGTTTACAAAGATTATTTAATATAACTTTTTTTTCTTTGTAAATAGATTTGCCAGAAATCAATTCTAATCTTAAATTTTTTGAAAAAATTTTATTTGCTAGAGTAAAATGTTGTCTCGCTAGAAT
>QBYI01000044.1 GCA_003282895.1 Pelagibacteraceae bacterium AG-325-F15
ATTGTTTCTATGGTTAGAGATTATCATACTCAATACGCAATTGTGAATAATGGTGGTTGGAACATAGCTGATGCTGTTCAAAGATCTTATGATGTTGAAGGAATGCATATTGGTACTGTTGCGGCTGGTAGAATTGGTTTAGACGCTTTAAGAAAAATGAAACCATTTGATGTGCATCTTCACTACTTTGATAGGCACAGATTACCAGAGAGTGTTGAAAAAGAACTAAATTTAACTTTTCATGACTCTGTAGAATCTATGGTTAAAGTGTGTGATGTAGTAACAATAAATTGTCCTTTGCACCCTGAGACTGAACACCTATTTGATGAAACAATGATAAGTAAAATGAAAAAAGGTGCTTATATAGTTAATACCGCTAGAGGTAAAATTTGTGACAAAGATGCAATCGCTGCAGCACTTAAATCCGGTCAGTTAAGTGGTTATGCTGGAGATGTATGGTTTCCACAGCCAGCTCCTAATGATCATCCTTGGAGATCAATGCCTCATCATGGCATGACACCTCATACATCAGGGACATCGTTATCAGCTCAAACTAGATATGCTGATGGTGTTAGAGAAATATTAGAGTGCTTTTTTGACAATAAAGAAATTAGAAATCAATATCTTATTGTTAAAGATGGAGAACTTGCAGGAATGGGTGCTCATTCGTATAGCAAAGGCACTGCAACTGATGGATCTGAAGAAGCAGCAAAATATCAAAAAAAATAAATTAAATAAAAAAAGCGATTTATAACTAATATAAATCGCTTTTTTTTAATGAAATTGAACTATCAAAAATAAAAATAATTTTCATTCTTTCATATTCTGTAAGTTAAAATATACTGAATGAATGAGTTCTAAATTTACGGTCTTTAAGTATAAATCAAATAAATTTAATGATTTTGAAGATCATATATCTATCGAAGAACCTCTAGAAATAATACTTAAATATAAGGATAAAAATGAGTCATGGATTGAAAAGACTATTTCAATTACAATGCGAACTCCAGGGGACGATGAGGATCTAGTGAGAGGATTTCTTTTCAATGAAAAGGTTATAGATAAATTAAATTATATCGAAAAAATTGAAAGTATTGGGGAAACTTCAGAACAATACGGTTTACAAAATAAAATCGTAGTTACAATTAATAATTCAGAAAACATAGATATTGATAAAATAAAAAGAAATTTTTTGACAAATTCATCTTGTGGGGTTTGTGGCAAAAGTTCATTAGATGTCTTAGACATAATCAAAAAAGATAAAATTTTTAAATTCGAACCAAAAATTCCTAAAGAGGTTTTAATGAAATCACCTGAAAATCTTAGAAAAAATCAATCAGAATTTTCAAAAACTGGAGGAATTCATGCAAGTGGATTATTTTCTGCACAAGGAGATATTGTAGCTATAAAAGAGGATGTTGGTCGACATAACGCTTTAGATAAATTAATTGGATATGCTTTAAGTAAAAAATTACTTGATAATAAATGTCAATTTTTAACTTGCTCTGGTAGACTTAATTTTGACCTAGTCCAAAAAGCTCTTATGGCCAATATTGGTATTTTAATCGGCGTGGGTGCGCCAACCAGCCTCGCTATAGATTTAGCTAATAAGTTTGACATGACATTGGTTGGTTTTGTAAAAGAGGATAGTTTTAATATTTATAGTAATAAAGAAAGAATTATAATAAATACTTGAACTATTAAAAAAGGGTAAAGGGTAAAGGGTAAATTGTCAAAAAATATAAGTAATCTCTCTGGTAGAATTGGACTTAAAGACAATCTGTTTAAACAGATATCTGAAAATACGTTAAGTAAATCTCCAAAAGACATAAATGAGATTGCGAAAGAAAATAACTTAGGTGTTTCAACAATTCATGGTGCTGAGTCTTTTTATGAGTTTTTAAGGCCTTCTCACCGAGAAAAAAAAGCATTTGTTTGTAATGGAAGTGCATGTATGTGTGCTGGAACTCAAGAAAAACTAAAAGATGCTTTAAAAGAAAAACTAGGTGACGATAAAGTTGGTGAAATGTTTTGTCTTGGTCATTGTTATGAAAATAATGCATTTCACTATGATGGTGAAAATTATGCAGGAAAAGATATAGAAAAAATTGATCAAATTTTAAAAGGTGAAGATATCAAGCAAGAAAAGTTTTTTTCAAAAAGTTTTGCTACAACAAGTTTTTTAATGGATGATAAACTTTCATCGACAGATCAATTTAAAGATCAACTTAATAAATTTTTAAAAACTGATAAAAAAGAAATCATTAAATCATTACTAGATTCTAACCTAACTGGAAGAGGTGGCGCAGGTTTTCCTACGGGAATGAAATGGGATTTCTGTAGCAAAGCAAAAGGTGATAAAAAATATGTTCTTTGCAATGCTGATGAGGGTGACTCAGGAGCATTTTCAGATAGATATCTATTAGAAGACCAACCTTTAAAAGTTATCTTTGGAATGGTAATTTGTGGTCTAGTAATTGGAAGTGATGAAGGTGTTTTGTATATAAGAGGTGAGTATCCAAAGTCTATTGAGGCAATTAATGGTAGCATCAATGAACTAAAAAAATTAAATCTTTTAGGTGAAAATATTTTAGGAACAGATTTTTCATTTGATCTTGGTATTTGTATTGGTCAAGGTGCTTATATATGTGGTGAAGAAACTGCATTAATTGCATCCATTGAAGGAAGACGAGCAGAGGTAGATGTAAGACCTCCTTTTCCTGTTACAGAGGGTTTATATAAAAAACCAACTGTTGTAAATAATGTAGAAACTTTAGCTGCAGCAACTGGTATTTTAATTAATGGTTCAGAAAAATTTTCAGAAATAGGAAATAAAAAATCTGCAGGAACAAAACTAGTTTGTCTAGATAGCTTTTTTAATAATCCTGGTGTTTATGAAATTGATATGGGAACATCTATGAAAAAAATATTTGAAGAAATTGGTGGTGGATATAAAGAACCTGTTAAAGCATTTCAAATAGGAGGTCCATTAGGTGGCGTTGTACCTTTGGCTGAGATTGATAATTTAAATTTAGATTTTCAAGAATTTACTGCAAAAGGATTTATGTTAGGACACGCAAGTGTGGTGAGTATCCCAAAAGATTTCTCAATGTCGGAATATATTCATCATCTATTTGAATTTTCTGCTGAAGAATCATGTGGAAAGTGTTTTCCTGGAAGGCTAGGATCATACAGAGGTAAGGAAATGTTTGATCAAGCTAAGAAAAAAACAGCTAAAATACCTCTTAAATTACTTAATGAATTGCTAGTTACGATGCAAAAAGGATGTTTGTGTGCTCTATGCGGAGCAATCCCTACTCCAATAATGAATATTCTTAAGTACTTTGGAGATGAAATGAAAAATGATATGGTTAAGGATAATTAATGAGTTCTGAAAAAAGAAAAATTGCTTATATAGATGGAAAGCCCTATGAAATTGGCGCTAATCACACATCAATATTAAAATTTGTTAAAAGTTATGTTGGAGAAAAGAAAGTTCCAACTCTGTGTGATGATCCAAACCTAGCTCCGTATGGGGCTTGCAGAGTTTGTTCGGTTGAAGTCGCTCTGGAAAAAGACGGCCCAACAAGAATGGTTGCCTCTTGTCATACTCCAGTTGTCGAAAACCAACATATCTTTACATCTAACGAAGCAATAACAAATCTTAGAAAAAATATTGTAGAGTTAGTTTTAACAGACCATCCTATGGAGTGTGATAGTTGTGAAGTAAATAATAATTGTGAACTTCAAACTGTTGCTAATGATCTTGGTATTTCAGATCATAGATATAATAGCCCCAAACAACATAAAGGAATTCCAAGAGACACTTCTCATGATTATATGAGAATGAACTTAGATAATTGTATTAATTGTGGAAGATGTGTAAGAGCATGTGATGAAATTCAAGGATCGTTTGTTTTAACTATGAGTGGTAGAGGATTTGAGTCTAGAATTACTACAGACAATGATATGATGTTTGGTGACTCATCTTGTGTTTCTTGTGGAGCCTGTGCACACACTTGTCCAACTGATGCGATCTCAGATGTTTTTCAATCTAAATCTGCAGCTGTAGACAAAAAAGTAAGAACCACATGTTCTTATTGTGGAGTTGGTTGTAACTTAGAAGCTTCAATTAAAGATGACAAAGTTGTAGCAATTGATACGCCTAAAGAAACAGAAGTTAACGCCGGACACACTTGTATTAAAGGTAGATATGCATTTAGTTTTTATGAACATCCTGACAGATTAAAAACTCCGTTAATTAAAAAAAATGGAAAGTTTGAAGAAGCTTCATGGGATGAAGCTTATGATTTTATTAAAAAAGAAATGAACAGAATTATTGATAATAATGGACCTGATGCATTTGCTGGAATTTCATCTGCAAGATGTACTAACGAGGAAAACTATGTGTTTCAAAAAATGATTAGAGCTGCTGTTGGAACTAACAGTGTCGATTGTTGTGCTAGAATTTGTCATTCGCCAACTGCGTGGGGAATGCAACAAACTTTTGGTACAGGAGCTGCAACTAATTCAACTGAAGATATTTATCACGCTGATTGTTTTATAGTCATTGGAGCAAACCCAACTAATGCTCATCCAGTTACTGGTGCAAAAATAAAACAACAAGTTATGAAAGGTAAAAAATTAATCGTCCTTGATCCAGTTACTACTGATTTAGCTAAACTTGCAGATTATCACATAAAACTAAGACCAGGAACAAACGTTGCAGTTCTAAATATGATGTTACACTTTATTGTAAAATCAAAACTATATAACGCTGATTTTGTTAGAGACAGAACCGAAGGGTTTGACAATTTTCTTAAAGAAATAGAAAGACAAGATGTTGATCATTTGGCTAGAGTTGCTGGTGTAGATAAACAATTAGTTAAAGAGGCAGCAATTACATATGCAACAGCAAGAAATTCAATGGAATTCCATGGACTTGGTGTTACTGAGCAAGAACAAGGTTCAAAAACAGTAATGTTAATCGCAGATCTTGCTATGATTACGGGAAATATTGGTAGAAAGGGTGTTGGAGTAAATCCACTTAGAGGGCAAAATAATGTTCAAGGAGCTGCCGATATGGGATGTCAACCTCATCAAGGAGCAGGTTACTTTGAAGTTGCAGATGAAAAAAATCAAAAATTTTATACTGAAAAATATGGTGTAACACACCCAACAAAACCTGGTTTGAAAATCCCACAGATGTTTGAAGCTGCAATTGATAAAGAGCTAAAAGGATTGTGGATTATTGGAGAAGATATTGTGCAAACTGATCCGAACAGTGCACATGTTATTGAAGCAATGAACTCATTAGAACTTTTAGTTGTTCAAGAAATATTTATGAGTGAAACAGCAAAACTTGCAACTGTTGTACTTCCAGGAACAACCTTTTTAGAGAAAGATGGAACGTTTACAAATACTGAAAGAAGAATACAAAGAGTAAATAGGGCTGTACCACCTTTACCTGGAACAAAACCAGACGGTGTAATTGTAACTGAAATGATGCAAAAACTTGGTTTTGATCAACCAACTTATGATGCAGAGCAAGTATTAAAAGAAATTGCAGACGTTGTTCCATTCTTTAAAGGTGTTACTAGAGAAAGACTTGGAAAACTTGGTCTACAATGGCCTGTAAAAGAAGATGGAACAGATACACAAATTTTACATACAGAGTCATTTAAACTTGGAAGAGGAAGACTTAAAAATTTTGATTGGAAAGAATCGACAGAAATTAAAACTAATAAAAAAGATTATCCTTTAATTTTAACGACTAGTAGAGTTCTACAACATTATAATGCAGCAACCATGACTAGAAGAACAAAGAATATAAATATAGTTGACGAGGATGTTCTGCTTATTCATCCAAACGATGCAGCTTATAGAGATCTAAACACAGGTGATATTGGAAGGCTATATTCTGGAAGAGGTGAAGTGGCTTTAAAAGTTGAGGTCACTGATAAAGTTAAAGAAGGAATAGTATTTACAACTTTTCATTTTCCTGAACACATGGTTAATATGGTTACAGGTCATGGAAAAGATGAAGAAACTATGTGTGCTGAATACAAAGTATCTTCAGTAGAAGTTCAAAAAATTTCTAATCAGTTTAAAACGGAAGTAAAACCTAAAGAAAATCAAGCTGAAGTAATTTAATTTAAATGACCATTGGTTGGCATTTTGATAACACTTATTCAAAACTTTCTGATAATTTTAAAGAGATAATTAAACCAACGCCTGTTAAAGATCCTGAATTAATTATATTAAATAAAAAACTTGCCGAAGATTTAAATTTAGATTTTTCTAATATTTCACAAAAAGAATTAGCAAAAATTTTTTCTGGTAATGTCTTGCCTGAAGGAAGTTCTACAATTGCCCAAGCTTATGCAGGTCATCAATTTGGACATTTTACTATGCTAGGGGATGGAAGAGCCATCCTGTTAGGTGAGCATTTGGTCAATAAAAACAAACGTTTTGATATCCAATTTAAAGGGTCTGGAAAAACATCATTCTCTAGAAGTGGTGACGGACGTGCAGTATTAGGACCAATGCTTAGAGAATATATTATTAGTGAGGCTATACATGCATTAAATATTCCAACAACAAGAAGTTTAGCTGTAATTAGTACTGGAGAAAAAGTTTTTAGAGAAAACTTATTAACTGGAGCAATTTTAACTCGTGTAGCATCTAGCCATATTCGTGTTGGAACTTTTCAATATATAGCTGCAAAACAAAACATAGATGATTTAAATACTCTAGTTAATTATACAATTAATAGACACTATCCAGAAATTCAAAAATCTAATAATAAAGCATTAGACCTTTTAAATCTCGTAATGGAAAAACAATGTCAATTAGTCGTAAATTGGATGCGGGTAGGGTTTATTCATGGCGTAATGAATACAGATAATATGGCTGTCTCAGGAGAAACTATTGATTATGGTCCTTGTGCATTTATGGACCATTATGATCCAAAAACAGTATTTAGTTCAATAGATAGATTTGGAAGATATTCATTTTCAAACCAACCACCAATAACTAAATGGAATTTAGCTAGATTTGCTGAATGCCTCATACCACTAATCAATAAAAATGAAGATAAAGCAATTAAAATAGCAAGCGAAACGATTAATAATTTTCAAAATATATATGAAGAAAAATGGTTAAACATGATGAGAGACAAACTTGGTTTTTTTGGAGAAGATAAAAGTGATAAAAA
>QBYI01000045.1 GCA_003282895.1 Pelagibacteraceae bacterium AG-325-F15
ATTTAGCTGCACAAGTAATACATCCTCCGTATTGACAGCCATAAGGTAAATCTACACCTTGCTCTTTCAATTCCTGAAGTAAAGACATTCGTCCAGAAACTTTATAAACAATATTACCTCGATTTGCGATTGTAATCTGCATCAAAGCCAAATATCACTTGTACAATCTCCACCTGGATATCTACTCTCGTGACATCTGCTTGGACCGTTTGGTTCTTTACCAAAATCAACAATAAAATCTTTATTTATTTTCATACCACCATTTTCAACATCACAATCTATCATTATCATAGCTCCACCTTGTGTGCGTATTTCAGGATAAAATTGATTATCCCAAGTTGAAAACAGTGAAGTTGTAACATACATGCGTTTGCCATCTAAAGATAATTGATACATTTGTGGCCCACCAGCAATTTTCACACCGTTAACAACAGGTGCTTTACCTAAAAGACCTCCCATCCAAACTTGTCCGGTTAATTTTGGTTTATGGGGATCTGAAATATCATACTGCCTCATATCTCCATGAAGCCAATTATTAAGATAAAGATATTTATCATCCATTGATACAAGGATAGCCGACATAACACCAGGCACTGGTATTGGCCAATCTGGATGTGGTTGATTTTCTACATCTATGATTTTTTCCCATTCCCATTTTCCCTCTTTTGATTTCCAAAAATGAATTACATTAGCGCTTAAAGCTGCTCCACAAAAACCATGACTACTATCAGGGTTGTGCATAAATTTTACTTCCAAAGGTATTAAACCGTCCTCTCCTAGATACATTGTTTCAACTGGTTCTTTCTTTTTAAAATCCCAGATATGTAATCTACGTCCATATTTTAAATGACCCACTTCCTCTAAATCAAAGCCTGGCATAAATGTATTTGGTGCTGCCCACTCTGAACTTACCATGACATTGTGACGTGGTTGATACCAAAAGTCATAACTAAATGGTATATCTCCCATGGAATTTTCCCATCTTCCAACTATTTCAAAATCTTTGTTTAAATGTAAATATCCACCTGGTGCTTCACCTCTGGCATTGCCTAAAAAAGAAATGATTATTTCAGAGCCTAAACAGTGAACTGTATGGGGGCCTGATAAATTAGTTTTAGATTTAATTTCTGAACCTTCAATAATTTTATGTATTCTAGGTGCAAATGGGTCTGTTGCAGTATCAATTACATGAATATTATTAGATCTTACACCTGGTACTAAAAGATATTTTCTACTCATACCTTCATCACCATGACATGAAGAACAAGCATTCCATCCCATATGATGTAATTCATCTCCTATACCTGGCATTTCAAGTCTATGAATAACTTTTGAATATGTGGGACTGTCTGGATCTACATCAATAGTTGCAAGATAATCTGGTTTCTGAATACCAGTACCTGTGTAAATTGCTATTGTATATAAAAGTTTTTCACTTGGTGCTTTTATTGCTTCAGTTGGACTGGCATACCCAGGACCACAACATGTCTTTTTTTCATTTACGATATTATTCATTATTATTTATTCTTTTTTATTTGTTCTTCACAAAACTTTTTTGCTTCTTTTAAATCTGTAATTTTTGCCTCAGATAATTTTTGACTGCCTGCAAGACATGCGTCTACAGCTCTTTTAAAATTATGATCATTAAAACTTAAAATAAAAAACATACCTGCAATAATAAAAATAATGATAAAGAAATTTTTTTTATTTAACATTATTTATTTTTCCATTTTGGTTTTCTTTTTTCCAAGAAAGCTGAAATACCTTCTTTTGCGTCCATTGCCATCATATTAATTGTCATCATTTTACTCGTATATGCATAAGCTTTTGCTAAAGGCATCTCAAGCTGTTTATAAAAGGCTTGTTTTCCAATTTTAATTGTTAAATTTGATTTTGATGCAATAAGTTTTGCAACTTTTAAAACTTCAGAATCTAGTTTAGATGCAACAAAATAATCATTTATAAGATTTATTTCCTTTGCATAATTTGCTTTAATGGGTTCACCCGTTAACAACATTTTCATCATAGGTTTTCTATTAATTTTTCTACTTACAGCAACCATGGGAGTACTACAGAACAAACCAATATTTACTCCTGGAGTAGCAAATAATGCTTCTTTAGTGCTATACGCTAGATCACAACTTGCAACTAGCTGACATCCTGCAGCAAATGCTGCTCCATGTACTTTAGCGATAACTGGTTTCCTTCCTTCAACAATTTGAAGCATTACTTTTGAGCAAAGATTGAATAATTTTTGATATTTTTCTTTTTTTTTAAGTCCTTTTACTTCTTTTAAATTGTGACCTGCACTAAAACCCTTGCCAGCACCCTCCAAAATAATAACTTTAACTTTTTTATCAGCATCTAATTTTTTTAAAATTTTTAATAAATCAGAAAGATTTTTAAATGATAAGGAATTATAAGTTTGAGGCTCATCAATAATTATTGATGATATTTCATTATTGATTTTTTTTATTTTTATATTGCTTAACATTTAATCAGTTAAACCATCTGATCTTGCTTGATTTCTTTCAATATGAATTGGTAAAACTTTGCCATATATAGCTTTTGAATGCTCTGGTGTGTTAACTCTCCATGGGTCTAATACATAAGCTGGTATGCACATATACCTTGATTTTTTTCCTTCAACTTTAGTAACTCTATGAAGTGTAAATCTTCCTTTAAATATCTGTAAATCACCTGGTTCTAACTTTAATTGTTTTACTCTTGTTCTATCACCACTCAAAACTTTTTTAACTTCTTCAAAGTTTTCATTGCCAGGTTGTCTTATATTCGGACAATATTCAAAAATTCCACCATTTTCAGGTTTTTGAATCATTAAACTTAAAGTAAATTCACAACTATCAAAATGCCATGGAAGAATTCCTTCTGGTTTCATTACATTATATGCATGGCAAGCTAATGGATCTGCCCATCTATATATTGGTGAAACACCAAGGCAAGCAGATACAAATTTCAAAAGTTCTTCAGTTTCATAAAGATATTTCATTTCAGAACTTTTTTGAAAACAATCAGAATTTAAATATCCATTATATCTTTCCATAAAATTTCTCTTAGGATGTTCTTTGGGTAAAGATGGATCATCTTTAGCATATAAGTATGCATTAATTTTTTCTTTAGACATATAAACTTCATCAAGTTGCTTTTCTAATTCTAAATTCATTGTTTCTAAGGACTTGGGTAAAATGAAATTTGGTATCGTAGAACAACTATCTTCGTCTAATTCTTTTTTACATTTCTTAATTAAATTTTTTATGATTGGAGAATCTAAATTGTGAATAGGATATTTTTCTAGATCAACAATAGTTTTGAGTCTGTCTTTCATAAATTTTACTCTAACTTGCCCTCTTCTCTCATTTTAGCTCTAATTTTTGTAGCTGAAATTTCTTGAATTTCTTTTGACAGTTCGATTTCTTCAATTTTATAACCAACTCCTCTGCCGTAACAAATATTAGTAATGTTTGGAACCATCATAATTTTAAATTGTCCTTCAAATTCTGGATTTAATCTATCTTCAATATTTTTTTTTACAGTTTCAAAATCAAACGGATTGTCGTCAACTCCTTGAACATCTCTTATTTGAATACATACTTGACCGGTTTTTTTTATTATTTCTTTAAATAAAGTATAATGACCATCATGAAATGGCTGCCATCTTCCTAACATTTGAGCTGTTGGTTTTTTATTATCCCATTTATATGACATGATTTTACCCCTTATTTTAAATTTATATCTTTAAGTATTTTTGGTGCCCAATTTTTAGCATCTTGTGTAGTAACATGAAAGTCAAACTTATCTGGTTTGACAAACATTTTGTTAGTATCATCAAACCTTCCTTCTTTAATAGTATCTACCCATATAATATAATCAGCAGGAAATAAGCTTCTCGCTTCTGGTGTTGGACAAATAAAATCCGCTACAACATTAAACCCTTGCTCTTTTAATTTTAAAGCAAAATCTGACATTCTTTTAGCTTGTCTCTTTCTTCCCTCTTCAGAAAAATCCCAATCGTTTGCTTCTTTTCTAACTTCATCAGCATTTAATCTTTTTGCATTTAATAGAGGCGCTAGTTGTTCTGCTAAAGTTGTTTTTCCTGAGCCTGGTAAACCCATTATTAAAATTATTTTCATTAAATATCTTCTAACGGATGATTAGACATCAATTCAAGTCCATTTTTATTTATTAAGTATTGTTGCTCAAGTTTAACACCCTCTTTACCGCCAACTTTTCCAATATAACTTTCAACAGTAATAGTCATATTTTCTCTAAAAATACCTCCCTGTTCACCACCGTCTGTGGGATATCTTATCGCAGGCCACTCATCGCATAATCCAATTCCATGAACCATTACAGAATATCTATTAGGGTAATACTCCTCAGGTAAAACCCAAGATTTTTCCACAAACTCTTTAAATGAAAGACCATCTTTAATTAAAGCAGAATTATAATTTATTTGGTCTGTAGCCATTGAATATAATTTTTTTTGTTCATCATTAAATTTATGTCCCACAACAAAAGTTCTCGAAATATCTGCACAATAACCATAAGGCCCTACCATATCGGTATCAAATGCAACTATTTCTCCTTGTTGCATTACTTTGTTGCTACTCTCCTGCATCCATGGATTTGTTCTTTCACCAGATGACAATATTCTACATTCAATCCACTCTCCTCCATTTGCAATATTTGTTTTGTGCAAAATTGACCAAAGTTCATCTTCTGTCATTCCTGGTTTTAGTTCTGATCTCATTTTTGATACACCTTCTTCTGCAACTTCTATAGCAGCTTTCATACAAATCAATTCATCAGGTGATTTAATAACTCTTGCTTGTTCTAAAATTAATTTTGCATCTACAACTTCAATTCCTTTTTTATTTAAAGCTGTAACTGCAGGACCATTTAGAACATCAATTGCAATTTTTTTAGATTTAAAATAATTTTCTGATAAGTCATATACTTCATTTATCCATTTCTCTAACTGTATGTTAGCTTGATCTCCATTACTAAAATAATCCCATGTAATTGCTGGCCTTATTTCATCAATTAAATTTAAATGTTTCGATAATATTTCACAATTAAAGTACTCATAGAGAATTGTTGGTCCATTAACTGGAACAAAGCAATATCTGGTTAAGTTATGCATATTATAAACACTCATATTTACTGTGTCTAATGCATAGCGCACATTAACGGGGTCAAATAATATACATGCTTCTAAATTATTTTTTTCTAATTCTTTTTTAACCCTATCTAAACGATAAGATCTTAAATGGTTAAAATTTATTTCATCCTCTCTAAATCTTTTTTTTGTTATGAAGTTTTGCCTTGGTTTGAAGTCTGGTGCTATTTTTCTTTTAAATCTCATATTTTTAGCTTCTCATTTTTTGTCCAGTTGGATCATAAAGTGAATCTTTAATTAAAGAGCAATTGAACAAATCTCCATTAATTTCTATTTGAATTTTATTATCGTAGTTAATTTTATTTTGATCTAAAAAAGTAAAAGCAACACTTTTATTGACATAATGAGCAAAACCTCCCGAGGTCACATAGCCGATACTATCTTTGCCGTTCACAACAGCCTCGTTGTTTGTTACGTCAATTTCATTAGTTTCAACAATTAAAGGTACTATTTTGTTGGTACTATTATCTTTTTTAGCATTTTCTTTACCTATAAACTCTTTATTCCAATTAATGAAGGTATCTAAGCCTGTTTCTTTTGCAGTAAAATCAGGTCTATAGTCTAAAGTCCATGCACCCCAATTTTTTTCTAACCTCATAGACATAAGAGCTCTTCCACCAAAGGGTTTTATATTAAATTCTTTACCCGCTTGTATCAACTCTTCATAAAGTTTTATTTGATAGTGTGGAGCTACATAAATTTCATAACCAAGTTCTCCTGTAAATGAAATTCTATTCACTATTGCTGGGACACCTCCAACAAACATTCTTCTCGAATCTCTAAATTTAAATTTTTCATTTGAAATATCTTCTCTGACAATCTTTTCTAAAACCTTTCTTGAATTTGGTCCTGCAATTGAAAGACCATGAAATTCATCAGATCTATTATTGTAATTCACATTAAATTTACCAAGGTGGCTTTCAAACCATCTTCTATGCATTTCTTGTGCTGCTCCTGAACCAAAAACAATAAATTCATTTTCATCCAAACAAGTTACTGTCAAATCTCCGCATAACTTTCCTCTATATGATAACATTGGAGATAATGAAATTCTTCCAGGCTTTGGTAATCTTCCAGCCATAATAAAATCTAAAAATTTTCTAGCATCAGGTCCTTTGAACTCATGTTTAGAAAAATTAGCAACTTCAATTATTCCAACATTTTCCCGAACATTAATTACTTCTTTAGAAACATAGTTATGAGATCTAGATCTTTTAATAGTTGGCTCTTCATAAGCGTCTTCTTTATTGTTAGCAAACCACAATACATTTTCTAAACCAAAGCTATCACCCATCACTGCGCCTTGATTTATAAATCGATCGTACAAAGCTGTAGTTTTTTGTTTTCTACCTTTTGGAAGAGTTTCATTTGGAAATGTCATTATAAATCTTCTTTCATAATTTTCTGAAGATTTAATTGTTCCATACTGTGGTGATGCATAATCACCAAATCTTGCTACATCCATAGCCCAAACATCAATTGATGGCTCTCCATCTATTATCCATTCTGCAATACATTTTCCAACTCCTCCTCCTTGACAAAAACCAGCCATGACACCTACTGCTACCCAATAATTTTTCATTCCAGGTACTGGTCCAATTAAGGGACTACCATCAGGGCCAAATGTAAAAGGCCCATTCACAATATTTTTAATTCCTGCACGTTCCAATGCTGGCATTCTTTCAAACCCAATTGCTAGCCTATCTTGGATGTTGTCTAATTTTGGTTCTAATAACTCATGACCAAAATTCATAGGTGTCCCCTCAATTTTCCATGGCGTAGATTTTTGCTCATAAGTTCCAAGCAACATACCTTTTCCTTCTTGTCTAAAGTAAATATTACCCTCAAAATCAGTACCAATTGGTAATCTTTGATCACCCATAGCCTCTATTTCTGGAATAGGTTCAGTTATTAAATAATGATGTTCCAT
>QBYI01000046.1 GCA_003282895.1 Pelagibacteraceae bacterium AG-325-F15
AGGGCCTCCAACAGCTCCTAGCATTACCACTTCACTTTCAAGAGCTTTATAAAAAACCTCATCAGTTATAGGCGTTCCATGTTTATCATAAGAACAGCCGCCAACTAGAGCCTCATCTATTTCGAAATCTAAAGATTTTTTATCATTAAACCAAGTAATGATTTTTTTAACTTCATTAATAACCTCAGGACCTATTCCGTCACCTGGCAATAAAAGTATTTTTCTTTTTTTTACTTTAATCATTAAAAATCCAAGGTTTCTTATTTTTCAAATCTGTTTCAAAATTTTTAATTTTGTCTGATTTCTTTAGCGATAATGCAATATCATCTAATCCTTCTAATAAACATTTTTTTTTAAAAGGGTCTATTTGAAATTTGATTTCATTATTTCCATAAATAATTTTTTCTTCAGTAAGATCGACAGATATTTCTTCTTTTCTCTTTGCATATTCAGATAACTCTTTAATTTTTTCTTCCTCAATTTTTATTGGTAAAATTCCATTTTTAAAACAATTGCTATAAAATATATCTGCATAACTTGAGCTGATCACACAACTAATACCAAAATCTAATAACGCCCATGGTGCATGCTCTCTTGAAGATCCACAACCAAAGTTATTACCAGCTATTAGAATTTTAGACTCATTGTAAGGTTTTTTATTTAATACAAATTCTTCAATTATTTTTCCATCATCATCATATCTCATTTCAAAAAATAGATTTTTTCCAAGCCCAGTTCTTTTAATTGTCTTTAAAAACTGTTTGGGAATAATCATATCCGTATCGATATTTACTATAGGTAAATATGCTGGAATACTTTTTAACTTATCAAATTTTTGCATTTAATTTTGATACTTTCTAACGTCATCTAAATTACCCGAGATAGCTGCTGCAGCGGCCATTCCTGGACTAACTAAATGAGTTCTTCCACCTCTTCCTTGTCTACCTTCAAAATTTCTATTAGAAGTAGACGCACATCTTTCCTCTGGTTTTAATTTATCTGCATTCATAGCTAAACACATCGAACAGCCTGGCTCTCTCCATTCAAATCCAGATTGCAGAAAAATTTTATCTAATCCCTCTTGTTCTGCTTGCTCTTTTACTAAGCCAGAACCTGGAACAACCATTGCTTGAACGTGAGATGATATTTTTTTATCTTTTAAAATTTTAGCTGCCTCTCTTAAATCTTCTATTCGTCCATTTGTGCAGCTACCAATGAACACTTTATCAATTTTTATATCTGTAGCAGCCATATCTGGTTTCAAACCCATATAATCTAAAGCTCTCATAAGAGAATTTTTTTTATCTTCATCTTTTTCATTTTGAGGATTAGGAATATTTCCATCAATAGTTATTACATCTTCAGGAGAAGTGCCCCAAGTTATCATTGGCAAAATTTCCTCAGCTTTAAGGATCATTTCTTGATCGAAAATTGCATCTGAGTCTGTTTTTAAACTATTCCAATATTCTAAAGCTTTTTCCCATTTGTTTCCCGTTGGTGACATTGGTTTACCTTTTAAATAATCAAAAATTTTTTCATCAGGTTCTATAAGTCCTGCTCTCGCTCCACCCTCAATAGTCATATTACAAATCGTCATTCTTTGCTCAACACTTAAAGATTTTACTAAATCGCCTCCATACTCAATTACTGAACCTGTGCCTCCAGCAGTTCCTATTTTTCCGATGATTTGCAATATCACATCTTTTGATGTCACGCCTAAAGGTAGTTTGCCATTTACATTAATTCTAAAATTTTTTGCTTTTTTTTGAACTAAAGTCTGAGTTGCCAAAACATGCTCAACTTCAGATGTACCTATGCCAAAAGCTAGTGCTCCAAAGGCTCCATGTGTTGCTGTATGACTATCTCCACAAACTATAACAGTTCCTGGTTGTGTAAAACCCTGTTCGGGTCCAGTAACATGAACTATACCTTGTCTTTTATCGTTCATGCTAAAAAGCTGTACGCCAAATTCTTTACAATTTGCCTCTAGAGTTTCAACTTGAATTTTTGACTCCTCATCAGCTATTCCTTTTGTTCTATCAGTTGTAGGCACATTATGATCAGCTACAGCTAAAGTTAGGTTTGGTCGTCTCACTTTTCTATTAGAATTTCTTAACCCCTCAAAAGCTTGTGGACTTGTTACTTCATGCACTAAATGTCTGTCTACAAAAAGTAATGCTGTTCCATCTTCTTGCTGATCTACCAAGTGATCATTCCAAATTTTATCGTATAAAGTAGTTGGCATTGAAAAAAATTTATTTTTTTTCTGAAGTGCTTTCTGATTTTAGTTCTTCTTTAGGAGTTGCTTCTGCTACCGGAGCTTCTTCTTTAGGAGCTGCATCTGCTACTGGAGCTTCTTCTTTAGGAGCTTCTACGGCTGGCGCCACATTCTCCTCAGTAACAGTCTCTGGTTTTACATCAACATCGATTCCAATTTTTTTTCTAATCTTTTCTGCAATTCTTGCTGATTTACCTGTTCTATCCCTTAAGTAATATAATTTAGCTCTTCTAACTTTACCTGATCTAATAACTTTAATTGAATCTATTAATGTTCCATATAAAGGGAAAGTTCTTTCAACACCTTCACCAAAAGAAATTTTTCTTACTGTAAAAGAAGAGTTTAAATCTCTACTTTTTTTAGCAATGCAAACGCCTTCAAAATATTGAATTCTCTCTTTTTTACCCTCTGTTATTCTAACACCAACTTTTACAACATCACCTGGATAAAAATCTGGAATTTTTTTCTCAGAAAGTATTTTCTTAACATTGTGCTGGTTTATTTCTTCAATTGTTTTCATAGCTATATTTATCAAATTAATTCTTCTTATATTTTTCCCATAAATCTGGTCTTCGGTCGCGTGTTATAGCCTCAGATTGAGATAAACGCCAGTCTTTAATTTTGCTGTGATCGCCTGATAATAGGACCTCTGGAACGGCTTTTTCCTCCCAAATTTGAGGTTTTGTGTACTGCGGATACTCTAATAAGCCGTTTTCAAAACTTTCATCAATTTTAGAATTTTCATTACCCAGAATACCAGGCAAAAGTCTAAGCACACTATCTATCACAACAAATGCAGCTGTTTCGCCGCCTGATAAAACATAATCTCCAATACTTATTTCCTCAATATTTCTAGTAGATAGTACTCTCTCATCAACTCCTTCAAAATGCCCACAAATTAAAGATATTGATTTTTCATCAGACAATTCTTGAGCATAATTTTGATCAAACTTTTTACCCTTTGGTGATAAATAAATTATTCTTCCGCCTTTGATTTCATTTTGATCAAGTGATTTTGCTAAGACATCAGGTTTTAAAAGCATACCAGAACCACCACCGTAAGGAGTATCATCAACCGTTTTATGTTTATCCTCAGCTGCGTCTCTAATGTTTACAATATTCAAGTTCCACAAATTTTTAGATAAAGCTTTTCCGTAAAGTCCTTTTGATAAAGGTCCAGGAAAAACTTCTGGGTAAAGTGTAAATACTTGAGCTTGCCACATAAATAATCTTTAAATTATTTTTGTTCCTCTTTAGGGGCCTCTGCTGCCGGTGCTGCTTCTGCTTTAGGAGCTTCTTCTTTAGGGGCCTCTGCTGCCGGTGCTGCTTCTGCTTTAGGAGCAGCTGCTGGTGAATCTTCACCTTCTTTTTTTCTTTCTTTTTTTGGAACAGCTTTTTTCGGATTGTTGCCATTAGCAGGCATAGGCATTAATTCATTTTCACCTAAAATTCTTGCAACTCTTGTAGTCGGTTGAGCACCTTGACCCAACCAATATTTAATTCTTTCAGCCTCAAGACCTACTCTTTCTTTTTTATCTTTGGGCAAAAGTGGGTTAAAGAAGCCTACTTTTTCTATGAATCTCCCGTCTCTTGCAAACCTACTATCTGCTACAACTACTTTATAGACTGGACGTTTTTTTGTTCCACCTCTTGATAATCTTAATTTTAACATTTGTTCTCCTTTTATATTATTTTAATTGGTTAAATAGCTCTGGCGGTATTCCCTTATCAGACATACCTTTCAGATTTCCTTTTGACATCTTTTTCATCATTTCAGACATCATTTTAAATTGCTTAAGCAATTTATTGATAGTGGCTGGATCTGTGCCAGAGCCATTAGCAATTCTTTTTTTTCTCGAACCCCCAATAATTTTTGGGTTCTCTCTCTCTTTTTTTGTCATTGATAAAATTATTGCTTCATTTTTTGTAATAATACTTTCATCAATACCTGCTGAATCCATTTGAGATTTCATCTTAGAAACTCCTGGCATAAAAGACATTATGCCCTCAATACCACCCATTTTTTTCATTTGTCTAAGCTGTGTTAGATAATCTTGCATAGAAAATTGACCCTTTTTTAAATTTTCCTCTGCTTTTTTAATGTTTTCTTCACCTAGATCTTGAGCAGCTTTTTCAACAAGAGATACGATATCTCCCATTCCAAGAATTCTATTTGCTATTCTATCTGGGTGAAACACCTCAAGATTATCTATCTTCTCTCCAATACCTAAAAATTTTATTGGAACACTTGAAACATATTTCATACTTACGGCTGCTCCACCTCTTGCATCACCATCTGCTCTAGTCAAAATTATTCCTGAAAGACTAACTGTGTTTTTAAATTCTTTTGCAACTGATGCTGCTACTTGTCCTGTTAGCGAGTCAGCAACTAAAAACGTTTCCGTAGGTTTTATAACGCTTTCGATTTGTTTTATTTCACTCATCATTTGTAAATCAATTTGAGTTCTACCAGCTGTATCAAATAAAATTATTTCAGCTCCGTTTAGATTTGCTGCACTCATTGCTCTTTGACAAATGTCGGTCGGTTGTTGACCTTCTATTATAGGAAGAGTTAAAATATTATTTTGTTCTCCAAGTGATCTAAGTTGTTCTTGTGCGGCTGGTCTGTAAATATCAAGACTAACCATCATTACTTTTTTCTTTTTATTTGTCTCTAAATATTTCGCTAATTTAGCAGTAGTTGTTGTTTTTCCTGATCCTTGAAGCCCAACAAGCATCATAGGTACAGGTGGTACCGCATTAAGGTTTATTTCATTATTAGTTTCACCTAATAAATTTACCAACTCATCATAGACAATTTTAACAACCATATCCCCAGGAGAAGTTGATCTAATGATTTCTTGTCCTAGAACCTTTGGTTTTACATTTTCAATAAATTCTTTAGCCACCTCAAGAGTAACATCAGCCTCTAGCAAAGCCTGTCTAATACCTCTTAAACCTTCATCTACTTGAGCCTCATCAAGTGAAGGAGCTTTTTTTAAAGAAGAAAAAATTTCTTCGAATTTATTAGTTAAATTTTCAAACATATTTATTACGCACAGCAGTAATCGCACTAGTGGGCGAAGCCTCGCTGACTAATGTCGATCTCTTTGTTTCCAAAGACACCGCAAAGTTAATGTTTTTGCGGAAACGACGACAACCTATAATAGAGGTTCAAAAAGTCAATAAATAAGTTAAATATCTATATATGCATATTAAAGCTTTTAAAATGGACGGTTTAGGTAATGATTTTGTGATCATAGACCAAAGAAATCAAAATTATAATCTAAGTAAAGATCAAATAATTAAAATATGTAATCGAGATTTCATTGGATGTGATCAGCTAATTTTCATTAAAAAAAGTGACAAAAAAGATGCTAAATTAGAATTTTACAATTCAGATGGTAGTATTTCTGGTGCTTGTGGAAATGGCACAAGATGTGTTGCTGAACTATTATCAAAAGAAAGTAATGATAAAGAAATTATACTTTGGACATCATCCGGAACACTTAAATCAAAAATTTTAGGTAATAACTTAGTAGAAACTGAAATTGGTGTTCCAAAAACTAACTGGGATGAAATTCCGCTTAAAAAAGATTTAAACACAAAAAGTTTGAATATTAAAATTATTAGTAAAAATAATAATGAGCATATTGGGGGAACTTCGATTAATGTTGGAAACCCTCATGTTGTTTTTTTTATAGATAATATCGAAGATTATGATTTAAAAAAAATTGGTCCTGAAATAGAAAATCACAATTATTTTCCAGAAAAATGTAATGTAACTCTTGCAAAAGTTATTAATAGAAATTTGATTAAAGTAAAAGTTTGGGAGAGAGGAGCAGGACTTACAAAAGCTTGCGGTACTGCAGCGTGTGCTACGGTTGCAGCTGCAAATATAAATGGATTAGTAGACAAACAAGCTGATGTTGAATTTGCATTGGGCAAATTAACAATTTCTATTGATAAAGATAATAGTATCCATATGAAAGGTCCAGTCTCAGATATTAAAAATATTGAGATTAAAATTTAATGGGAATTTTTGATAAATTCAAATCTGGTTTTAAAAAAAGTGCATCAGCTTTTACATCCGGTTTAAGAGATATAGTTGTAAAAAAAGAAATAGATGACAAAACTTTAGACAGAATAGAGGAATATTTAATTCAATCTGATGTTGGTGTTGTTGCGGCATCTGAAATTAAAGAAATAATTACAGATAGTAAAATTGATCCAAACAAAGATATTACTGAGGAAATTAGGACTATATTAAAAGATTATATAATCTCATTGATGAAACCTCTTGAGAATAATAATTTTTTTAACAAGAAAGAAAAGCTTTCTGCCACATTAATTTCGGGTGTAAATGGC
>QBYI01000047.1 GCA_003282895.1 Pelagibacteraceae bacterium AG-325-F15
GTTAAATGAAAAAAAAGAGGATAAAAATGACTGATTTTTCTAAGATTTTGGACAAAGCAAAGGAATTAGAAGCAAAAATGAAAGAAAGCCAAGAAAAAATTAAGGAGATTAAAGCTGAGGGAGTCTCAGGCTCTAATTCAGTTAAAATAATCCTTGATGGTGAAGGTGAGATGCAAAAAATTGAATTATCTGATGAAATTATTAAAGAAGATAAGACAATAATTGAAGATTTAATTGTTGCAGCTCATAATAGTGCTAAATCACAATTGAAAACAAAGACCACAGAAGAGATTTCAAAAGCTACCGGAGGCTTTGGAATTCCTGGTTTTAAATGGCCATTATAATTAATGCACAATATTAATGAGATTGAGGAATTAATAAAGTTAATTTCAAAGCTTCCTGGTCTAGGCCCTAAATCAGCAAAAAGAATTGTTTTAAAATTGATTAACAATAGAGATGAGCTGGTTAAGCCATTAGCAAGCACGTTGGATCAAGTTTATAAAAATGTAATAAGATGTAATTTTTGTGGATCGTTAAAATCAAATTTAAGTGGATGTATTAATTGCGAAAGTTCAAAAGAAAAATATGATAAAATTTGTGTGGTAGAAGATATTGCAGACCAATGGTCAATTGAAAATTCAAATATTTTTCAAGGATATTTTCATATATTGGGTGGAACTATTTCGTCTGTAGGGCAAAGAAAGGAAGATCTTTTAATCAACTCATTGGTAGAAAGAGTAAATAAAGAAAATATAGAGGAAGTTATACTCGCAACTAGCGCAACAGTAGAAGGACAAACTACCGCTTACTATATACAAGATAGTTTAAAAAATACTGGAGCTAAAGTTACTAAATTAGCTCAAGGACTACCAGTTGGTGGTGAAATTGAAAATTTAGATGATGGAACTTTATTTTCTGCTTTTAAAAATAGAGCTAATTTAAATTCTAATTCTGATTGATTTTTTTTTTAAGTCTATTTAAATGCAGCAAAGGTTCTGTATAACCTGAGGGCTGTTCTTTACCATTGAAAACTAAATCACATGCGGTTTTAAAAGCTAATGACCTATCAAAGTCGTCACTCATCCTGATATATTTATCATCACTTTTATTTTGATTATCAACAATTTTTGCCATCTCTTTCATTATTCCTAAAACTTGTAGTTTAGTAGTAATTCCATGATGTATCCAGTTAGCAATATGCTGCGAAGATATTCTTAAAGTTGCTCTATCTTCCATTAGCCCAATATTATTTATATCTGGAACTTTGGAACAACCTACACCTTGATCTATCCATCTTACCACATAACCTAACAATGTTTGTGCTGAGTTAGAAATTTCACTATTAATTTCTTCAATTGACCAGTTAGGTCTATTTGCAACTGGAATTGTTAAAAGGTCATCGAGTTTTGCTTTTTCTCGTTTAATTATATTTTTTTGTTGATCAAAAATATCTATTTCATGATAGTGTAATGCATGTAGGGCTGCTGCTGTAGGAGATGGTACCCAAGCACAATTTGCACCTGCTTTTAAGTGACCTGTTTTTTGCTCCATCATATCTTTCATTTTATCTGGCATCGCCCACATTCCTTTACCAATTTGGGCTTTTCCTGAAAGTCCACATTTTAAACCAACATCAACGTTATTATTTTCGTATGCTAAGATCCATTTAGAAGATTTCATTTCTCCTTTTTTAATCATCGGTCCTGCTTCCATCGAAGTGTGCATTTCATCTCCAGTTCGATCTAAAAAACCTGTATTGATAAAAAATACTCTATTTTTAAGTGTTCTTATGCACTCTTTTAAATTGGATGAGGTTCTTCTTTCTTCATCCATAATTCCAATTTTACAAGTGTATTTCTCTAATCCTAAAACTTCCTCAACTTTAGAAAAAATTAAATCAGTAAATGCAGTTTCCTCTGGTCCATGCATTTTTGGTTTAACTATATATATGGATCCAGTTCTAGAATTATTTTTATTTTTAAGATCATGAAGTGCAGCTGCAACAGTTATGAATGCATCCATGATACCTTCTGGGACTTCATTACCATTACTGAGAATTATTGATGGGTTTGTCATTAAGTGTCCAACATTTCTTATTAACAGTAGACTTCTTCCATGAAGTTTAAGCCCTTTGCCTTCTTTTGATATATAGCTTCTGTTTGGATTTAATTTTCTTTCAAGTAGTTTACCACCTTTTTCAAATTGAGTTTTTAGAGTACCTTTCATTAAACCCAACCAGTTCCTGTAGCAAATAACTTTATCTGCAGCGTCTACTGCTGCAACGCTATCTTCGTTGTCACATATAGTGGATATAGCAGACTCTAAAATTATATCACTAATACCAGCATAATCTTGTTGAGCACTAAAAGCTCTTCGATCTCTTAAAATTTCAATATGTAAATTGTTATTTTTCAAGATAATTGCTGTTGGGTTATCTGCTTCGCCTCTATGACCAATAAATTTTTCTTCATCTACTAAATCAAATGTTTCAATTCCTTTTAATGTTTTAAAATTTCCTTCTTTGACCGCAACAGTAGTAATTTTCCTCCAGCTCATATCCTTCAAAGGAAAATATTTATCTAAAAAGTCTCTACCGTATTTAATAACCATTTCTCCTCTTAAGGGGTCATATCTTTCAGAAACACTATCTTCAGATTGTTCTATAACATCAGTCCCATATAAACTGTCATAGAGACTCATCCATCTTGCATTAGCTGCGTTCAATGCATAACGTGAGTTCATAATTGGTACAACTAATTGTGGTCCTGCAATTTTTGTGATTTCATCGTCTACACTTTTTGTATCTATTGAAAAATCTGGGCCCTCTTCTTTTAAGTAGCCAATTTCAACTAAAAATTTTTTGTATTCAATTAAATTGAATTCACTAGATTTATTCTTAATATGCCATGCATCAATTTTTTTTTGTAAAGTTTCTCTAAAATTAATTAACTGTCTATTTTTTGGTTCCAACTCCTCAACAGTTTTTTCAAAACCTAGCCAAAAATCATTACTAGAAATATTTGTGTCTTTCAATAGTTCATCTTTGACAAATCTAGATAAACTTTCTGAAACTTTTAGTTTGTTAATTTTAATATATTTTTCTTGCATAGCACTAATATTAACCCCATCTGTATTTTTGCCTGAGAGTTTTGCTCCTTCGGCGGAAATTAATCTCTTTCCAGAGTGTTATGCTTTTAACGGTCCTTTTGCCTGAGAGTTTCCGGGGCGGTTGCTCCTTCGGCGCTAATAAGCTTATTAGTCTCTCCCGATAAATAAATTTTATCTTTAAAAAAAATTTAAGTCAATTGATAACATTTACAAAGAATATTCATCATCATTTTATTGCCTTTTTTATATTTTAATTGTCCGATATAAATTTATTATGAAAAATTATCTTAATTTTGAAAATGATATTAAAAATTTAGAAAGTGAAATTGAAAAACTAAAAGATCCCTTTAATCAAGAGGGTTTATCAGAAGTTGACACTCAAAAAATATCAAATACGCAAGCTGAATTGGATAAAAAATTAAAGGATATTTATTCAAATTTAGACCCATGGCAAACAACTATGGTTGCCAGACACGAAGATAGGCCTAAATCAAAATTTTTTATAGATAATTTATTTGATGATTTTATCTCTTTATCTGGCGATAGATATTATGGTGAAGATAAATCAGTATTAACTGGTTTTGCAAAATTTAGTGGACAATCAGTATTGGTAATTGGACAAGAAAAAGGTGAAAATTTAGAGAGTAGAATTGAAAGAAATTTTGGGATGATGAGACCAGAAGGCTATCGAAAAACAATTAGGCTAATGAATTTGGCTAATAAATTTAATATTCCAATAATTTCTTTTATAGATACTCCAGGAGCATATCCAGGTGTTGGTGCTGAAGAGAGAGGACAAGCGGAGGCAATTGCAAAATCAATTGAATGTTGCATGGAACTTAAAGTTCCCACACTTGCTATTATAATTGGTGAAGGTGGATCTGGAGGGGCGATAGCTTTAGCATCATCAAGTAAAGTAATAATGTTAGAAAATGCAATTTATTCTGTAATATCACCTGAAGGATGCGCAACAATTTTATGGAGAGATCCAAAAAAAATGCTTGATGCAGCAAAGGCAATGAAATTATCGGCTAAAGATTTATTGGAACTCCAGGTTATAGATGAAATAATTCCAGAACCATTGGGAGGAGCTCATAGAGATAGAGATTTAATATTAGATAATTTAAGAAATTCGATATCTAGAAATTTAGAGTATTTTAAAGATTTATCCTCTGAGGAAATAATGAGTGAAAGAAAAAATAAATTTTTAAAAATTGGAAGAAATAAAGGATTTATAAGCAATTCAGAGGACATAAGTACACTAACAATAAAAGAAAATAATATTGTAGAAATTTTAAAATCTAAAAAAATACTTATTATAACTTCTTTCTTAGGCTTTGTATTACTTGCCCTAGCGTTTACTTTATTTTAATTAACTTTATAAAGCTCCACAACAATGCTTAAATTTTTTTCCTGAGCCACAATAACAAGGTTCATTTCTTCCAATTTTTTTACCTTTTTTTATTTGGTCTAACATACTTGTTTTATTTTCTTGTTTTGTTGATTGTTCAGTTACAACTTTTAAATTCATTAATATAGTTACAAAATCTAATTTTAATTTTTCTAAAAGATTTGAAAATAGCTCAAAAGCCTCTTTTTTATACTCGATTAAAGGATCTCTTTGTCCATAGGATCTAAGGCCTATTACTTGTCTTAATTGTTCCAAATATTGTATATGAGATTTCCAATTAAGATCTATTGATTGAAGAAATATTCTTTTTTCGATTTCTTTTGCATGATCTTCGCCAAGTAAATTTATTCTATCGTTTCGTGAATCTTTAAATTTATTTAAAATTTTTTCTTTAATTTCATTATCGCTAGATGAAATTAACTCTTTAAACTCATTTTCTTCAAAACTTTTTCCAACAATTTGTCTTAGTCGATTTGAGAATTCATTACTTTTTGGATTTGATAAATTTTGAATTTTCAATTTTACAATATCTTGTGATATTTCTTTCAAAAATTCATCTGAATATTCAAAAATATTTTTACTGTTCATTGCATTTTTTCTTTGCGAAAATACAACGTGTCTTTGATCATTTAAGACATTATCAAACTTAATTAATGTTTTACGTATATCAAAGTTTCTTGCTTCAACTTTTTGTTGTGCTCTCTCTAATGCTTTATTAATCCATGGATGGTCAATGCTCTCTCCATCTTTTAATCCCAATTTTTCGAGCATATTATTCATAGATTCTGAACCAAAAATCCTCATTAAATCATCCTCTAAACTTACATAAAAGATAGAACTTCCCTCATCACCTTGTCGACCAGCCCTTCCTCTAGCCTGATTATCAACCCTTCGAGACTCCATTCTTTCTGTGCCAATAACAAATAAACCACCCAGCGTTTTAATCTTATCCTTATCAATTTTTAATTGATTATCCTGAACAGATCCTTTTTTACCTCCTAATTGAATATCTACACCCCTTCCAGAAATACTGGTTGTAATTATGACTGAATTTTCCTTACCAGCATTTGCTATAATTTCTGCCTCATTTGCATGATTTTTTGCATTTAAGACAACATGTTTAATATTTTTTTTGTTTAATAATTTTGAATAAACTTCTGATTTATTTATACTTGATGTAAATATTAGAATAGGTTGCCCCAAAGTATGGCAGTCTACAATCCTGTCAATAATTGCATCATTTTTTTCACCTTCAGTTCTAAAAATTTGGTCATTATAATCTTTTCTGATCATTTCATTATTTGTAGGTATTACCACTACTGGTAAATTATAAATTTCAAAAAATTCCTCAGCCTCAGTTGCAGCTGTTCCTGTACATCCTGATATTTTTTTATAAAGTTTGAAATAATTTTGATAAGTTATCGAGGCTAAGGTTTGATTTTCTGCCTGAATAGTAATTTTTTCTTTTGCTTCTAATGCTTGATGTAATCCATCACCAAATCTTCTACCTTCTAAAATTCTACCAGTAAGTTCATCAATAATTTTTAGACTTTCATCCTTAACAATATAATCTTTACCCTTTTCAAATAAATGATTTGCACGTAATGCTTGATTTACATGATGAACTAGACCTAAATTTTCTGGATCATAAAAATTATTATTTTTTAAAATACCCGCATCAGAAAAAATTTTTTCTACATTGTTAATACCATCATTAGTTAAAAGAATACTTTTATCTTTTTCATCAATTTCGTAATCTTTATCATTTAATTGTTTTACAAGTTTATCTATTGCAAGATATTGAGCTGTTTTATCATCGGCAGACCCTGAAATAACAAGGGGAGTTCTAGCCTCATCAATCAAGCAGGAGTCAATTTCATCTACAATAGAAAAAGCATGTTCTCTCTGAACCATTTCTTTCTCTGAAAATTTCATATTGTCTCTCAAATAATCGAAACCTAATTCACTATTAGTTGCATAGGTTATGTCGCAGTTATAATTTTTCTTTCTATCTTCATCATCTTGATCATTATTGATGTAGCCCGATGTTAGGCCAAGAAAATTATATATTTGCCCCATATCGATAGAGTCTCTTTTTGCG
>QBYI01000048.1 GCA_003282895.1 Pelagibacteraceae bacterium AG-325-F15
ATGGTGGGTTATCAGAATCTATTTTTTGAATAATTAGATATAATGTACAAAAAAGAAAAATATATTGCAATTATTCCTGCTAGAAAGGGCTCCAAAGGAGTTCCAGATAAAAATATCAAAAAAATAAATGATCACCCACTAATATCTTACAGCATAATAGCTGCTATTAATTCAAATTATATTGATGCAGTTTATGTAACTACAAATTGCAACAAAATAAAAAAAATTTCAAAAAAATATGGTGCTGAAATCATTAATAGACCAGAGTCTTTATGCGATGATATCATTATGCCTGACAATGCAGTAACTCACGCAATTAATTATATCCAAGATATTTTAAAAAAAGATATAGATAATGTAGTATTTATGCAGCCAACTTCACCTTTAAGGTCACAAAAAGATTTGGATCAGGCTATAATTAATTTTAATAACTACAAATGTGATACTTTATTTTCAGCAGTTGATTTACATCCATGTTTATGGGAACAAAAAAATAATGGAAAAACAAAACCAATCAATTACAACCCTTTCAAAAGAAAAAGGCGTCAAGATGGCAATATTTCAGTAGTTGAAAATGGTTCTTTTTATATATCTAAAAAAAAAACGTTTCTAAAAAAGGACAATAGATTTGGGAAAAAAAATAGGTTTTTTTTAATGAATTATATATGCTTGACCCAGATTGACAGTATTGATGAATTTAAGATTATATCCGCAATTTTAAAATCAAAAAAATTTAATTATTTGAATTTAGTAAAACCATAATAAAAATATGAGCGAATTTTTAAAAGATTATTTTAACTTTAAAAAAAAACAGATTATAATTTTAGGAGGATCAAAAGGTATAGGCTTAGAAATTGCTAAAAAACTAATACTTTTGAAAGCTAAATTAGTTATCATTTCAAGAACTAAACCAAATTTAAATGCTAAGTTTATGAAATGTGATTTTGAAAATTTAGAAGAGGTTAAAAACGTAGCAAAGCAATTAAAGAAAAAATATAAAAAAAATTGGGCAATAATTAATTGCTTATCAGTTACGATACCTTCAAAAAAAAAAATGCAATCACCTGAATATTTTAAAAAAACAATAAATATAAACCTTATAAATCATTATTTTTTTTTATCTAATATTATTGAAACTATAAGTCATAGTGGATCAATTTTGAATATTTCATCAATTTATGGAAACTTAGCTTTTCCAAATAATCCCTCTTATTCATCATCAAAATCTGCCTTGAATGGTTTGACGAGATCTTTAGCATTTGATCTTTCTAAAAAAAAAATAAGGGTAAATTCATTGTCAGCCGGCTATATCAAATCAAATATGACCAAAAAATCATTTAATGATAAAAATAAAAGAAAAATAATAAGTAAACATAGCTTATTAAACAGATGGGGATCATTGTCAGAAATAGCTGTGCCTGCAATTTTTTTAATATCTAATGCATCAAGCTTCATAAATGGACAAGATATTGTAATAGATGGTGGTTGGACTGTAAAAGGATTTTACAAATGAATATTGGGTTTATGCAAGGCAGATTATCAAAAATACAAAGAGGGAGAATTCAGTCATTTCCTTTTGAGAACTGGGCTAAAGAATTTAGTCTAGCAAAAAAAAATGGCTTTAATTTAATTGAGTGGACTATTGATAGTTTTAATATAGATAAAAATCCAATTCTTACCAAAGAAGGTATTGCCAAAATAAAACTTTTAAAAAAAATAAATAAAATTAAAATTGAAAGTATCACCTGTGATTTTTTTATGGAGAATCCTTTTTATAAAAAAAAATATAATCTTAACGCTTTAGAGTATTTAAAAAAGATCTTAATTAATTCAAAAATTTTAAAAATTAAGTATATTGTTTTACCAATTGTAGATTTTAGTTCTGTAAAAAAAAAATCAGAAAAAAAAAAACTAATTGAAAATATTAAAGCGTTTGAAAAATTTATTCCAAATAATTCTAAAATTTTATTTGAAACAGATTTCAAGCCTAAAGAAAATTTAATATTTATCAAAAAATTTAATTCTAAAAAATTTGGCTTAAATTATGATACTGGCAATAGTGCCCATCTTGGTAACAGTGTAAAATCTGAAATGAAAACTCTTTATAATTATATAGACAATATTCATATAAAAGATAGAAAAAAAAATAAATCTACAATAGATTTGGGTAAGGGAGATTTTGATTTTAATTTTTTTTTTAAGTTTATTATATCAAAAAACTATTCGAAAAACCTAATATTACAAACAGCCAGAAGTAAAAATAAAAGACATCTTGATTTGCTTAAAAAAAATAGATCGTTTATTAATTCTTTTATAAATGAATTTAAAACTTAAGAATAAAAAAATAGTTGTTACAGGTGGTTCGAAAGGAATTGGTTTAGAGATCGCCAAAAGTTTTTCAAAAGAAGGTTGTTCAGTATTTATTAATTCTAGAGATTTGAAAAATTTAAAGAAAGCTAAAAAAAAAATTAATGATAAAAATCTTTACATTTTTCCAGGAGATTTAACTAGTGTAACCGAAACAAGAAAATTTTATGAGTTTGTGAAAAAAAAAACTAATCAAATAGACTCTTTAATATGCAATATTGGGTACAGTACACCAAATAATACTATTGGGGAAGAAAATTATGAAAACTGGATCAACTCAATTCATCTTAACTTGCTATCAACAATAAATTCTATTTACTATTTTAAAAAATTATTAAAAAAATCAAAAACTTCTTCTGTAGTATGTATTGCCTCAATATGTGGTGTAGATTCTTTGGGTGCTCCAATAGATTACTCTGTTTCTAAAGCTGCTCTTATATCTTTTGTAAAAAATCAAGCAAAAATATTGGCAAAAAATAACATTAGAATTAATGCTGTTTCACCCGGCAATATATTTTTTAAAAATGGAAACTGGGATCATAAAATTAAAAAAAATAAAAAAGAAGTGATTAATTATATAAAAAATAATGTTCCCCTAAATAAATTTGGAACTACTAAAAATGTAGCTGATATCGTGATGTTTTTATCATCTGAGTTATCCTCTTTTACCACTGGGGCTAATATAATTATAGATGGAGGTCAAACAAAATGAAGCTTGATAATAAAGTAATTATTGTAACAGGCGGTGCTGGTTTTTTAGGATCTTTATTTTGTGAGTTGATATTAAAATTTGGAGGTAGACCAATTATTTTAGATAATAATCAAATTCTTTTACAAAAAGAGATTAAAAGAATTAAAAGAAAATATAAAAAAAAGATATTGGGTTTTTGTGTAGACATATCTAATGAAAAAAAAATTGCTGAAATTAAAATAAAAATTTTAAAAAAGTATAAAAAAATTGATGGTTTGGTAAATAATGCAGCTTTAAACCCTGATGTAAATTTTTTAAAAAAGAATGACTGTAGTCTTGAGGAATATCCAATGGAATTTTTCCAAAAAGAGTTTGATGTTGGATTAAAGGGGGCTTTAATATGCACAAAAATTTTTGGTAAATATTTTTCCAAAAAAAAAAATGGAAATATCATTAATATTTCTTCAGACCTTGGAATTATATCTCCAACACAGCATATTTATGAAAGTAAAAAAAGTAAAAAAAAACAAGTAAAACCTGTTTCATATTCAATAATTAAATCTGGGATAATAGGCTTAACTAAATATACCTCAACCTATTGGGCAAACAATAATGTAAGATGTAATGCAATAGCTCCTGGAGGTGTTTATAATTTTCAAAACAAAACCTTTTTAAAAAAAATATCTAAACTCATACCAATGAAAAGACTTGGTAAAAAAGAAGAAGTTGGGTATTTGTTGATTTTTTTATTATCTGATTTTTCATCTTATATAAATGGAGCGGTCATATCTGTTGATGGAGGTAGAACAGCATGGTAAAATTTTTAAATTATAATCTTAAGTAGTCTTTTGAAATCTAATCCACAAAATTATATTAGAGAAATATTTTACCTTTTGGGCGATAATAAAAAAGGTCTACCAATTATTACTTTTTTATTTTTAGTAGCAACTATTCTTGAAATATTTTCAATTGGAATAATTTATCCATATATCAATATTATTTTAGATTATAATGATTTTACAAATAAATATTCGCCATACTTAGATTTTAGCTCTTTTTCAAAAGAACAGGTAATTATCATTATTAGTGCTGTTTTATTAATATCCTTTTTAGCAAAAACTATATTATCTATTTACGTAAAAAAAAAAATTTTTACTTATTCACATAAAGTTTCATCAGATTTGAGGATTAAATTACTCAGTAGTTTTCAATCATTTTCATATTTAAGATATTTAAACAAGAACTCTGCTGAGTATATTCATTCTATTAATAATTTAAGCCATGAATTTCAAAGTAATATAAAATCTATTTTATTTATTCTTAGTGAAGTTGTAATTGTAATTTCAATTGCGATTCTTTTAGGATTAAATAATTTAACACTGTTGCTAGTAAGCTTTTCTATTTTTAGTTTGTTTGGTTTAAGTTTTGATTTTTTGTTTGGAAAAAAATTAACTAAATATGGAAAAGAAGACAATTATCATTCATCGGGTTTAATTAAAACCATTTTAGAAAGTGTAAATGGATTTAAAATAATTAAAATTTATAATCTAAAAGATTTTTTTTTAAAAAAACTAATTTTTCATCAAAATAATTTTGTAAAAGTTAGAATTAATTTAGAGGTGATAAAGATAGTTCCTAAATATATTGTTGAATTAATTATAATAACTATTGTTATACTTTCATCTTTATATTTTTTAGTAATGCTCAATGTTGAGACAACAGATTACTTATCTATATTAGGTTTATTTGCTTTTGCATCAATTAGGCTTATACCATCTCTAAATATTATAATATCTCAATTTGCGAACCTTAGAAAAACAAGGCACGCAACCTCACTTCTATATAAAGATACAATTCTAGAGAGTGAAAACAAAAATGAAACAAGTGTTAAAAAAACTAATAAAGAAAATATTATTAAATTTAATAATTTAAGAATTAAAAATATGTCATTTAAATATAATCAAAATGAAAACTATATAATTAAAAATCTAAATCTTAACATCAATAAGGGCGATAAAATCGGAATACATGGCGACTCGGGTGTGGGCAAATCTACACTTATAGATATTATTTTAGGTTTACTGTCTCCATCCAATGGTCAAATATTTATAAATGATATGGATTTAAACAGTGTCAAAAAACAATGGCAATCTATGATTTCATTCACCCCCCAAGATATTTATTTAATTGATGATACTTTAGAGAGAAATATTGCAATTGGCGTTAAAGATGATGAAATAAATTCTAATAAAATAGAGAAATCAATAGAAAAAGCCAAACTAAATGAACTAGTTGAACAAAGAGAAAACAATTCAAAAATGCACATTGGGGAAAAAGGATTAAAAATTTCAGGAGGTCAGAAACAAAGAATCGCTTTAGCTAGATTATTTTATTTTGATTCTGAAGTGGTAATTTTAGATGAAGCGACTACTGCTTTGGATAATGAAACTGAAGATTTACTTATGAATGATATATACGACTTATTGAATGATAAAACATTAATAATTATTTCTCATAAAAAGAAAAACTTAATTAAGTGTAATAGAATAATAAAAATAGAAAAAAACAATATTATAGAGGAGAAAAATAATGATAATTAAGACGAGACATGTTGGATTAATTGTAAAAAACATTATTAAATCAAAGAAATTTTATGGAAAAATTCTTGGACTTAAATTAAAAAAAGAACTTATTGAAGAAGGAAAATATTTTAACAGCCTAATTGGGCTTAAAAAAAGTAAAGCAAAAGTAGTTAAAATTGATCTTCCTGACAAAACTTATATTGAACTAATAGAATTTGAAAAACCTAAGTCATCACAAAAAGTTAAAATTGAAAAGTTTAGTAAACTAAAGCAAATGCATATATGTTTTACAGTTAAAAATATTCATAATTATTTTAAAAGGTTAAGAAAAAATAAAATTAAATTTATCTCGCCTCCACTAAAATCTGATTTTGATCCTGTGAGTACTTGTTTTTTTCTAGATCCTGATTACAACTATGTCCAAATAGTTGAGGATCATAGATAGTAATTTAAATTTTTATTGCAAATGATCCATCAACTCTATTTAATCTTTTAGAATGTGTTTCATTTTTGCAGACATTGCAAATTGTATTTACTGTTATTTCTTTTTGGTCAGTAAATTCAGATCTTGAGGAAATATACTTTTCGCTATTCCATATTTCTTCTATTGGTTTTTCATAGATATTGTCAAAATCTGATTTTGGATCATCCACTAAGCAACAAGGATTGACACCACCATCGTAATTAATTACAATTCCGCTCCAAGGCCAATGGCATGGACTTTTAATATCACTTGTAGCAGAATGTGACGCTCCTTTTCCTCCACTATCTTCATAACTTGAATATATAAGATCTTTATTTTCAGGAAGCCATGATGTGTCCATGTTAGGATTATGTTGAATTTTATCAATCCTTACAACATCA
>QBYI01000049.1 GCA_003282895.1 Pelagibacteraceae bacterium AG-325-F15
CAAAAAAATAAAAAAAAATAAAATTAATGAATCATAATGAACCTTACTCAGATGAATATTTAAAAAATATACTGAGTTCAGTAAAGACAATTGCAATGGTTGGAGCTAGTCCTGATAAAACTAAATTTAGTTATGGTGTGCTAAGAGTTTTACATGAGACAGGTTATGACATGATTCCAGTAAATCCACGACCTGGTATAACTGAAATAAGAGGTTTAAAAGTTTACCCAGATTTAAAATCAATCGATAGACCGATTGATATGGTAGAAGTTTTTAGAAAACCAGAAGATCTTTATGCTATTGCAGAAGAGGCCATTGCTATTAACGCCAAAGTTTTATGGGGACAAATCGGTGTTGTTGATCATGAGGCTGCAAAATTAGCGGAAGATGCTGGATTAAAAGTGGTAATGAACAGATGTCCAAAAATTGAGTTATTTAGACCATTTTGGAAACCTAGACTTGATCTTAAAATTTAAGTTATTGTAAAATAAGATCAATACATCATGAAAAAAATAATTAATTTTTTTGATAATACTTTCTTAGATTTAGGTCGACAGTTTAAATGGACATATCTTCCACCATTAATGGTTTATTTGGCTGCAGGAATATCAGGACTTACTGGCATTGTAGGAACTTTTTTTGTTAAAGATTATCTAAATTTATCAGCTGCATTTTTAGCAGGTTTAGGATTTTGGGCTGGAATTCCATGGGCTTTGAAAATGCCCTTAGGTCATTTAGTTGATCTTATATGGGAGAGAAAAAATTACATGGTCTACGTTGGTGCATTCCTAATAGCCATAAGTTTATTAATTATGTACGGCCTAATTATACATACAGAATATATGGCACAAATATTTTCTGTAGAAACCTGGTTCGTAATCAGCGTGCTTTTAGCTCCAGTTGGATATGTCGTTCAGGATGTTGTTGCTGATGCAATGACGGTTGAAGCAGTTCCTTTGAACGATGACCAAGGAAATGACTATAGCAAAGATCAAATCAAAACAATGCATACCACAATGCAAACACTAGGTCGTTTTGCAATAATTGGTGGAACAGTCCTAGTTGCATTGGTAAATGTAATTTTATTTAGAGATGTTGAAAATTTAGATCAAACAAATAAAATTCAGCTATATGGCTCTATTTATATTTATGCATTAGTCATACCATTTGTATCTATCTTAGGTGTTGGATTAGCGAAATACTTAAGAAACAAAAAAAAAGAAATTCTAAAATTACAAGGTCTGACCTTTAAAGATGAGAGAGGATCAGACAAAACAAAAATTAATTGGTGGATTTTAGGTGGTAGTTTAATATTTGTTATTTTTACATTATCAATAGGTTCATTCAAAGTTCCATTCGCACAAGAAATCGTTTTTATTGGCTCTGTAATAATAATCTTATTTTTAATGTTCAAACTTATTAAAGAATTACCTGAAAATTTGAGATTAACAATTGTTGGAACTGCTGTAATTATATTTATATTTAGAGCGATGCCAGGCCCAGGCCCAGGCCTTTCTTGGTTTGAAATAGATGTACTTAAGTTTAATGAACAATTCTTTTCAGTTTTATCTCTTTTAGCATCTATCTTAACTCTAGCTGGAATTGTTTTGCTTAGACCATTTATGGCAAACAATTCAATTGCTAAAATAATAGTTGTATTAAGTATTGCGGGATCAATTTTATTTTTACCAAGTATTGGAATGTATTATGGTTTTCATAATTGGACATCTTCTTTAACGAGTGGTGTTGTGGATGCAAAATTTATAGCAATTATAAACACTGCTTTAGAGTCGCCATTGGGGCAAGTCTCTATGATACCATTATTAGCTTGGATAGCAAAAAATGCTCCATCTCACCTTAAAGCAACTTTTTTTGCAGTTTTTGCTTCATTCACAAATCTTGCACTTTCAGCGAGCGCCTTGTTAACGAAGTATTTAAATGAGATATTTGTAGTCACAAGAGAAGTTAAAGACAAAGTAAGTGGAGAGATTCAAACATCAGCAGATTTTTCTGAGCTAGGTATTTTATTAATTGTTGTGACAGTATTAACTTTAGTTTTACCCATTCTGTTCGTTTTTATAATTAATAATAGCAAATACAAAACGACGGAATAATCACTTAAATTAAAGGAAATATTAAATATATGCGTCATCACGCATGTTATATTAAGGCAATACTTTGCTGTACGATTATATATAAAAATGTTTAAAATTTTAAAAACAAAAATAAATATTTTAATAATTATTTTATTTTGTACCTCAATATCCAAAGCTGAATTATTAAAACCTAATGAGAGTATTTTACCTTCTGAGGTTGTTAAAATTCAACTTACTGGACTTCAAAAAAATGATCTAAATTTCAAGGATAGTGGTATTGAACAAACTTGGAATTTTGCACATCCGAATAATAAGAAAGTGACAGGACCTTTACCTAATTTTAAAAGAATGCTTAAGGGGGACTCTTACCAAATGATGATTGATCATTTAAGTCACACTATAACTAAGCTTGGAAGTAGTGATAATTGGGCTCAATTTGAAGTAATTATTTTAGATAAGAATAAGATTTACCATAAGTTTAATTGGCAAGTAGAAAAATACATAGAAGACGGTGAGCTAATGAACTGTTGGTTGACTACAATGGTGTCAAATCCTATCCCGCTTGGTAGTTCAATTTAATTGTTCTCATATATAATTTTGTTTCGTTATTTAAAAAAATTTAGTAGGTATTGCTGATGAAAACAAAAACTAAAGTTGTAGTAGTTGGCGGTGGAGTAGTAGGCGTCAGCGCGCTTTACCATTTAGCAAAAAAAGGATGGTCAGATGTAGTCCTTGTAGAACGTAAAGAGTTAACTTCAGGTTCGACATGGCACGCAGCAGGATTGTTACCTTTGTTTAATATGAGTTATTCTGTTGGACAACTTCATAAATACGCTGTCGATCTTTATAAAAAATTAGAAGAGGAAACGGGTCAAAATGTTGGCTTTAGTGTTGTGTCTAACATTCGATTAGCAAGCACAAAAGATAGAATGGATGAGTACCATCAATACGCTGGTGTTGCGCAAACAATAGGTGTTGATGTAAAATTTTTAACACCTCAACAAGTTAAAGAAATTTGGCCTCTATGTCATACAGATGACTTAGTAGGTGCAATTCAACATCCAGAAGATGGATACATTCAACCAGCAGATTTAACACAAGCAATGGCTACCGGTGCAAGAAATATGGGTGCTGAGATTTATAGAAATACAACTGTACTTTCTATGAAACAAACTAAAGATGGTTGGGTAGTTGAAACTGATAAAGGATCGATAGAGTGTGAACATATTATTTCTTGTTCAGGAAATTTTGCAAGACAAACTGGTGAAATGGTTGGTTTAGATATTCCAGTAATACCTGTTGAACATCAATACATTGTTACAGAACCACATCCTGAAATTCAAAAAAGAAAAAAGGATGGTTTACCAGAAATGGGTGTGCTTAGGGATAGTGATAGCAGATGGTATATGAGAGAAGAGGCTGGTGGATTAATTTTAGGTCCATATGAAGATGGTGCACCTGCATGCTATGTTGAAGGACCTTCAAAAAATTCTGAATACGAATTATTCCAAGAGGATTTAGACAGATTAGCACCACATATTGAAGGGGCAATTCATCGTGTTCCTGCGTTTGGAGAAGTAGGAGTAAAAAAAGTTTATAACGGTGCAATCTGTTATACACCAGATGGTAACCCAATAGTTGGACCAGCTTGGGGATTAAAAAATTTTTGGATAAATGAGGGACATAGTTTTGGAATAACAGCAGCAGGAGGCGCTGGTTGGCAATTAGCTGAGTGGATTGTAGACGGTGAACCAACTATTGATATGCTAGGAGTTGAGCCGAGACGTTACGGAAATTATGCAACTAAATCTTATTTAAAGGCAAAAAATGAGGAAGCATATAGTCATGTGTTTATTGTTCATTATCCAGATGAAGAAAGACCAGCCGCAAGACCCTTAAGAACAGCTCCATGTTATGAAAGAATGAAAAATCTTGGTGCTGTGTTTGGTCAAAAATTTGGTTGGGAAAGACCAAATTTTTTTGCAACTGATGGTATGGAGCAAAAAGATGATTGGTCATTTAGAAGGTCAAAATGGTTTGATGCAATTAAAAAAGAATGTCAAAATGTAAAAGAAAACGTTGGTCTTTTAGATATGACTGCTTTTGCAAAATGTAGAATTAGAGGACCTAAAGCTGAGGAATTTTTAGATTATTTAGTTGCTAATAAACTTCCAAAAAAAATTGGAAGAATAAATTTATGTCATGCCCTAAATACAAAAGGTGGAGTGCATTCTGAGTTTACAATTATGAAAGAAGCAGAAAATAGTTATTATTTAGTTTCTGCAGGTGCAAATTTAAGACTTGATCATGATTGGATCCAGAAATGGATGCCAACAGATGGGTCTGTTATTTTTGAAGATTTAACTAATAGCACCGGCGTTTTAGTTGTTGCTGGTCCAAAGGCAAGACAATTAATGCAAAAAGTTTCAACAGATGATTTTTCTAATGAAAATTTCAAATGGTTGACAGCTAAAAATGTAAATGTTGGATATGCACCAGTTAACGCAATGAGAGTTAATTTTGTAGGAGAGTTGGGATGGGAATTACATCATCCAATTGAATATCAAAATCATATTTTTGATAAGTTAATGGAAGCTGGAAAAGATCTCGGAATTAAACCCTTCGGTATTAGAGCTATGAATAGTTTGAGAGTAGAAAAATCTTACAAATTAGTTGGTACAGAGCTTTCAATTGAGTACTCTCCGTATGAGTCTGGATTAGATAGATTTGTTCACCCTAACAAAGGGAATTTTATTGGTCTAGAGGCACTAAACAAATGGAGAGAAAAAGGATTTGATAACAAATTAGTTACATTAGAGGTTCACAACACGAAAGATGCAGATGTATTAGGAAATAACCCTATATATAAAGATAACAAAGTTGTAGGGCGAGCAACAGGTGGTGAGTTTGGTTTCAGATTAGATAAATCAATAGCTTTAGCAATGGTCAAACCAGACTTTTCAAATGTGGGCGACAAATTACAAGTTGATATTTTAGGAGAAATGTACGACGCTACAGTAATTGAAGAGAGTCCGTATGATTCTGAAAATAATTTATTAAGAGCTTAATGAAAATTTTAGTCGCTGTAAAAAGAGTAATTGATTACAATGTCCAAATAAGAGTTAAAGAAGATGGCTCTGGAATTGTTACTGAAAATGTTAAGATGTCAACAAATCCACCAGATGATAATGCTATAGAAGAAGCAGTAAAAATTAAAGAGGCTGGAAAGGCCACAGAAGTTATCGCTATAACTGTTGGTGAGGAAAAATCTCAAGAAACTGTAAGAAAAGCATTAGCTGTAGGAGCTGATAGAGGAATTCACGTAAAGGCTGAAGGAATTATTGAGCCATTGGCTGTTTCGAAAATTTTACAAAAAATAGTTGAAAAAGAAAAACCTGATTTAGTATTTATGGGAAAACAAGCTATAGATGATGATTGTAATCAAACAGGGCAGATGTTAAGTGCATTATTAGACTGGCCACAAGCAACATTTGCATCAAAGATAGATGTAAAAGATGGAAAACTTGAAGTGACCAGAGAAATTGATGAAGGATTAGAAACGATCGAAGTTAATACGCCAGCAATTGTCACATGTGATTTAAGACTTAACGAACCAAGATATGCTTCACTACCAAATATTATGAAGGCAAAGAAAAAACCAATTGAACAAATTAATGCATCAGATTTAGGTGTTGATATATCATCAAAAATACAACAAATAAAAGTTGAAGAACCGCCTAAAAGACAAGCTGGAATAAAAGTTTCAAGTGTTGCAGAATTAGTTCAAAAACTTAAAAATGAGGCAAAGGTTATATAATGGCAGTACTATTAATTGTTGAGCAT
>QBYI01000050.1 GCA_003282895.1 Pelagibacteraceae bacterium AG-325-F15
TGGGCGCATGGAAAGTAAATGTCATGAATGCTGGTAAAGGTGATATGTCAGTTACTTATGATGGTATAGCTGGTTTAGCAGATGAAAATCCTGATAGTATATTTCATAAATCAACAATGCATTGTATTGGTGGATTAACTTTACAAGCTGGTAAATTTAAAGATGAAACTGGTATGTGTAGATTTGATTTATTTGATGGTGAAAGTGTTTTCATGAAATATGAAGGTGAAGGAACTGGTGGAGTTGGTGGAACTGGTACTTTCGAAATTGTAAAAGGAACTGGAAAATATGAAAATATTACTGGATCTGGTTTTTCAAGTAGACAAAATTTAAAATCTAAAGCTCCAGGATTTTCTACTTCAATGAACCAAATGTCTGGTGAATACAAGTATTAATATTATGAAAAAAATTTATTTAATTTTAATTTCAGTAATACTTATCACAAACTCATATGCAGGTATGAATGACTCAGATAAAGAAAAAGCTTGGGATTGCAGTGGGATTTACATGGCTAATTACTTTTTACCATCTGGTGAGACATTTGAATATAGTATGAAAGAAAAATCAATGGCATCAGTTAAAGTTTTTAAAGCTTACGCTTTAGAAATTGGTATTGCTGAAACAAAATGGGATGAAGGAGTTAATAAAGCTGTTGATAAGCATTATGGCTCAAAATACGATAAACAAAAAACAGACGCTTGTCATACTTTTTTAGAAAACTTAATTCCTAATGGAAAAGAGAGAGTTAAAAAAGTTATACAAACGCTTTATTAATAAGGAAACAAAGGAAGGATAATCTATGAAAAACTACATGGTAACTCACACTTTTAAATCTAAGGAAGCAAAAGCTAAAATGATGGAAGTTGTTGGCTCAATGAAAATGGAAGATATTGTTAAGTCAATGACTGGAGAAAATGCCAAATGTCAAATGACATGGAATACACCTGGTGAAACTCTTCAAATGTTTTGTTGGTGGAAAGGGACTGATCCAGATGCAATTAATAAACAATTAGGTCAAATGAATGATTTTTTTGAGCCTCATAATTTTGTTGAATGTGAAGATAATGTAATGGATTATAACGCTTAATATAACTAAGGAGGGGATAATGGCTGGTGTAGAGGTAAAAACATTTGATAAGGCGGATGAAGTTAATAACAATTTTAATAACGCTAAAATTGAAGCAGTAAAAGTTGGAAATCAAAGGGTAATGAAGCTTACTTTGCAACCTGGTTGGCAGTGGTCAAAAGATATTAAACCAACAGTCGGTGGTGATAGTTGTCAGGCAACACATCTAGGTATAATTGTATCTGGCGCTGTCTGTGCAAGACATAATGATGGAACTGAACTAACTTATAAAGCTGGAGACGCATATTCAATTCAACCTGGACATGACGGATGGGTTGTTGGAAATGAAGAAGCAGTAGTCTATGAATTCCATGGAATGTGGGGAGAATAAATATGTCAATATTAGCAAAATATAATGCTGCAATGGAATCAAAAGATGAAGCGGCAATGAATGAAATTTTACATGATGATTACAAGTTTACAATGCATGCATCAGGTAATGTTTTAAGTAAAGCAGATGTAATTAAGTGGGCAATGAGTGGTGATATCAAAAGAGATAAAATTAGAGTTTTGTTCGAAAATGATGAAATTGGAGTTGAACACTCATTTGTATCATTTAATGATGGTAATACTGAAGCGGTAATGGCTGTATTTAAATATCAAGATGGAAAAATGATTTCACTTGAAACAGGCGCTACAAAAATACCAAAATAAGTGAGCGGTATAGACTTCTATTTCTCGATAGGAAGTACTTACACCTATCTATCTGTCACGAGAATACTTGATGTTGAAAAAGAACATCGAGTAAAATTTAATTGGAAACCATTTTCAGTTAGAGCAATTATGAAGGAAATGAATAATATCCCATTTCCAAAAGAAAAGATGAACAAAGTTAATTACATGTGGAGAGATATTGAAAGGCGTGCAGAAGGATATGGTTTTATTGCAAAAACACCTGTTCCCTACCCATTATCCGAATTTGATTTAGCTAATCAAATTGCAATTCTTGGTTTAGAAAAAGGTTGGGGAGAAAAATTTGTTATTTCAACTTATAAAAAATGGTTTCAAGAAAGTAAAGAACCAGCAATAGAACCAAGTATTTCTGAAGTTTGTAAAGAATTAAATCTTGATAAAGATAAGATTATTTCTAAGGCAAAATCATCTAATAATGAAAACAAATATTGTGAAAATACTAATTCAGCTCGAGAAAATAAAATATTTGGTAGTCCATCTTTTGTTGTAAAAAATGAACTCTTTTGGGGAGATGATCGAATGGAAGATGCTATCAAATGGTCACTTAAATAATTCTATATATTTCAACAAAATTCATTTAAATTACAGTATGAGTCTTATTAGTTCATATTTATTTTTAGGTTTAGCAGTAATTTTAGGGGTAACTTCAAACAGTTTTGCTAAAAGTGCTGAAGGATTTACTCTCCTCTTTCCAAGTATTATTACAGGAATTACAATTGTAATGTGCATGTATGCGCTCTCAATGGTAATGAAAAATATTCCAATGGGGATTACTTATGCATCATTTGCAGGTTTAACAATCATTGCTACAGTGATCGTTGGTATATTTAGATTTAATCAAATACCAAACTTATATTCATTAATAGGTTTAGCGTTAATCATTGCTGGTGTTTTGACGGTAAATTTGTTGGGAAGTGCAGATTAGTAATTGTCTGGTAATTTGTGATTTCCGTCATCTTGTAAAATAATTTCATATTCATGAGCTACATTAGCCAAATCAAGTGAAGAATATAAATGAGGAAAAAAATTACCATCTGAAGCTTGCTCCCAAACTAAATGGTCTAAATTTAAAGTTTCTACTTTAAGTAATATTAAGTTTTGTTGTCCTTTGAAATATTTTTGGAGAGTTCCCTCAACTTGATCTTGACCTGAAAAATGAATGTAGCCATCCTCAATATCTTTAGAGGACCCTGAATAAGTTCCAGATAATTTAGCTTTTTTCAATTCATCGTTATTAATGATTTTATAAACAAATTTTAAATTCATTTTTTACCAAGATGAATTAGGTCCATTTAAATATGCGATTTCCTCTTCAGTTGACTCTCTTCCAAGAATTTTATTTCTATGAGGGTATCTGTGGAATTGACGTATAGCTTTAGTGTGATCTTGCCAAAATTTTTTAATTTGAACATATCCTTCGTGCTCTCTTAAATATTTATTCAATAAATAATATGCCATATCATGATCAGTTATCTCTTCACTATGAATAAGAGGTAAAATCATAAAGAACCTTTGGCTTTCATTCATTGCTTCAAGATAACCAGCATAAACTGCATCGTTTACAATTAGTCTTGTTTTATGATCTTGTGCAAAAGCTTTTTTATCATCTCTAAACATATTTCTAGAAAACTGATCAAAAAGAATAACTAATGCTAGAGCACTCATTGGTTGATCTTGCCAATCATCGTATTCATTTTGACTTGCAAGCTCATAATCATTTAAAAATCTATCTTTTATAATTTGATCGAATGCATCATCTTTTTTAAATCTTTTCTCTGAAGGTGTTTCTTTAAACCAAAAATCTAAAATTTCCTGAGCTTTAGTTGGTATCATTTTGAAACTGGTTTTAATAATTTTAAAAATTTATTATGAATATCTTTATTTGAAGACACTAAAATATTTCCTGCATTTACAGCATCTCTATTATCCCAAGTTGAAATATATCCACCAGCAGCCTTTATTATTGGTATTAGTGGGTGTATATCCCAAATTTTATTTGAACATTGAATTACAATATCCACTCTACCTTCAGCAAGATGAGAATAACTTAAGGCATCACTACAAGGAAATTGCATTAATTTTAAAATTTGAGGGATTTTTTTTTGTTTATCTAAGGGCAACCAACCATGGAATGCAGCTGAAACTTTTACATTTGTAAATGTTACCTTCTTATTGACTGAAATCTTTTTTCTTTTTCCATTATTAACCACATAAGCAATTTTATCTGAATAATTAAGGTAATATTTTTTAAGTACTGGGAAATTTGCTAATCCTAAAATTGGAATTCCTTTGTAATTTAAAGAGATTAGATTACTCCAAGTAGGGTTACCAATTACAAATGATCTAGTGCCGTCAATAGGGTCAATTATCCAAGTAAAATCACTTTTTGATTTTTTATAGCCAAACTCCTCGCCTATCACTTGATGGTCTGGAAATTTCTTTTTTATTTTTAGCCTTATAAATTTCTCAAAAGCCTTATCTGATGTTGTCACAGGATCGTAACCTTTTCCTTTAAGCTTATTTGAAATTTTAAAAGGTTTATTTAATTTAGAGTAATAAAACCTTGTTAGCTCTTTTGCTAAATTATTTAAAAAATTAGCATAAATAGGGTAATTTTTTGAATTAAATTGATCCACATAAAACTCTTACTATTTTATTTATGTTGAATAAAGTTAAATTTTAAATAATTCTTAGTTAAATAGTATGAAAATCGAACTCAACCAAAACAAGGTTTACTTTAACAACGGTTCATTAAAAAAAGAAATACATCCTTTCTGGCTAAGAGAAAGAGTTGGTGGAGATGAATTTTTAGATAAAGGAACTCAACAAAGATTATTTGATCCAACATCATTAGATAATAAAATTTCTATAAATAAAGCAAATATTAATGAAAATTTTTTAGAAATAGATTTTAATGATGGTGTAAGTTCAAAAATAGAGATTAAAAAAATTGCTCAAGAATTTTCTAATGAAGATACTGTAATAAAGCCTATTGCTAAAATAAAATGGGACTCAACTCTTAAAGATATTAAAAACTTTAGATATCAAGATAATTTTTTTGAAAGTAAGGAAATGTATGACTTACTTGTGTCCTTTTATAAATATGGGTTCGTAGTAATTAAGGATATACCAACAGAAGACAATTTTATTGTTAAATTTGCAAATTCAATTGGAAGTGTAAGAAGAACTAATTTTGGAGAATATTTTGATGTAAAATCAAAACCAAATCCAAATGATTTAGCATACACTTCACTTGCTTTAGCACCTCACACTGATAATCCTTATCGTAATCCTGTTCCATGTATTCAATTACTTCATTGTATAGTAAGCGAGGTGTCTGGGGGATTATCAACATTGGTGGATGGCTACACTGTTACTGAAGAATTAAAAAATCAAAATCCAGATTTTTATAAAATTTTATCTGAAGTAAAAGTTAAATTTAAATTTATTGATAAAGACGTTATTTTAGAGGATTGGTCTGAATTAATAAAACTAAATGATGATAAATCTTTAAAACAAATTAGATTTAGTCCTAGATTAGATTTTGTACCAATATTAGAAAAAGAAAAATTAGATTTATATTATAGAGCACGAAAAAAATTATCTGAAATGTATAATTCAGACAAATATAGAATTGAATTTAAACTTGAGGAAAAAGATTTAA
>QBYI01000051.1 GCA_003282895.1 Pelagibacteraceae bacterium AG-325-F15
TAGCAGTTGATAGACAAGAGTTGGTTGATTTAGTTATGGGAGGTGCAGCAACTGTAGCATGTGATACTCCTGTAGCACCATCAGACCAATATCGTCTTGATATGAAATGTCCACAAGATATTAAACAAGCAAAAAAACTTCTTAAAGAAGCTGGTTATCCAAATGGAATTGAAATGGTAATTCACGTTTCAACAAAAGAACCAACTTGGCCAACAATTGGTGAAGTTGTTCAGCAACAATTAGCTAAAGCCGGAATTAAAGCTGAGGTTAAAATGACTCCTTCAAAAAGTTACTGGAAAGAAACTTGGATGAAGAAACCAGTTGCCATGACACGTTGGAACGAAAGACCTGCAGATAGCGCTTTACATGAAATTTATCATAGTGGTGCTAAATGGAATGAGTCTTATTTTAAGAACACTGCCTTTGATAATAATTTATCTAATGCTAGAGGTGAGCTTGACTTTGCAAAAAGAAAAGCTGCTTATCAAAATGCACAAAAAACTTTATGGGAAGAGTCAGGTACTATGATTCCTTACCATGTTTCTAAATTAGTTGTAACTTCTTCAAAAGTTAAAAATTTAGATGAAGTTGAGGTGTTCTCAGTTCGTTGGCATAAAATCAAGCTAGACTAATAAAAAATATTGTTTTACAGGCCTTAATAAAGGCCTGTAAAATTTTTTCATCTTTTAAATAATTTTTTTTTCGATAAACAATTTAAAATATGTTTTTTTTAGTAATTAAAAGAATTCTTCTCGGTCTAATAACTCTATTTATAGTATCTCTTATAACATTTGTTGGAGTTGAAATTTTACCAGGTGATGCTTGCACCACTTATTTAGAAAGAGAGGCGTATGGAGCCGCATTAGAAGCATGTTATGAACGACTTGGCTTAAACGTACCAGCTTATGAGAGATATATTTCTTGGGCTGCTGGAGTTTTACAGGGAGATTTTGGTTATTCATTAAGTGGTGACATGAAAATTAATGATGTTCTTGGTCCTAGAGTTAAAAATTCAATGGTTCTAGCATCAGCCTCAATATTAATTGGAATACCAATAGCTTTATTATTAGGAATTATTACTGCTTTATGGAGAGATAAAATGCCAGATATAATAATTTCAACAATAGCAATATTTTCAATGACTATACCTGAATTTGTTAGTGCTACACTTTTAATTCTAATAGTTGCAATTTGGCTAGAATGGTTGCCTGGAATTGTAATTGTTCCAACCGGAGTATCAGTTTATGAATTACTTCCAAATATAATTTTACCAGTCATTGCTATTTCTATGATCATGACAGCTCATATGGCTAGAATGGTTAGATCAAGTGTTATTCAAGTAATGGCAAGTGATTACGTGCAGATGGCAATTTTAAAAGGAGTGCCATATTGGAAGATGGTGTTTAAACATGTGCTTCCAAATGCATTATTACCAGCGATAAATGTTGTTGCATTAACAATTGCTTGGTTACTAGGTGGTGTAGTTGTAACTGAGGTTGTTTTCAATTACCCGGGTTTAGGTAGATTAGTTATTGAATCTATATCAAATAGAGATTTACCAGTTGTTCAAGCTCTAGCTATTATTCTTGCTTCAATTTATGTAAGTATCAATTTAATAGCTGATCTAATGACCTTGATGTTAAATCCAAGATTAAAATCTCTTCAAATTAAAAAATAAAATGAATAATAAAAAAGAAAAACAAAAAAATATTCTTCAAAAAATACTAGAGATATTAAAGACAATGGCATCTAAACCATCAGGGTTAATTGGATTAACAATATTAGTTTTTCATGTTGTCTTAGCAATTACAAGTCCTCTATATGTTCCTCATGACTATAAAGCTATAGATCCCACTTTAATGCTAACTCCTCCATCATCTGAATTTTGGTTTGGAACTGATAGCCTTGGTAGAGACGTGTTTACTAGAACCATTTTAGGAGGGAGAACAGCACTTACAGTTACATTTTTTGGATCGTTGATAGCTCTGTTATGGGGTGGTGCATTGGGAATTTTTTGTGGCTTGGTTGGCGGTAAGACAGATGATATTGTAATGAGAATAATTGATGCTTTTTTATCTATCCCATGGATTTTAGCGATGCTTTTGATTGTATCTTTGTTAGGAACAACAACATTAGTTTTGATACCAGCGCTTGGATTTTTTTATGGAAAAGGAATTGTGCGTGTTGCAAGAGCAGCAACTCATGATGTTATAGCTAAAGATTTTATTGTTTCTGCTAGAGCAAGAGGACATAGTAATTTTTCTATAATTTGGAATGAGATTTTACCTAATGTAAGAGATGCAATCATGGTCGAAGGTGCTATGAGATGGTCTTGGATGTTACTAGGGTTTAGTTCATTATCCTTCTTAGGATTTGGTGTTAGTCCACCAACTCCAGATTGGGGCTTAATGATATCAAATGCCAGAGGTTTAATGTCATTTGCATACTGGGCAGTTTTAGCTCCAATATTTGGTTTAAGCACTCTGATTATAGGGATTAATTTGACAGCTGATGCGTTTGCAAAAGCATTAGGGATTGATAGATCAACAAAGGCACCAGTTTAAAATGAAAACTTCTGTTCAAGAAATCAAAGATCTTACTATTGGATTTCAAAGTCAAAAAGGTGAACAGATATCAATTTTAAAAAATATTAGTACTACAATAAATAAAGGCGAAACAGTAGGAATAGTAGGAGAGTCAGGATCAGGAAAAAGTACATTAGCACTTGCAATGATGGGCTACGTTAAGCATGGCCTTTTTACAATTTCTGGTCAATGCATGTTCCACTCTAATAATTTATTAGAAATGAAAAATAAAGAACTCGAAACTATTAGGGGAAGAAAAATTGCAATGATCCCTCAAAATGCGGGTCAGTCTCTAACACCCAATCTTAAGATTGGTTATCAAATAGATGAAGCTTTAAAATTGCATACTGATTTAAAGAAAGAAGATAGAGATAAAAAGATTTCTGAATTATTAAATAAAGTAAGATTACCATCACCTGACACTATGGCTCAAAGATATCCTCATGAATTATCAGGTGGACAACAGCAACGTGTAGCAGTTGCTATGGCATTAGCAGGAAGTCCAGAACTTCTTTTACTAGATGAACCAACCACTGGTTTAGATGTTACAACTCAAGCTCATGTTTTAGAACTTTTAAATTTTATTGCAAAAGACACTGATACTTCTATGGTTTATGTCAGTCACGATCTTGGAGCAATAGCACAGGTAAGCGATAGAGTAATTGTAATGTATTCTGGTGAAATAGTCCTAGATGGACCTGTAAGAAGTATCTTAAAAAATCCTATTCATCCGTATACATACGGTTTATTAAAATCTATTCCAAAACTTACATTACCTGGATTGCCAAACTCAATGTCAGGTAGCCAACCTCAACCAGGATCAATTAAAAGTGGTTGCAGTTTTTATGAAAGATGTGAATTTTCAGATGATAACTGTAAAATTAAGACTCCAACACTTGAATATATAAATGATTTAAATACTTATGTCAGATGCTTTAAACATAAAGAGCTTACAAACCAAAATGATTTAAATTCACAAACTGTAAAATCTATAGAAAATAAAATATTAAAAAATGAGATTTTAGATTTATCAAATGTATCAATAAGTTATGCAAAACAAAAATTTTTAGAACAATTATTTAATAAAATTGAAGATAATAACCCAACAGTCAAAGATATAGATATTAATATTAATAAAGGTGAAACTCTTGCACTTGTTGGAGAGTCTGGAAGTGGAAAATCTACAATCTTAAAATCTATTGCTGGATTGCTTAAGACCAAAGATGGCATTATAAAATTTGAAAAAGATAAAGTGTTATCTAATGATTTAAAGGAGAGAGATAATAGTTATTTAAGAGCCATACAATTAATCTTTCAAAACCCAGATGAGTCTTTAAATCCAAATCACACTGTTGAAGAAATTATCTCTCAACCACTTAGACTTTATTTTGGTTTAAAAGGACAGGAATTAAAAAATAAAATAATCGAAGTTTTAGACAAAGTAAGATTAGGGGAGTTTTATCTTACACGGTATCCGAGGCAATTATCTGGAGGTGAGAAGCAAAGAGTAGCCGTAGCCAGAGCTTTTGCAGCTAAGCCAGATATAATTTTATGTGATGAGGTAACCTCAGCACTAGATGTATCTGTTCAAGCAGCAGTATTAAACTTACTTCAGGAACTCAAGGAAGATTTTGGAACAACTTATGTATTCGTCTCACATGATTTAGCAGTCGTAAGGGCTATTAGTGATAGAGTTGCAGTTTTATATCAAGGAAGACTATGTGAAATTGGCCCATCAAAAAATGTGTATAAGTTTCCATCACATCCATATACAGAAGTTTTATTAGGAGCAGTTTTAGAACCTGATCCAGATATCAAACCTAAACTTGTAGCAGAAGATATTGTAGAGGAAAAACCACCAGAGAATGGATGTAGTTTTCAAGGAAGGTGTCCACGTATATTAGGAGACATTTGTAAAAATGAAGTACCTCCATGGCAAACAAGTGAAAGTGGAAATTTAATTAGGTGTCATATAAAAATAGATGATTTAAAAAATCAACAAAGTTTAAATTAGGACATTTTTTTATTACATGTTGAAGAAAAATTATATAAGAAGATTTTTATGAAAATAAATAAAGTTGTAGTAATTGGATCAGGAACTATGGGAAGTGGAATTGCTGCACAACTTTGCAATGCAAATATTCCTGTGACACTTTTAGATTTAAAAACTGAAATTAGCCAAAAAGCAAAAGAAAGAATTGAAAAATCACGACCACCTCTTTTAATTGATAAATCAAAAATTAATGGAATAAATGTGGGAAATATAACTGACGATTTTGATCTTGTATCTGAGGCAGACTGGATTGTAGAAGCGGTTGTTGAGAGAATTGATATTAAACATAATATTTATGAAAAAATATTTAATAAAAGAAAAAAAGACTCCATAGTATCTTCAAATACATCCTCAATACCAATCAGTGTCCTTTCTGAAAAACTATCAGAAGAAGACAAAAAAGATTTTTGTATAACCCACTTTTTCAATCCTGTTAGATACATGGATCTACTAGAAATTGTTAAAAATGAAAAAAGTGATTTAGAAAAAATTAAACATTTAAAAAAATTTTGTGAAATAGATTTAGGTAAAGGTGCAATTATTTGTAACGATACACCAGGTTTTCTGGGCAATAGAATTGGAGTTTATGCCATGCAAGTAGCAATGACAGAGGCATTTAAAATGAAACTTTCAATAGAAGAAGCTGACGCTATTTTTGGAAGA
>QBYI01000052.1 GCA_003282895.1 Pelagibacteraceae bacterium AG-325-F15
CTTTTTAACCTTTTTAACATTAGATGGCATAATCATTTTCATGAAAGCCTGAGCTTTTTTATATCCCTCATTTCCCTCAACAATAATATTTTGTGTATTATCATCATACATATCCCTTAATGTTCTTTTTATAATTTCACTTTCTTGATGTATAAGTGATGGAGCTATGGAATTTATAGCATTGTCTTTTATCTGACTCCATGTATTTATAAGCGTGTCTAGATCATTATTAATTTCATTTTTAGTTTTATTGCTACCTGCTGTTCGTACAATTAAACCCATTTCTTTTGGTATTTCAATTTCATTTAAAATAGTTCTAATTTTTTTTCTGTCTGATGGATTAAATATTTTTCTAGAAATTCCTCCACCCTTTGGTGTATTAGGCATTAAAACAATATATTTTCCAGCAATTGAAATAAATGTACTTAATGCAGCACCTTTTTGTCCTCGTTCATCTTTTATTACCTGAACAAGAATGACCTGATTAGGTTTTATAACTTCTTGTATTTTATATCTTTTGAATCTAAATTTATTTTCTTTCTTTTTTTCTTTTTCTTCATTGACATTGTCTTTCTGATCTACTTCTTCATATTTTTCTTCAGAAGTTTCTTTTTCTACATTTATAGGATCATTTTCTTCAAGTTTACCTTCGGCAATATTTTCCTCTTCCTTTGCCTGAACTTCTTTTGAAAGTTCTTCTCTTGCTTTTTCCTCTTCTTCTTTAATTTTTTCTAAGTCAGCTTTTGGTATTTGATAATAATCTGATTGAATATCATTAAATGATAAAAAACCGTGTCTTTCTCTACCAAAATCAATAAATGCGGCTTGTAGTGATGGTTCTATTCTACTAACTTTACCTAAATAAATATTATTTTTTATTAAGTTATTTTTTAAACCTTCGTATTCGTAATCTTCAATATTTTCATCTGACTTAAGAACAACTCTAGTTTCATTTGGATGCGATGCATCGATATATAAATTTTTTTCCATAATAATTTGATTGATTGTTTCATTAGATAATATGTTGTTTATAAAATTTTGTATAATTTTTGTGCCTTATCTTTAACAAATTCCAAGATATAATGATATCAAAATGAATAGATTAATTAAGAATATACTGTTAATTTCACTATCTTTTCTCTTGTTACTTGGAATTTTGCTTTTTAGCGTTTTATGGATTTATTCTAACAATATACCTGACTACAAATTCCTTAAAAAATACAAACCACCTGTCTCAAGCAAAGTATATTCTGGTGATGGAGAATTAGTTGCTGATTTTTCAAAAGAAAAAAGAATTTTTATTCCGTATAATTCAATACCAAAAAATGTAATTAATGCATTTTTATCAGCCGAAGATAAAAATTTTTTTTCACATCCTGGTGTTGATGCTAAAGGAGTGTTAAGGGCTGTAATTAATAATATTTCAAATATCATTTCATCTAAAAGACTTGAAGGAGCCTCAACAATAACACAACAAGTTGCAAAAAATTTTTTGTTAAATAATGAAGTAAGTCTTAATAGAAAAATTAAAGAGGCAATTTTGGCTTTTAGAATAGAAAGAGCACTATCAAAAGAGAGAATTTTAGAGCTTTATTTAAATCAAATTTATCTTGGTAGTGGTGCATATGGTGTTGCCGCTGCAAGTTTGAGATATTTTGACAAATCTATTAAAAATCTAGATTATGCAGAAGCAGCTTTGTTGGCAGCTCTTCCAAAGGCTCCAAGCAAATACAATCCTTATCGAAATATTGAATTAGCTAAATTTAGAAGAAATTTAGTTTTAAAAAATTTATTTGAAAATAAATACATAAACCAAGAAACTTACAAATTTCTTAAAAATCAAAAAATTAAATTAAATAGATCTAAAAAAGTTTTTTTGGAGGATGCCCAATACTATATTGAAGATGTTAGAAAAAAAGTCATCAATACTTTTACTTATGATAAGGTTTATAACCAGGGTTTTAATATAAATACACCCATTAATTTGGAATTTCAAAAAATTGCAACGGAATCATTACGAAATGGACTTATCACTTTTGATAAAAGAAAAGGTTGGAGAGGACCGTTAATAAATAAAAGATATAAAAAAAATTGGAATAAAAATTTGGAAAGATTTAAATTAGAAAGATCTTTAAACTGGAAACTGGCAATTGTAAAAAAATTAAATAAATTTTCTGCTGAAATTGAAACAGAAGATAAATTAAATGGAAAAATTAAATTTCAAGATATTTCTTGGACAAAAAAAGAATTTGAAAAATTATTAAAAATTGGCGATGTGGTTTATGTTAAAAAAATTGATGAAAATTTCTATAGTTTAAAACAGCTACCAAAAATCAATGGAGGCATTGTTGTTATGGATCCTTATACAGGTAGAGTTTTAGCATTAAGTGGTGGTTTTAGTTTTAAAAAAAGTGAATTTAACAGAGCATCACAAGCTTTAAGACAGCCAGGATCAGCGTTTAAGCCATTCGTTTACGCACTTGCTTTAGAAAATAATTATACGCCTACATCACTAATTTTAGATGCTCCAATTGTTCTTGATCAAGGAGTTGATTTAAAAATGTGGAAACCTGAAAATTACGGCAAAAAATTTTATGGTCCATCAACATTAAGAGTTGGTTTAGAAAAATCTAGAAATTTAATGACAGTTAGAATTGCCCAGGATTTAGGTCTTTCAAAAATCATAGATTTATCAAAAGATTTGGGTATTTATGATAATCCGGAAGAACTTTTGTCAATTTCTCTTGGGTCAGCTGAAACAACTTTATTAAAATTAACTTCAGCTTATTCTGTTTTTGTAAATGGAGGTAAGCTTGTTAATCCAATACTAATAGACAGAATTCAAGATAGTGAAGGAATAACTATCTTTAATAATGAAAAAAGAAAATGCATCAATTGTGAAAAAATTTCCTATTTAGGAAAAGATTATCCAATTATTAAAAATAATTATAAGGAGATATTTTCTCCACAAACAGCTTATCAAATAACCTCAATTCTTGAAGGGGTTATTCAAAGAGGTACTGCAAAAAAAATAAGAAATCTTAAATTAAATATTGCAGGAAAAACGGGAACAACAAATAAAAACACAGATACATGGTTCATTGGATTTACATCTAATTTATTAATTGGAGTTTATGTTGGTTCAGACAATCCCACATCCTTAGGAAAATATGAAACAGGTTCAAAAACTGCACTACCAATCTTTAGAGAATTTGTTGAAAAGTCAGTAAAAAAATCTGACGCAAGACCATTTAAAGTAGCTGATGGTACAATTATGATGGTTGTTGATCCAAATACTGGGCAAAAAGCAAAATTTAATTCAAAAAATACTATCATTGAAGTTTATAAGGAACAAAATGTAGTTGATGGAAAAGTTCTATATTCAAATAATGATAGATTAGATGCCAATAATATATTAAAGTTTTATTAATGGATATTAAATATCAGGATTATAAAAAGGAAATAGAAAAGATTAATCAAAGAGTTAAGGAGTATCTTTGAGCAAAGTGATATTAATTCAAAGCTTGAAAAATTAAATAATAAAATGGTAGACGCCAATTTCTGGCAAGACAAAAATAACTCTAAAAATATTATTAAAGAAAAAAAATTATATGAAGATTTAATAAATACACACAAATCTTCTATTGAAAAATTGATTGATTTAAATGATTTAAGTGAACTAGCTATAGAAGAAGAAAACCAAGTTTTACAAAAAGAAATATTACAAAATATAAAAGATCTTAGAGACTTAGTTAAGACTAATGAAATCAAATGTTTTTTATCTAATGAAGCAGACTCTCTTGATTGTTATATAGAAATTCATGCAGGTGCTGGAGGTACAGAAAGCCAAGATTGGGCTGAAATGTTAAGAAGGATGTATTTAAAATGGGCAGATAAAAAAAATTACAAATCAAATTTAATAAGCGAACATAAGGGAGATGAAGCAGGAATAAAATCTTCAACTATAAAAATAGAGGGAGATTTTGTTTTTGGATGGCTTAAAAAGGAGTCAGGTATTCATAGACTTGTCAGAATATCTCCATTTGACTCTGGTGCAAGAAGACATACAAGTTTTGCAAGTATTTGGGTATATCCTGTCATAAATGAAAACATAAATATTAAGATAATTGAAAAAGATTTAAGAATCGATACATATCGTTCTAGTGGAGCAGGTGGCCAACACGTAAACACTACCGATAGTGCTGTGAGAATTACTCATATTCCATCAAAAATTGTTGTTCAATGTCAAAATGAAAGATCTCAACATAAAAATAAAGAAACATGTATGAATATGTTAAAAGCTAGATTGTATGATTATGAAATCAAAAAAAAAGAGAAAGAAAATCAAAACACAGAAAATTCAAAATCTGAAATTGGATGGGGGCACCAAATAAGATCATATGTTTTACAACCTTATAGACTTGTAAAGGATAATAGAACAAATTTTGAATGCACAAGTCCTGATAAAGTTTTGGATGGTGAATTAGATGATTTTTTAGAACAATCTCTTTTTCAAATTAAATGAAAAAAAATATTATAAAATATCTTTCAGTTTCATTAGGTCTAATTACAATTTTTATTATTTATCTAAGTTTGATAGGAATTGAAACTAATAGATTCAATAATCAAATAAAAGATAGATTATCTAAAAATAATAGTAATTTAGATGTCAATTTAAAAAAAATTAAATTAACACTTGATCCATTAAATTTTGAATTAAATGCGAAAACTATTGGTGCAAAAATAATATACAAAAAAAGAAATATAAAACTAGAGTCTATAAAGTTTAAAATCTCAATAAACTCATTAATAAAAAATAAAATTGTCTCTTCTAATTTAATTATTTCAACTAAATCAGTATTACTGAAAGATCTTGTCGGATTTTTAAGGGTAGTAACGGATAAAACAGAATTGTTTTTTTTA
>QBYI01000053.1 GCA_003282895.1 Pelagibacteraceae bacterium AG-325-F15
CTTATTTTATTGTTTGCAAATGGAACACTATCTAATGCTCCTGGAGCCTCTAATTTTCTCTGAATCGAATTTGCTATTTCTAATTCTGGAGAAATAATAACGTCTATTGGTAAATTTTCTTTATTGTAAACTCTTGTAAATTTTGGATTAAGATAATCTTGAGATCTTATTCTTGCAATTTTTTTTGATATTTTAAAAATAGAAAATGCTATTTGGCAAATAAGCATATTTATTTCATCATTACGAGTAACAGCAATGATCATATCAGCTTCTGAGGCGTCAGCTTTTTCTAGTACAGATGGATATGTCGCTTTACCAACTATTGCCTTAACATCTAATGAATCGTCAATTTTTTGTATATCTTCACTTGATTGATCTATAACGGTGATAGAGTGACCTTGTTCACTTAACTGTTTAGCTATAGTGAATCCTACTCTTCCAGCGCCACAAATGATAATATTCATTTAATTAAATTCTTTTATTCCCAACCCTTTTAATTTTCTATGCAAAGCACTTCTTTCCATTCCAACAAAGTTTGCGGTTTTTGAAATATTTCCTTTAAATTTTTTAAGTTGAATAGTTAAATACTCTTTTTCAAACTTTTCTCTAGCCTCTTTTAATGGCACAGATAGGCTATTTTCTGAGATATTATCATTGAAATTATCAGTTTTTAAAGATTCTTTAATAATATTAGAAATTTTTTCATTCGTGTCTGGTTGTAAAATTGCAATCCTTTCAATAAGATTTCTTAGTTCTCTAACATTACCCTTCCAATCATGATTTAAAATATAACTATTGTTATTATCAATATTTAGCTCTTTGATATTATAATTTTGAGAAATTTTTTTTGAAAAATATTTTATTAAAAGTGGAATATCGGAAATTCTTTGATTTAAAGGCTCAATATTGATTTCGAAAACATTAATTCTATGGAACAAATCTTCTCTAAAATTTCCAATTTGAATTTCTTTTTTTAGATCTTTGCTAGTAGAACAAATTAATCTTACATCAACAGTAATATCGTTACTACCGTTTACTCTTTTAAATTTTTGATCTGTTAAAACTCTTAAAATTTTTGATTGAATATCTAATGGGATTTCAGAAATCTGATCTATTAGAAGTGTCCCTTTATTTGCTTTTTCAAGAGCTCCATAAGAAATTGATCCATTATCTTTTTCTTCACCAAATAGCTCAAGTTCATATTTATTTGAGTCAAGTAATGCTCCATTTAATATTATAAAAGAATTTTTATTTCTTGAAGAATTTTTATGAATTTTTCTGGCTATTAATTCTTTTCCAGATCCTGACGGGCCATTTATAAATACTCTGCTCTCTGTTTGGGAAATTTTTTTTGATTTGTTCAACTATATTTGTTGTATTTTTACTATCTCCAATTAAATCATATGATGAAAATAATTTAGTTTCATATTCTTTATTTTGTCTTTTTAAATTAAAATTTTCAACTGCACGACTTACAAAATTTAATAATCTTTCCTGATCAAAAGGTTTTTCAATAAACTCAAAAGCTCCATAGTGTAAAGACTTAATAGCCATTTCCATATTTGCATGTCCGGAAATCATAATAACTGGCACATCTTTATCTTTAGTTTTAATGTGAGACAAAAGTTCAATACCATCATTGTCTCCTTTATCTAGTTTAACATCAAGTATTGCAACATCAGGTAGTTTTTTATCAATTTCAGCTAATGCTTGATTGTAATTTGCAGCTATTCTGGTTTTATAACCAGCATCAATAATTAATTCATTAATGATATTTCTTATATCAATATTGTCATCAACTATTAAAATTTCTGTATTCATTATTTTATAAATATAATTTTTATTTTTGCACCTTCATTCTGTGATACAAATTCAATGTTCCCATTATGATCATTTATTATTTTATTTACAATTGACAATCCAAGACCTGTACCTTTATGTTTTGTTGTAAAATAAGGGTTTAAAATATTTTTTATATCAGTATCCAAATTTTTGAATCCTATTCCAGTATCATCAATAATAAGACTTATATGATCATCAGTTTGATTTAGTTCAATAGATATATTCTTATTAAAATTACTCATTTTTTCTGACTTTTGATGAATGCTTTCAATAGAATTCTTAATTAGATTGAAAAAAACCCTACTTAATTGCTCCTTATCACAATTAAACAATATTTTTAGATTATTTTTGGTAAACTTAATATTGATAGAATTATCTAATTCTTGAAGTAATTTAATATTATCTTTCATTAAAGTGACCAAATCATTATTATGAAATATAGGTTTAGGCATTCTCGCAAAATCAGAGAATTCATTAACTAATTTTTCAATTTGTTTAATTTGATTATTTATAATCTTAAGATTTTCTTTAAAATTCATATTATCATTTTCATCTAATTGAGATGCGTATTTGCTTTTTAGTCTATCAATTGTTAATTGAATTGGTGTAAGTGGATTTTTAATTTCATGTGCTAGCTTTCTTGCTAAGTTTCCCCATGCTTCATGTCTTTCATTGATTATTAGTTTTTCTTGCTGATTTCTTAATCTATCAATCATTTGGTTAAAATTCTTATTTAGAATTTCTAAATCTTTATCAGTTTTTAACTCAGGCACTTTAATATTTAAATCACCTTCACCAATTGATGAAGATGCCAATATAAGATTGTTAATTGATCTAAAAAATCTTGAAGAAAAACGAATTGCAATAGAAATAGAAATAAACAACAAAAGTGATACCACAATTATATATATAATTGCGAAAGATATTTTAATTCCAGTGCTTTTTTCTTCAACAGTATAATAAAAATTGATAGCTTCTTGTGACTCGATTAAATAACGAGAAATATCTTTATCTAAATATTTAACAACGTAAAGAAATCTATCCTCAAAGTTTTGTAAGCGTATTATTGCTGCAGATCGATTTTCTAATGCATTTATAATTTTTAAAGGTCGATCATCATCAAGAACAAGATTTAAAGCTTTATCGACTGGTGGTATGTAAGGCTCATCATCACTAAGTGTTGTAAATAATAATTTTTTATTAACATCTATAATGTGTATTTCATCTACACCTCTTATAATTTTTTGAGTATTTAAAAATCTTTTATATTCATTAATATTGTCATTTAAAAATTTTTTACTTTTATTAATATCAAAAGCTACAAGTACTATTTCTGATTGAATTTTATTTCTTATTTCTTCGACATAATCTTTTGCTAATTGATATGAGTTATTTACAACTGTTGTTACTTTTTTATCAAAATATTTTTCAAGAGCAAATGAAAATAAAAATAAGGAGAATATTGAAATTAACAGTGAAGGTATAAGGGTGAATAGTGCAAAGTAAGTAATATATTTTTTATTTGAATTAAGGCCATCTTTATCAATATCATTTTTAATAGCTTTTTTTATTTCTAAAAAAATAAATACAAAAAGTAAAAAAAGTAAAAAAATATTTAAAATTAATAATAACTGTAAATTATTATCTGATAACTCGATGTATCCTTTATCAATAAAAGTTAAAAAGGTTAAAAAACCTATTGAAAATGTGATAATAAAGAGAAATATTAAATATATATTTTTTTTGATAAATTCGTGCATTTTAAATAAATAATCACCATAAATGATGAACAATTATTTTATAATACTTGCCTCGGGACAAAGCAAAAGGTTTAATTCAAATAAACCAAAACAATTTATTAAGTATAAAAATAAAGCTCTTTTTGAGCATTCTGTTGATAAAGCAATAAACTCAAAACTATTTAAAAAAATTATTTTAGTAACAAATGATAAAAAAATAATAAAAAATAAATATCCAAAAAATGTAATAATTATTAATGGTGGCAAAGAGAGATCTGAATTTTTAGCTAATGAACTTAACAATACAATAATAATTAATGGTGATGGATTAGATGAGGAAGTTTTATTGGAAGCAAATTTAGAAGAAGCTGAAACTGTTCTTGCATTAACTAATGATGATGAAGATAATTTAATGGTAAGTGTTCTTGTTGAAAAATTTGCGAAAGACGACAAGAAAACTGATGAAAAGAGAACAATGGCATTAATAAACAAACCCAATTACTCATTGTTACAAAATTCACTTAAAATTGATGATTTAATTGATCCTAGAATGAATACAGTTTCAAGTATTTTAAAGCATATCCACAAAGGAACAATCGAAACAGCTTATACTATTCTTAATGGTGAGTACGAAGTAATAGAAGCAGAAGTAATTGAGACTTCAGAATTAATAAATAAAGAACTTAAAAATTCTAATTTACCAGAAGAAATAAGAATTGGAGCAGTATTACGTGAGCAAAAAGTAATCATACCAAGATCAAATTTTGTTTTTCAAAAAGATGATAAAGTTGTCTTTTTAGCTAAGAAAGAGTCAATTTCAGTAGTTGAAAATATATTTAGAATTAGCTCTATTTAAACAAATGTCATTGTTCAGAGTAAAATATTTAAGTTTTTTTTTTGGATTAGTTTCGATCTTTTCATTTTTTAATATCATTTATTCTTATTATTTTAACTTATATATAAACTTAAATACTTATTACTATAGTTTAATCCCATCTGCATTAATTGCTATATTATTTTATAAATTAAAATCTAATGAAAGTAAGCCATCAATATTTGAAAAAATATTAACCGTTTTTTTAGGCTATATATTAATACCAATTATTTTATCTTTACCATTTTATTTTAGTATTTATAACTTAACTTTTTTAAATTCATTATTTGAGTCAGTTTCAGGATTTACTTCAACAGGTTTCACAATATTTGATAATATTAAACATATTGATCAAGGCTTGATTTTATGGAGATCTTCTATTCAATGGATAGGCGGTTTATATTTTTTATTTTCTATTATTTTTTTAATAGATATTTATGATGATAG
>QBYI01000054.1 GCA_003282895.1 Pelagibacteraceae bacterium AG-325-F15
CAGCATCAACTAACTCTTTATCTGCAGTGCATCCTTCACCATCTTTATCAGAGGTAACTACTAGTTGATGACCATTACTCTCTAAAAATTTTCTTAATCCTAACTCGCCTGAAACACAACCAAGTAACTCACCTTCATTAAAATCTCTACCTTGAGGAGATGGAAGCGTCATTCCATCTGGATATTTTTCTATCTTTGGAAGTTTATCCAGAGCATAGCTTTTGGGCATTCCATTTTTCGGGTCGTCGTATAAGACACATAGTATTTTCATTTTGTTTATCTCTCATTTCTTTACCCTTGATGTTATTTACCCTATTTTTCATACTAAAATATATATATGGAAATTAGAATTATTCAATAATTACTTTATTTAAGAAACTTAGAACTATTTATTGAGAGGGATAATTCTTTTTTAGAAGAAACTTATTAACTAATATGGCTAGTAATAAAATTATTATACATCCAAAAATAATTGGATTGATCAAATATTCGTAAGATACACTTCCTATAATTACCATTATAGGATTCCCCCCTGCAGGAGGATGAACCACATTTAGCAAAATCATAAAAAAAATTCCTGCACCAACAGCTAAAGCTATATTAATATAAATAGGAAGAGGAATATAATTAACAAAAATAACACCTACCAATGTTGTTATCAGGTGTCCAAAAAAAACATTTTTAGGTTGAGCAAAAGGACTTTCTGGAAAACCAAACAATAAAACCATCGATGAACCAAACGATCCTGCTAAAAAATAACCTAAAGTACTTTTGTAAGTTAAAACAGTTAATACACCGATGGTAAATGCAGAGAAAAAACCAGCAATTAGTGCTTTCTGAATAGTAGGTTTTGTTATTTTTATCATTTATATTTTTAGAGCTTTCAAAATAGTTTTAAACGGTAAAAGCAAACATTCTTTACGAGAAATATTTTTTTTATCTAAAATTTCTTTGAAATCTTTCCAGTATTTATCAATATTAATTTTAACATCATCAAATAACTTTTCGGTATGCGATATAAATGACTTTATATCCTCAACGTGTTTTCCCCTTATTTTTCTTGATAATAAACTCACTGAAGCTTGGCAATAAACACAAGATTTACATTGATATCCCATATCTTTAATCACATCGTTTTTAACAATTAAGCTGATTTCCATTTCATCTCCACATATAGGATTTTTATGTTTTGACTTATGAGTGAAGTCTTCAATAATCTTATTATTTTCCGTGTGTGATGCTATCTCTAAAATTCTAAGATCCATTATATTTCTTTAATTCAAATTTTAATGTTTTATATTTTGATAAATGGATCATAGCAATATTTTAGGTGTTGTACTAGCAGGCGGAAAGTCCCAAAGGTTTGGTGAAGATAAATGTCAAGTTAAATTAGGGGATAAATTATTAATAGATTATATTTTATCAGAAATTATTGATGAATTTAAAGAGGTATTATTAATTTCAAATAATAAAATTAAATATAATAATTCAAATAAAATTTCATTAGTTGAAGATACAAAGAGGGGACTAGGTCCTTTAGGAGGTATTTTAACTGCCATGAAATGGATTAAGGAAAATAATAGAAGTTATAAATGGATTTCAACTTTTCCATCGGATACCCCTTTTTTTAAGAAAAAAATTTTAAATAATTTTCTAGAAGAAATTAAAGATTATGAGGGTAAACTTTTTTTTATTAATTCTAATGATACTAGACATAATATATTTGGACTTTGGTCTATTGATTTATTAGATAGATTAGAAAAGGACTTGGATAATGGCGAAAGAAAAGTTGAAATGTGGGCAAATAAAATAGGTGTAAAGTCAATTAATATGAAGTTTGAAAATAAAGATCCTTTCTTTAATATTAATACCAAAGAAGATTTAATAAAAGCTGAAGAGTATTTAGAAAATGATTAGCTATCAAAACTCAAAAAAAATTTTGTCTAAAGCAATTATTAAAATTAAAGATGAAAATATTAAAAGTATGAATTCATTAAATAGAGTTTTATCAGAAAATATTTACTCAAAGATGAATTATCCATCAGGAAATAATGCAGCTTTTGATGGTTATGCAATAAATTCTAAAGACACTAAACAAATTAAAAAAAAATTACCTCAGCATTTCAAAATTATTGGCTCTCTTGCAGCAGGAGCTAAACCGTTTAAAAAAAGAATTGATAAATTTAATGCTGTTGAGATCATGACAGGAGGAATTATTCCAAAAGGCTTTGATACTATTATTCCAATCGAACAGATTAAGTTTCATCAAAACAAAAACAAAAGAAAATATATAATAATAGATAAAAAGGTTAAGAAATATAATCATGTTAGATTTGCAGGATCTGATTATAAAAAAAATGAATTAGTAATAAAAAAAAATACTATAATTCAACCAAATCACATATTAGCTTTTAAAACTTTAGGTATTAAAAGCATCAAAGTTAAAAAAAAGATAAATATATTATTTTTTTCAACAGGAAATGAAATTTCTAATAAAGATAATATTCCTGATTGGAAAGTGAGAAATTCAAATAGTCAATATATTAGAAATTTAGATAAAAACTTTTTATTTAATTTTATAGATGGTGGGATTTTAAAGGATCACCATCAAAAACTATATAAATCCAAGATCAATAGAATGTTAAGGTCTAATATTAATATAATGATTACTTCAGGAGCTGTTTCAGCAGGTAAATTTGACTATATACCAAGTGTAGTAAGGTCTTTTCAGTTATCTAATTATTTTAAAAGTGTAGCTATACGTCCTGGCAAACCTATTTTGTTTGCAAAGATAAAAAACAATCAAAAAGCAATTTTTGGATTACCAGGTAATCCGATGTCATCAGCTGCTTGTTTTAGATTTTTTGTGTACCCTTATTTCGAAAAAATTTTAGGACTTAGTGCAGAAAAGCCGATTAAGGCTGTTTTAAAAAATGACTTTTTGAAGAAAAAAAATTTTACTAGATTTGCTAAAAGTAAATTAAACACAACTAAAGATGGAAAAATTGAAGTTGAAATTTTAAAGGGACAGGAGTCTTTTAGAATTAAATCATTTGTAAAATCAAATATTTGGGCAATATTACCATCTGGTAAATCAAAATTTAAGAAAGGTGAAATTATAGATTGCTATTTACCAAATCAATCAAATCAAGCCTTAATATAGAAATGTCATTTTTGTTGTAGTTAAATCTATTTACAATTAAATATCTGCTTATGTTAATACTTAAAAATCCTAAAATAGCTGTTCCAGTAGTTTTATTTGCAGGTCTAATTTGGTCTTTTGGACCTCTAGTTGTTAGATATATGAATGATCCTCAATTAATTCCATGGCAATATATTTTTGGAAGAGGCTCAACAATCTTTATTTTATTAAATTTATATTTATTCTTTGAAGAGGGAAAAGATTTTTATAAAAATTATTTTAAGATGGGTATCTCTGGTCTCTTAGGAGGATCTGGTCTTGGTATTGCAATGATTTGTTTTATGTTTTCAATAACAAATACAAGTGCTGCAATTACGTTATTATGTTTGGCTGCAATGCCTTTTTTTACAGCTTTATTAGCTTTTTTATTTTTAAGAGAAAAAATTACTTTGAACGTTTGGATATCAATTATTATTGCAACAATTGGAATTGCTATAATGGCAATTGGAACTGATAATCAAAATACCATGGTAGGTTTTATTTTTGGAATTACATCTTCAGTTGGATTTTCAGTATTTTCAGTTTCTTTAAGGTGGCGTAAAGAAACTCCAAAATTTACTACAACTGCTTTTGCAGGACTTTTTTGTGTTATTTTTGCTTCAATAATGATTTTAACCAACGACTTAGTTTTCTTTTCATCTAGTTACAATAGCGCACTATTTTCTTTGCATGGGACCTTAGTTTGCCTTGGATTAATTTTATATTCAATTGGCTCTAAAGCAATTCCAGCAGCTGAACTAACCTTATTATCTCTAACAGAAGTCATAGGTGGAATATTTTGGGTTTGGTTACCATTATTTGGTATTAATGAAATACCTACAAATAACACTATTATAGGTGGTTTCTTCTTATTTGTGTCTCTCACTTATTATAGTTTGGTAATGAGATGGAATAAAAGACATATCGGTTTAAATTGATTTTATGGAACGACCAGATTTCTTTACCCTTAAAAATGGAGAAAAAGTTAAACTTCCTTTTTCAAACTCTGAGTATAACACAAGAGTAAATAACTTAAGAACTGTGATGGATAAAAATAATCTAGACATGGTTATTTTAACTTCAATGCATAATATTGCTTATTATACAGGTTTTATTTACTGCTCTTTTGGAAGGCCCTATGGATGCATTATTACTAAAAATAAAATTTCAACTATTTCAGCTAATATTGATGCAAGTCAACCTTGGAGAAGATCACATTGTG
>QBYI01000055.1 GCA_003282895.1 Pelagibacteraceae bacterium AG-325-F15
TTAGAGTTGTATCAAAACCTTTTTTGTATAAAGATTTAGCAATTTCATATCCTTGTTTACCACTTGATTTGTTTGTTAAAAACCTAACAGGATCAATATATTCATTTGTTGGGCCAGCAGTGACAATTGCTTTGAGTTTTTTATTGTTTGTTTGTTTTAAAAAATAATTGTCTATTTCTGTAGAAATAGTAATTGGATCTGACATTTTGCCTTCCCCGTACTCTCCACAAGCCATTTCACCAATTTCTGGTCCAATTATTTTATAACCAAAGCTCTTAAGTTTTTTTAAATTTTGCTTTGTAGATTGATGTTCCCACATTCTAACATTCATCGCTGGAGCTAAATAAATATCTTTATCTGATGCCAATACCACTGTTGAAGCAAGATCATCAGTTGTACCCTGCGCTAATTTAGAAATAGTGTTAGCAGTTGCAGGAGCTATTAAAATTATATCAGCCCATCTTGATAGAGCTATATGATCCATTTCAGTTTCATTTTCAACATTAAACAATTCACTATAAACTTTTCCCTGTGAAAGAGAGGCAACAGAAAGAGGAGTAATAAATTCTTTAGCACTATTAGTAAGTATAGTCTTAATTTCTGCTCCATTCTTTTTAAAAAGTCTTATTGTTTCAAGACTTTTGTATGCAGAAATTCCTCCACATATAATTAATAGAATTTTTTTATTTAACATATTTTTCATTTTGAAGAATTAAAATACTAATAGTCCAATAATTACAAGACCTAATAAGCCAATAATAGATTGGTTTCTAAATGCAACCATTTCAGATTTCTTGTCATTTAAAGCAGTAAAAGAGTTTGAATTTTGAGGAATTTGGCCGCTTGCTAAAAACGTTAAAGCTTGATTGGCTTTATCCATAATTTCAGGAAATTCAGGTAATCTTTTAATAACTTCCGATGTATTTTTTAATGTTTCATTTAAATTATTAATAGGATCTTTTGTTTCTCTTAACCAACTTTCAAGTACTGGTTTTGATGTTGTCCAAATATTAGTGTTAGGATTTAATTTCCTTGCAACACCTTCAACAACAACCATTGTTTTTTGTAACATCAAAAGCTGAGGTTGTGTTTGCATATTAAATTTCTCAGTCACATCAAATAATTGTTTAAGTAATTTGCCACCTGAAATGTCTTTTACAGCTTGTCCAAAAATAGGCTCTCCTATTGATCGTAATGCTTGTGCTAAATCATCAATTGGAACGTTATTTGGTACTAACCCTGCAACTAGGTGAACTTCAGCTACTTTTTTATAATCTCTTTGTATAAAACCGAATAGGATCTCTGCCAAAAATCTTTTACTGACTTTATCTAATCTTCCCATGATACCAAAATCAATAGGCGCTATTTGACCGCTATTATCAATAAAAATATTTCCTTGGTGCATATCTGCGTGAAAGAAACCATCCCTAACTGCATGTCTCAAGAAATGTTGGATTATATCTTCAGCAATTTTATTTGTGTCCAGATTTCTATTTTTTAGTTCTTCTGTCTCTCTTATTGAAACACCATCTATCCAATCCAAAGTCATCACATTTTCACTGGTAAAATTCCAGTAAATTTGAGGCACTTGAAATCCAACGTCATTTTTTGTATTTTCAGCATATTCATTAGCTGCTGCTGCCTCAAATCGTAAATCCATCTCAAGATTAGTTATTTCTTTTAATAAAAAAACAACCTCAACAAGCTTTAATCTTTTTGTTTTTTTTACAAATGACTCAATGATAAAAGCGAATAACATTATAGCATCGATTTCTTCATTAAATATTTTTTTAATGTCTGGTCTCAAAATTTTAATAGCTACATCTTTTATCGTTCCATTGTCATTAATTTTTGCTTTGTGTACTTGTGCAATAGAAGCAGCTGCCACGGGTTCACTTAAATCTATAATTGAGTTAAAAGTTTCATTGCCTAAATCATCTTTTATTATTTCTCTTGCATGATTAATTGAAAAAGGAGGAAGACGGTCTTGTAAATTTTCAAGCTTTGTTGACAATTCTTCTCCTATTATATCAGGCCTTGTTGCTAAAAATTGTCCAAGTTTAATAAAAGTAGTTCCCATTGACTCTAATGAGCTAGAAAGTCTTTCCCCCTCATTTTGGTTAAAATCTTTCCGTTCATTTTTAGAAAATGAAAAAGACAAAATCTGAAAAATAATTTTAATAGCTAAAGGCGGTTTTTTAAATTTTGAAGTGATACTTAAAATGTCAGATTTAGCAATTTTTCTTCCCAACTTTAATAAAGTTATTAGTTTTCTGATCATTATAATTTCCATCCACTATGAATTGAAACAATTCCTCCTGAAAAGTTTCTATATGTGCATTTATGAAATTTATTTTTTTTCATTAAATCAATCAATTCTTCTTGATTAATAAATTGTTCAATGCTCTTCACCAAATATTCATACGGTTCTTTTTCACCAACAACAAATTCACCAATAATAGGAATTAATTTTGAGTAATTTTTATAAATAAAATTTAAATTTGAATTCTGAATTTTAGAAAATTCAAGGCACAGATACCGTCCACCTGGTTTCAAAACTCTATAAGCTTCTGACATGGCTTTATTTAAGCTTTTAGTATTTCTTAAGCCAAAACTTATAGTATAAAAGTCAAAAGTATTATCTGGCAATGGTAGATTTTCTGCTGGTGAAATTATCCATTTTATATTTTTATACTTTGACAATTTTTTTTTACCTTGGTCCAGCATCCCTTTATTTGGATCCACGCAAGTGACTTTCATATCTTTGTCGGTACTATCTAAAAAAAGCTTACCTATATCACCCGTACCACAAGCAACATCTATTAAATTCTTATTTAATGAAGGGCTCATCATATTAATTAGACTTTTTTTCCAAAATCGATGAACACCCAAAGACATAAAGTCATTCATCAAGTCATATTTATTGTACACTTGATCAAAAACACCATCTACTAGCCCTTTTTTATTTTGAAGATATTGTTGCATAAAAAAAAATTTATATTCAATATAGTATTAAATGCCAGAATTACCAGAAGTAGAAATTGTCAGACAGTCATTAAATAAAAAAATTAAACAAAAAAAGGTAAAAAAAGTAATAGTTAGAAATAGAAATTTAAGATTTAAAATACCATTAGATTTTAGCAACTATTTTGAAAATAAGAAAATAATTAAAGTAGAAAGATTTTCTAAATACTTAATTTTATATCTTTCAAAAGATAACTATTGTTTAATTCATTTAGGTATGTCGGGGACTATTCATATAATTGAAAAGAAGATGAATAATATAATTACAAACACAAGTTTTTATAATTCTCCATTCCTTCCAAAAAAACATAATCATGTTGAGATTATTTTTGATAAATTTAAATTTGTTTATAATGATCCAAGAAGATTTGGTTTTTTTCAGATTATAAAAAATAAAAAAAAATTAAAAGAAAGATTTAATCATCTTGGCCCAGAACCATTCGATTTAAATTTTAATTTAACTTATGTTTATAATTATTTTAAGTATAAAAATAGAGATATTAAAAATCTTTTGCTTGATCAAAAATTTGTATCAGGAGTAGGAAACATTTATGCAAGCGAGATATTATTCAAAAGTAAAATAAGCCCTTATAGAAAAGTTTGTTTTTTGAGCAAAGAAGAATGTAAAAAGATTATATTAAATTCAAAAAAAATTCTTTTAAAAGCTATAAGTAAAGGAGGTTCTAGTATTAGGGATTTTAAAAATACGTCAGGGTCAAAGGGAGGATTTCAAAATGAGTTTAAAGTTTATCAGCAACAAGGTATGAGGTGTAAAAATTTTGGATGTAATGATCTGATAAAAAAAAAAATAAGTTCAAATAGATCAACTTTTTTTTGTGAATCTTGCCAAAAATAGCCAATTATTTTATTGACCACTTTAAATTCTCAAGCTATACCCCTGCGGATATGGCGAACACAAAATCAGCAATTAAGAGAATTAGAAGAATTTCTAAACAAACTGCAGTAAATAAAGCAAGAAAAAGTAGATTTAGAAACGCTCTAAAGAAAATAAACCTCTTGATTGAAGATAAAAAGAAAGACGAAGCTTTAAAATTCTTGCCTAAATTGAATTCTGAGTTAATGAAGATTGCTAAAACTGGGATCATTAAGAAGCAAAATGCATCAAGAAATGTTTCTAGAATTACTAAAAAGATATCTTCAATCTAAAGTTTTCAAATTTATCTTATTTTAAAGACAACTTTCAGTATCCACTGCATATATTCAAAAATTATTTTGTTGTTACCACATTTAGATTTAGTAAATAATAAATAAATATTAATTCAATCTATGTTTGATTCAATCTCTATTTGATTCAATTTTAAATTTAATTTTTT
>QBYI01000056.1 GCA_003282895.1 Pelagibacteraceae bacterium AG-325-F15
GGAATAGCTATGACATGAACTTCTGCTAATCCTGGTGCTCCTTCCCAATAATTTGGGTTTGCTTTTAAAACAGTAGTTCCTTCTGGATCAAATTTATCTACGATAAAAGGACCAGTTCCTACACCAGTTTTGCCGATTGTATCACCTGAACCTGAAGGTATCATTCTTAATCTATAATCAGTTAGTAATAATGGAAAATCAGCAAAAGAAGTGTTTAGTTTCATTTTTACTGTATGTGAATTAACTACCTCAATATCCGTAACTGAACTCATACTTTTTTTAGCAGGAGATCCAATGTCTGGGTCTTTAACTCTCATCAAAGAATATTTTACATCCTCAGCATCAAAATCAGATCCATCGTGAAACTTAACTCCTTTTCTTAAGTTAAATGTCCATTCTGTTGCATCTGCGTTTGCAGACCAATCTGTAGCTAATTCTGCAGACGTCACTCCTTTAAGATCTTTTCTTACCAATCGGTTTTGTGTCATTATTACAACTTGAAACAATCTACCTTTAGTAATTGCGTCTAAATTTGTATCTTTTCCAAATCCAAGATCATGTGAAATTTTAAAAGTTCCGCTTGATGCATTTGCAAATGAAAACGATAACAATGCTGATAACAGTGAAACTGATATCAATTTAAAAATGTTTTTCATTATTAACTTCCTCTGTTTGTTTTTTTGAAAAGCTAACATCTTAGGAAAGTTAGAACAATACTAATGTATAATTCAATTACAGATTGAAACCTAGTATAGGTTTTTGTCGCGGTCGATATTACTAGATTAAAAGATTAAATTAATTTAATAGAAAATTTATGCATAAATCATTAAGAAATATAAGGTTTTCTATCAAGCCACAAATACAAGAAGGTGATAGGCCTGTTGAGCTAGCTCGAACAATGAGTATCCATCCCTTAACTTATCAAGAGCTTCCATATGACCCAGAATATTCTCAATACGCTGGTAGACTAACAACCGAAAAATTATCAAATGCATCTCCTGACGAACAATACTGGAAAACAAAACAAGAAATAATTCTTAGACACACGGGAGAACACCCTTACGAAATTTCAGGTCCTGATGCTTTAAAATTATTACAACGAATTTTCCCTCGAGACATTTCAAAAGTTAAAAAAGGAAGATGTTCTTATCAATTTGCATGTTACCATAATGGTGGAATAATTACCGATGGTTTGCTTTTAAGAATTGACGAAAACTGTTATTGGTTTGCTCAAGCAGAAGGTGATATGTTTTCATGGTATAAAGCAAATTCAGAGGACTTAGATGTGAACATTAATGAACCCAATGTTTTTGTAAGTCAAATTCAAGGTCCAAAATCTATGGAACTACTTGATCATTTAATAGATGAACAGGTCGCTAAAGAATGGAATTACTTTGATTGGGCTGAAGTTACAATGGCTGGTGAAAAAATAATAGTAAGCCGGACTGGTTTTACAAATGAATTAGGATGGGAAATTTATTTTCGACCAGAAAATAATGCAGAAAAGTTAGGAGATTTAATTCTTAACGAAGGATCAAAGATGGGTATGATAATTACAGCCACTCCATCATTTAGAGGTAGAAGAATTGAAGCAGGACTTTTGTCTGCTGGACAAGATTTTACTAATGAGACTAACCCTTTTACTGTTGGCCTAGGTCGTTTTGTAGATTTAGAAAAAGAGGATTTTATCGGCAAAAAAGCCTTAACAAATGCAGATAAAACTTGTCGTAGTTGGGGAATAAGAGTTGTTGATGGTATCGCGAAAAAAGGTAGATCTATAAAATTAAATAATCAATTTATTGGCAATATTACATCAAGCACTTGGTCACCTTATCAAGTCTGTGGAGTTGGTATAGCATTATTAGATACATCAAAAATAGGTCCTGGAACAGTGGTTGATGTTGAGTGTACTGATGAAAAAATTCATAAAGCTGAACTTTGTAAACTGCCTATGTATGATCCGAAAGGTGAAATAGTAAGAGGTATTAATAAAAAAATACCCACAAAAGCAGAACCTTGGGTAGGAATTAAAAGTTAAACAATTTTTGGAATACTTAATTTATTTTGTACATTATGTTTTTTCAACAAGCTTTCAATAAATCCTTCTTTAATAAGCTTAGAAATAAAGTTATTTAAAAAATCTAAAATTTCAGGGTTCCCTTTTTTAATGCCAATAGATTGTTTAATAAATGTAAATGGAATAGCTATCATCTCAAACTCATCATTAGCTTCAATTTCTTCAATAAGTTTTGGTTTTAAGCCAGCAAGAACATCCACCTTTTTTTCTCTAAATAGTTTATGAGATTCTTCAATTGTATTAACTCTAATTAATTCAATATTTTTAAAATTTTCGGTTAACCATAAATCATATGCACTTCTCTCTAAAACTGCTACTTTTATTCCTGCTGTATTTACATCCTCATTTGTTTTAAAATTATTTTTACTCCTAAAGATAAAATTTGCATCAATATTTACATAAGAATTACTGAAATCTATTGTTTTAGTTCTCTCTTTTTCGCATGCAATATTTCCTATGTCCCATTTATCATTATTTACTTCATCAGCTAACAATCCTGGTTTGGCATATAGAACTAATTCATGTTTAACATTTAATTCTTTAGCAAGTCGCTTTCCAATATCAGGTGACACTCCATCGGGTAATCCAGATGCATCTTTCCCATTAATAAGCAAAAAATTACTCAAGTTTAAACCTATACGCAGAACACCTGTAGGTGTTAATTTTTTTGAGATAGCATCAGTCATTAAAAACTTTTTTTTTGTATATTATATATTAATTTGATTTTTTAAATTTTTTAAATGAACAGTATAGAAAAAAAAATAATTGCAATTGGAGGTGTTGGTATATCACCTGAGTCAGATAGGAAACTAGATCTTTATATATTAAGTCATTCAAAAAAAACTGAAAATGATATTGGTTTTTTAGCAACTGCTAGCAAAGATGACGACGAAAAGATAAATAAATTTTATAAAAGATTTGAAAATACAAATTCACAGTTATCTCATTTTAATCTTACATCCAATGTAAATGATTTCTCAGAATGGCTGTTAAGAAAAGACATAGTTTATGTTGGAGGTGGTAATACTTTTTTCATGCTGGAAATTTGGAAAAAAAATGATTTAGAAAAAATTTTTAAACTTGCCTATGAAAAAGGTATTATATTATCTGGTGTAAGTGCTGGTGCTGTTTGCTGGTTTGATTGGATATTATCAGATTCAATGGGGCAAGGTTTTGAGCCATTAAAGGGGATTGGTCTAATAAAAGGAGGCTGCACACCTCATTCTTCTGATATTGATAGATTAAATAAGTTTGAATTTAATATCAAAAATAACAAATTACCTGAAGGGATCGCTATTGATGATGGTGTAGCAGTAGTTTTGATTGACGGAAAACCAACTGAAGTTTATTCTACTGTTGATAATCATAAAGCCTATTTTTTAGATAAAAATAAAAAAATTAATCTTAAAGAATATATAAAAAAAATATGATCAACATAACTCCTAGTAAAAAAATTCACAGTATTGAAGATGCAAGAATTTTAGCAAAAAAAAGAATGCCTAAGTTGATGTTTGATTTTGTTGATGGTGCTTCTGGTGATGAAAAACTTTGTGAAATTAATAGCACAGCTTTAGATCAAATAAGGCTCGAGCCAAAAGTCTTAAGAAATGTTGAGGACAGAAACTTAAAAAAAGATTTTTTAGATATTGAGTTTGATCAACCTTTTGGTTTTTCTCCAATGGGTATGTGTAATTTAACTTGGACTGGTGCAGACAAAATGCTTGCTAAAGAAAGTGTTGTGAACAATATACCTACTTGCGTTTCAATGGCATCATCAACTTCGTTAGAAAAAATGTATGAACTATCAGAAGGTCGTTCATGGATTCAATTATATAACTTTCAAGAAAGTTTTGTAATGGAACTTTTGCAAAGAGCAGAACAGACTGGATATAAAGTAGCTATACTAACTGTAGATGTACCAATTCAGTTTAGAAGAGCTAAAGATAATAAAAATGGATTTACAGTACCTTTTAAAATTGGACCTAAACAAATTTTTGATTTTGCAACTCATCCTCTCTGGTCATTGTCAACTTTATTAGGTGGTATTCCAAAGCCAATGAATTATGAAACATCAAAAAATGGTAATAAATTTGTGAGAAGTGAAAGTAGAGGGGCAACAGATTGGGAAACTTTAAAAAGAGTAAGAGATGCATGGAAAGGTAAATTGATAATTAAAGGTGTTATGTCGCCAGAGGATGCTACAAAGATTAAAGCAGAAGGTGTTGATGCTATTCA
>QBYI01000057.1 GCA_003282895.1 Pelagibacteraceae bacterium AG-325-F15
TCCTGCCGCGTTTTCTGCTGCAGTTACAGGCGTAAGCTCAACCATAGGAGGGATAATTCCACCAAGTATCATGATGATCGTACTTGCTAACTCAACAGAGATTTCTATTGCAGCATTATTCGCTGCTGGGATTATTCCAGGCGTATTGATAGGTGTTGTGATCATGATAATTAATCATTACTTTGCGATCAAATATAATTTTGAGCGTAGTGATGAACCATTTTCGATACGTCGAGCTGGTAAAGAATTATATCGATCATCTTTCGCTCTTCTGATACCTTTAGTTTTAGTGGGTTCAGTAATGGGCGGTGTGGCATCAGTTGTTGAGGCTGGTGCTATCACAGCAATGGTTGCTTTATTAACAGGTGTATTCGTTTATCGAACTATTAAATGGAAAGAATGCACGGGTGCTTTTCGTCGGGCGTTCCGTAATTCAGCAATGGTTTTTATTATCATAGCTGCATCTGGACCTTTCAGTTGGTTACTTACATCTTTAGGTGCAATAGGTGATCTTGAAAGCTGGCTTCTAAGCCTTACGGATTCGCCCATTATCTTTATTTTAGCTGTGATTTTATTCATTTTTCTTCTTGGAACAGTGATGGACTCAGCGGTAAACATTATTATAGTTGGCCCAGTTTTAGTTAACGTTATGGCTCAAGCTGGCTTTCCTGAGGTACAAGCAGCTATCGTTGTAATAGTTGGCTTTTTAATAGGATCAGTGACACCACCTGTTGGTGTTGCGTATTTTACTGCTGCAACAATAGCGGAAGTACGTCTCGAAAAGGTAGCTGTTGCATTAATTCCTTACCTAATCGGGCTGTTTTTACTTTTATTTTTTATTCTTGTTATTCCAGAATTAACCATGTTTCTTCCAAATTTAATGAGTACCTAGCGATATGTTAAGATTTTTAAACAACATTGACCGTTCTATCCATCGTATATTGGAAGCTATGTGCTCAATCTTTTTGGCTGCGATGGTTGGTTTCACTATTTATAATGTTACCATGCGATATGTTTTCAATAACCCTCCCGTTTGGGGAGATCTACTAACAGTGTTAAGTAATATTTGGTTGATGTTTATAGCACTTTCTCTAACAGCCAGAGATAATGAGCATATAGCTTTGAATTTAATTTATGAAAAATTACCAAATAGAATTTCGTTATATATTCGTCAGTTCTGGAAAATTATGATTATGGTAATTGGTATAGTTCTGATGATTTATGGAGTTGAACTTGTAGAGGGCATGCGTGGAAAATATTGGGAGATGTGGTATTTTGAAATTAGCTTTCAAGGCATTGAGTTCAAAGAGAATTATATGCCAAAGAAATATGCAGTTGCAATCTTGCCATTAGCTGGATTTTTGACAACAGCTGGTGCTCTAATTTCTTTTGTGAAAAAGACATAGTTAATATATTTATTGTCATATTCTTCATTAACTCAGACTTTCTTTAGGGTGTACAAGTTAGAAAATTTTTGATAGTTTCTGCTTGTTAGCACATTATTTATCAATAAATGCTAATGAAGACGGGAGACAGAATAGAGCCTTAGTTTAAGGAAAATCATTCGGCCGAAGGAGCAACCGCCCAGGAAACTCTCAGGTAAAAAGGACCGTAACATATTAACTCTGGAAAGAGATTAAATTCTCGCCGAAGGAGCAAAACTCTCAGGCAAATATACAGATGGGTAAAACGAGTTAATATGGAAATGAAAAAAACATCATTAAATAATCTACACAAAGACAATCAAGCTAAATTTGTAGAGTTTGCAGGTTATGAGATGCCAATACAATACAGCAAAGGTATTATTGAAGAACATAAATTTACAAGACTTCATTCTGGAATATTTGATGTATCTCACATGGGTCAGTTATTTATATATGGTGATGATAGCTTAACAGAAGAATTAGAAAAAATTTTTCCTTTAGATTTAAAAAATTTAAAACAAAACAGCTCTAAGTATAGTTTTTTAATGAACGAGGATGCTGGAATTTATGATGATCTGATTATTACTAAAATTGAGGAAGGATATCTAATTATACTTAACGCTGCATGCAAAGATAAAGATTTTGAGATTTTATTCAATTTATTAGGGACGAAATTTAAAATGAATTTAGATAACAATAGATCATTAATAGCAATACAAGGACCTAAGTCTGTAGAAATTTTAAACTCAATTATAAATGGGGTTGATCAACTACATTTTATGTCAGGTAATTGGTTTAATGTAGATAATCAAAAATTATTTATCACTAGATCTGGTTACACAGGGGAAGATGGATTTGAGATATCAATTTCTAACGATATAGCTGAAAAATTTGTGCAAAATTTAATTAGAAAAGGAGCACAACTTATAGGACTTGGGGCAAGAGATACCTTGAGAATGGAAGCTGGTTTATGTTTATATGGTCACGAGTTAGATATAAATAAAACACCAATTGAAGCAAACCTTAAATGGGCAATCTCAAAGTCAAGATTATCAAATGGAGGTTTTATTGGATCAGAAAAAATTATGAACCTATTACAAGATGGGGCAAACCAAGTAAGAGTAGGGATAAAACCTGAAGGTAGATTGATTGCTAGAGAAAAAACAAAAATATTTAATGATACAGAGTCACAAATTGGTGAGATAACAAGTGGGACTTTTGGACCAAGTGTAAATGGTCCTATAGCGATGGGTTATGTTGATAAAGAGTTTTCAAAAGTTGATACTAAGGTTTTGCTTGAGGTTAGAGGAAAAAAATATCCAGCTAATATTTGTGCATTACCATTTTATAAAAAAAATTATGTGAAAGGAGCAAATTAATGAGTGAAGTAAAATTTTCGAAAGAACATGAGTGGATTACTTTAGAGGGAGATGTGGCAACAATTGGAATTACAAAGCATGCAACAGAAATGCTTGGAGATATAGTTTTTGCGGAACTTCCCGAAAAAGGATCTAATGTTGAAAAAGATGGCACTGCAGGGGTGGTAGAATCCACAAAAGCTGCTAGCGATGTTTATACTCCAATAAGTGGCGAGGTAGTAGATACTAATCAAGCTATAGTTGATGACCCTTCTAAAATTAACGAAGACCCAGAAGGATCAGCATGGTTTTTTAAACTTAAAATGAAAGATCAATCTGAAATGGATAGCCTTATGAATAAAGAAGAATACGATAAATTTGCAAAGGAGAGTGCTAGCTAATGTTACATAATTCTCAAAAAGATTTTTTAAAAAGACATATTGGACCTTCAGATGAAGATCAAAATAAAATGCTTAAGGAACTTAATTATAAATCACTAGATGATTTAATCAAAAGTACAGTTCCAGAAAAAATCCAATTAAAAGATGAATTAAATATTGGTGAATCAAATTCAGAGTATGAAGCATTAAGAAAATTAAAAACAATTTCCAAAAAAAATCAAATTTACTCGAACTTTATAGGAATGGGTTATTACGGAACTTACACACCTTATGTAATTTTAAGAAATATTTTAGAAAATCCAGGTTGGTACACTGCTTATACACCTTATCAGCCCGAAGTAGCACAAGGTAGATTAGAAATGCTACTTAATTTTCAACAAATGATTGTTGATTTCACAGGTATGGATATCGCAAATGCATCTTTATTAGATGAAGGAACGGCAGCTGCAGAGGCTATGGGATTAAGTCATAGATTAAACAAAAAGGATAGTAATTTAGTTTTTGTTTCAGAAAATTGTCATCCTCAAACAATAGATGTAATTCAAACAAGAGCAGAACCAATGGGATTAAAAGTGCTTGTTGGCAATGAAGATAAAGTATTGGATCAATTAAAAGAAGATTTGGTTTGTGGAATTTTACAATATCCAGGAACTTTAGGAGATATTAAAGATCCTGGTGAAGCAATAAGCAAAATACACAAAAAAAACGGTAAGGCAGTTTTAGTTTCTGATTTATTAGCACTAGCTCTATTAAAAACTCCTAGAGAACTAGGTGCTGATATTGCAGTAGGAAGTTCTCAAAGATTTGGAATTCCAATGGGTTATGGTGGACCGCACGCTGCATTCTTTGCGACTAAAGATGAATTTAAAAGATCAATGCCAGGAAGAATTATTGGAGTATCAGTTGATCGACATGGAAATAAAGCTTATCGATTGTCACTTCAAACTAGAGAGCAACATATTAGAAGAGATAAAGCTACAAGTAATATTTGTACTGCTCAAGCGTTATTAGCAATTGTTTCAGCGGCATATGCTATATATCA
>QBYI01000058.1 GCA_003282895.1 Pelagibacteraceae bacterium AG-325-F15
TTTATCAGCCGACATTTTTGCATCAGCTTCATTACTTCCTTCAAACATAGGACCAATAACTGTCTCTCTGATTGTTCTAGGGTCACCACCAATTTGAAATGAAAAGTAAATACCATGCTTTGGGAAATATTTTTTTCTAACCTTTGCTAATCCTTTACCAATCTCCATAGCTTTACCCAAGCTATCGTCTTTAACTCTCATTGTTCTTGTATAAATTGTTTGCATTGTTTAACCCTCCAAGATTAAAGCCTACATATTTGCGCCTTAAAACAGCAGCGTTAAAATTACATTGATGATATGCGTTTACGTTATACTGTTAAGAATGCTTATTAATATTATTCTAAACTAATATATTAAAATTTTAAAAGTATGAATATATTGACGCTAAATACTTTTAATTACAACCAAGTGGGGAAAGGAAGACCTTTTTCCTCTAAAAATTTCTTATTAAACATTTTTGACGAATATTTATCACTTCGGTCACATAAAATTGTTACAATTGTCTTCCCTGGACCAAGTTCTTTACCAAGTCTAATTGCACCTGCAATATTTACTCCGCAGCTTGTACCTAAGCTTAAACCTTCATTTTGAATTAGATCATAAAGAATAGGCAAAGACTCGTGATCATCTATAGAATATGCGTTATCAATTTGAGCTTCTCCAAAATTTTTTGTTATTCTACTTGAACCAATGCCTTCTGTAATTGATCCCCCCTCAGATTTTAGTTCACCATTTTTAATGTAATTATAAAGTGCTGATCCACTTGGGTCTGATAAATAAATTTTAATATCTTTATTTTTTTCCTTAAGAGCATTACTTACCCCCGAAATTGTACCTCCGGTTCCAGATGAACACACAAAGCCATCTACCTTACCTTCAGTTTGCTCCCAAATCTCTTGACCTGTATTTTCATAATGACCTTTAGCGTTTGCAGTATTATCAAATTGGTTAGCCCAAATTACTCCGTTATTATTTGAAGACTTAAGTTCATCTGCTAACCTTGATGCAACTTTTATATAATTATTGTCATCTTTATATGGTTTTGCTGGAACTAATCTTAATTCTGCACCAAGATTTCTTAGTAAATCTTTTTTTTCTTGAGTTTGATTTTCATTCATTACAATGATTGTCTTATATCCTAATGAATTTCCTAGAAGACCCAAACCAATCCCAGTATTTCCAGCAGTACCCTCAACAACTATACCACCTTTTGAAATTAATTTTTTTTCTTGCGCATCTTTTATCAAAGCAAGCGCTGCTCTATCTTTTACTGATCCACCCGGATTTAAAAATTCAGCTTTACCATAAATATTACAGCCTGTAATTTCAGAAGCTGCTTTAAGTTTTATTAGGGGAGTATTACCAATTGATTCAATAAAATTATTTTTTGTATTTTTCATTAATCTTTTTCTTCATCGGTCACAGCATAAGGTTTAAATCCTTTTGAAGCATCTCCAACTCTCCTTGCTGGAATTCCAGCCATGACAGATTTTTCAGGTACATTTTTTGTAACTACTGAATTAGATCCAATCAAAGAATTTTTACCTATTGTAATAGGCCCTAATATTTGAGCTCCTGATCCAACAACAACGTTATCTTCTAATGTTGGATGTCTTTTCATATCTCTTTGGTCATTAGAATTAATACTTGGTGCAATTCCACCAAGGGTTACATTATGATAAATAGTAACATTGTCAGCAATTTTAGATGTTTCACCGATTACAACCCCCATACCATGATCAATAAATAAATTTTTTCCAATATTTGCTTTTGGATGAATTTCAATTCCAGTTAAAAACCGTGAAAATTGTGATATTATTCGAGCAATCAAGTCAAATTTTGCAACAGAAAAAAAATTTGCAATTCTATGAAAAAAAACTGCTTTTACGCCAGGGTAAGTTAAAATTAAACTTAGTTTAGATTTTGCCGCAGGATCTCGATTAATTATAGATTGTAAAAATTCATTCATATTTATTTGCTAACTTGATATTTAATTAATGAGATATATAGTGATTAAATCTAGTTATTAAAGGAGTAATTATGTACAGAAATACAAACTGTTTTCATTTAGCAATTCCATGCGGTGATTTAGAAACAGCAAAAAAATTTTATAGTGAGACCTTAGGATGTAGATTAGACAATTCTGCTCAAGAATGGGCTGATGTAGATTTTTGGGGTAATGAATTAACACTTCACGCAAGCGAACATAAACTTGATAACGAAAGACATGACGTTGATATGGGAAATGTTTCAGTTCCACATTTTGGAGTTCATTTATCAAGAAAAGATTTTGATACTTTAAAAAATAGACTTAAGGATAATGGAACTAAATATTATGATGAGCCATATCTAAGGTTTAAAGGCACAAAATATGAGCAAGAAACGTTTTTTGTGAAAGACCCTAATGAAAATGTTTTAGAAATCAAAACTTTAACAAATAATCCCGACTAGTTTTTTTCATTTTTTAATGAAAAAAAAAATTGATGCTTATAGTGAAACTTTGTTTCACTTAATGCATTTTCGTAACAGACAGTTCATAGACTCAAAATTGATGATTGGTATTGATTATGAAACTTTTATGATAATGTCTTGTATTGGATCTCATTATATAAAACATAACACGAAAGAAGGGAGTAATTGGGATAGTTTATGGGAACAAACAAGATCAAAAAAGATTGACAAACTTTATACCAAAAAAAAACTTACTATTTTTGCGCTAGCAAACATAATGCAATTACCTAAAGAGACTGTTAGAAGAAAAATTGGAATCTTAAGAAAAAAAAAACTCATTAACTATTCAAGAAAAGATGGTTTACTTCCCACTGATAAAATTGAAGAAGCAATAAAGCCTTTTGCAATTAAAGAATTAAATGAACTCTCTCTATTTCTTAAAGCATTAAAAAAACATAATGTGCTTAACCAACTTTTAGATTTTAAAGATTAGCTTTTATTTTTCTTTTTAAGACGTATTTATTTGTTTTGACTAAATAATTATATCTTGCTAATTTTTATTATAAATAATAGTCTACAAAAATTATGCCAGTAAATTATAAAGCCATTGCTAAAAAATTAAAATTTGAAGGACGAGCATTTATTAATGGAAAATATGTAAATGCAATTGATGGAAAAAAATTTGAAACTATAAATCCTGCTACGGGACAAAAACTTTGCGCTGTTGCAAAATGTAATTATAAAGATGTTGATTTAGCAGTCAAAGTTTCAAGAAAAGCATTTAATAGCGGTGTTTGGTCAAGAAGTTCACCCGAACATAGAAAAGAAGTTTTGTTAAAATTTGCTGAGTTACTTAGAAAACATGGAGATGAAAATTCTGTTTTAGAATGTGTTGATACAGGAAAATTAATAGCAGACTGTATTAATGAAGTAGCAAATGATGCACCAATGCATTTTCAGTGGTATGGTGAATTAATTGATAAAGTCTTTGGAAAAGTTGGTCCAACAGAGCCATCGATAACAAGTTTAATAGTTAAAGAGCCTATAGGAGTTGTGGCTGGAATTGTTCCTTGGAACTTTCCATTAATGATGGCTGTTTGGAAAATGGCACCAGCATTGGCAGCTGGTTGTTCTGTGATTATTAAGCCAGCTGAAGACACTCCACTGACAGCTATAAGAGTTGCTAAAATTGCCCAAGAAGCTGGGATATCAGATGGAGTTTTAAATGTACTGCCAGGCTATGGTGATGTTGGAGAAGCACTTGGTCGACATAAAGATGTTGATGCAGTTTCTTTTACAGGCTCAACTGAAGTTGGTGGTTATTTTCTTAAATATTCAAGTCAAAGTAATTTAAAGCCAGTTGCACTTGAGATGGGAGGAAAAAGTCCATTTATAGTTTTAGAAGATGCTAAGATTAATGATGACTTGATTGATAATGCAATAAATTCAGCTTTTTGGAATGGCGGTCAAAACTGTTCTGCAAATATGAGACAGATTGTTCATAAAAAGGTTAAAGATGAATTTTTAGACAAAGTTTCTAAAAAAGTTAAAAAATTAAAAGTAGGTGATCCATTAGATTTAAAATCAAATATGGGTT
>QBYI01000059.1 GCA_003282895.1 Pelagibacteraceae bacterium AG-325-F15
TAAAGTTAGTGTAAAATCTTCAGATGTTTTTTTATCAATAGCAGCCTATCGTCAACTCTCTAAAGCAATGGACTATCCATTACATCTTGGGATTACAGAGGCAGGAAGTTTTGTGTCTGGAAGCATAAAATCCTCAATAGGTCTTGGATCTTTACTAATGGATGGAATTGGAGATACAATCAGAATTTCTTTGTCAGATGATCCACCTGAGGAAATAAAAGTTGGAAATGAAATATTAAAATCTTTAGGTTTGAGGAATAGAGGAGTGAAGATCATATCTTGTCCTTCATGTGCCAGACAAGGTTTTCAAGTAATTGATACCGTAAAAATATTAGAGGAGAAACTTTCACATATAAAAACTCCAGTGACGTTATCAATAATAGGATGTGTCGTTAATGGCCCAGGAGAAGCTGCCATGACAGATATTGGCATAACAGGTGGTGGAAGAGGTAACAACATGCTTTATTTATCAGGAGTTCAAAGTGAAAAAGTTTTGACGGATGATATTATTGAAAAAGTTGTGTTAGAAGTTGAAAAAAAAGCATCTGAATTAGAAAAAAATTCATGATTCCTACAAAAACAATTGAAGATCTAATACTAAAACATTCAACTTTAGAGAAAGATTTATCATCAGGTGATTTGGATAAAAAGTTATTTGCGGAAAAATCAAAAGAATATTCTGATGTCAGTGAAGTTATAGTAAGCGCAAAAAAATACTTATCATATGAAAACGATAAAAAAGAATTAGAAAATATTTTAGTTGATGCTTCTGTAGACGAAGAATTAAAAAAATTAGCCACTACAGAATTATCAGAGCTAAAAAATGAATATGGAATAAATGAAAAAAAACTCAAGTTATTTCTATTACCCAAAGATGAAGCAGATAAAAAAAATGCTATAATAGAAATTAGAGCTGGAACAGGAGGGCTTGAGGCAAGTTTGTTTGCTTCAGACTTATTTAAGATGTATGAAAAAGTTAGTCACAAAAAAAAATGGGCATTAGAATTAATATCTATTTCAAGAAGTGATGCTGGTGGTTTAAAAGAGGTTATAGCTTCAATTAAAGGAACCAATATTTATTCAACCTTAAAGTATGAAAGTGGAGTTCACAGAGTTCAAAGAGTACCAGATACCGAAACTCAAGGAAGAGTTCATACTTCTGCAGCAACTGTTGCGGTACTACCAGAAGCAGAAGAAGTAGATCTAAAAATAAATGAGTCAGATTTAAGAATCGATGTTTTTAGAGCTGGTGGTCCAGGAGGACAATCAGTAAATACTACAGATAGTGCAGTAAGAATTACACATATTCCTACAGGCTTATCTGTCTCACAGCAAGATGAAAAGTCTCAACATAAAAATAAAGCAAAAGGTATGAAAATTTTGAGATCAAGATTATACGAGTTAGAAAGATCTCGAATTGATCAGGAAAGATCGCAAGATAGAAAAACAAAAATTGGAACTGGAGACAGATCTGAAAGAATAAGAACCTATAATTTTCCTCAAGGAAGAGTTACTGATCACAGAATTAATCTTACACTGCACAGACTAGAAGAGTTTTTGGAAGGTGAAGCATTTGATGAAATGATTGAGTCATTAACACTTCAGGCACAAGAGGATAGTTTAAGTAATTTACAATAAATGAATATTAAATTAGCAATCGAAGATGGAATAAATATCTTAAAAGATAAAAAAATAAATACAGCAAAATTAGATGCTGAAATTTTAATGGCCAAAGCACTTAAAAAAGATCGTAAATATATTATTCTTAATGATAATAACGATTTAAATGGAAAGATTTTAAATTACTTTTATAAATTAATTAATGAGCGTGCCTCTTACAAACCAATAGCATATTTGATAAATAAAAAATTTTTTTGGAAAAATGAATTTTTTGTTAATAAACATACTTTAATTCCACGACCAGATACAGAGATATTAGTTGAGCAAGTTTTAAAATTAACTAAGCAAAAAAATAAAATGAATATTTTAGATATTGGAGTTGGATCAGGATGTATTATTTTAAGTGTTTTAAAAGAAAGAAAAAATTTTTTGGGGACGGGTATAGATATCAGTAAAAATGCCCTAGAAATCTGCAAAATAAACGCAAAAAGACTTAAAGTTGATCAAAGAATAAAACTTTATAAAACAAATATTGACAAATTTGAGGAAGGCAATTATGATTTAATTATATCCAATCCTCCTTATATAAAAAAATTTGTTTTAAAATATTTGGAGAGTGATGTTATTAAATTTGAGCCAAAATTAGCATTAGATGGTGGAATAGATGGCTTGTCAGAAATCAGAAAAGTAATAATAAAATCATCTGAGCTGATTAAAAAAAATGGTAAATTTGTTTTAGAGATAGGTTTTAATCAAAAAAATAAAGTTGTTAAATTATTAAAAGAAAAGGGTTTTTATATAAATTGTACATTAAAAGATCTTGCACTCAATGATAGATGCATTGTTAGTACAAAAATATAAAAAATAAACTTATGGTCACATTCAGAAATAATAATAATGCCAGAAGAAATAGTTTCAGAAGAAATGATAGAAATTTCAAAAGTAGTGGTGATAGACCAAAATTTGGTTCCAATTATTCTAATAATGAGAGTTTTAAAAGAAAAGCTCCAGGTAGAAATAATCATAATGCCTCAAAATTAATTGAAAAATATAATGATTTAGCAAGAGAGGCAGTATCAAATGGTGATAAAATTCTTTCAGAAAATTATTTCCAACACGCGGATCATTTTACTAGAATTTTAAACGACCAAGAAAGTCAAAGAAAAGCAAGATTTTCCGAAAACAAATTAAATGATAGTGTTTCAGAGGCAGAAGAATTAGATGATAAAGTTGAAGAAAATAAGATTGAAACTATAAATAATGTTTCTGAAATTAAACCTCCTATTAAAAAAAATACTGAGTCCAATTAATTTAAACCAACAATTTTTTCGGATTTTAAAACATCTATTTTTATTTTATTAGTTTCAAACAATTGTCGATTTTTTCCTTTTAAAATTTTACCAGATGGAAGCTTTAATGTTTGGGAATTTACTTTTTTTCCATTAACAATTACTTCATAATGTAAATGAGGCCCAGTTGATTTTCCTGTTGATCCGACAAACCCAATTGTTTGACCTTGTTTAACTCTTACACCAGTTTTCATTCCTCGTGCAAATTTCGACATATGCGCATAAACAGTCTCATAAGTTGAGTTGTGTCTTATTTTTATACAATTTCCTCCACCACCGCACCAACCAACTTTTTTAATGATTCCATTTCCAGATGCCATAATTGGTGTCCCTTTAGGTGCAGCAAAATCAGTCCCTCTATGCATTTTAGTAAATCCATCAATCGGATGTTTTCTCAATCCAAATGATGAAGATAATCTTGCTCCATTAATTGGAGTCTTCATTAATGCTTTTTGAACACTTTTACCATTTTTATCATAATGACCTATTACATCTTCCTTATTAAAAAAATATAGAGAATTATCTTGACCACTGAGTTTAAGATTTGCAAAAATAATTTCTCCCGTTTCAATCACTTTTTTATTTTTATCAATAAACACTTCATACATAATTTGAAATTTATCTTCTTTTCTTATGTCTCTTTGAAAATCTACCTGAAAACCATAAATTCTCGCAAATTCGACTATTGTATTTGGTGGGATATTTTGATCTGTAGCAGACTTGTATAAACTCTGTAAGATAGTATTTTCTTT
>QBYI01000060.1 GCA_003282895.1 Pelagibacteraceae bacterium AG-325-F15
TGTTAAAAAATAAACGTGCGTATTTAGTTATTACATCTGGAGGAACAAAGCTTAATAGCAAAGAAGATTTTCTTACACCTTGGTTAAAATTTATCCTAAAATTTTTTGGGATTAAAAAGATAGATGTAGTCAGTGCTGACCAAATGGCTTTAGATTATAAAAAATCTATCAAAGAAGCAGAAGATCAAATAAAAAAATTATCATAGTAAAAAAATAATAATATTCTTATATTTGTTATATTTATTCTTATTTGCTATCATTAATTATGAAAAAAATTATTTTTATCCTTTTTAGTTTATTCTTTTTCACTAATAGCTATGCAGCATGTGACGACCCATTGACAGATGGAGTAGACTATTCAAATTGTAGATTTTCAGACGCACAAGATTTACAGGGAAGTTATTTACCTAATTCAAATTTATCTTTTGCAAGTTTTATTCAAGTAAATTTCGATAAAAGTATAATGATGAATTCTAATTTATCTTTTGGGACATTCCCAGAGTCCACCTTTGTAAGAGCAAACCTTTATGAAACAGTTTCAATAGGTGCCAATTTTGAAAAAACTAATTTTAGTGGTTCAAATTTAACTAGAGTTGATTTTATGGGTGCAACTTTAATTGAGGCTAATTTTCAAAATTCTAACTTAATGGAAGCAAACTTTACTTCTTCAAATATCACTAATGCAAACTTTGAAGGAGCAAATTTAATTGGAGCAACCTGGACTAATGGCGAAACGTGTGGTCCAAATTCTATTGGTGTTTGTAATAAATAATAAATGAACACCTCCATAAAGACGGATGACGTTATCTTTAATTTTTTTAAAGAAATTTGTGATGAAAAAGATGATGTTAAATGTCTTGAACTAGGTAAAAATTGGATAAATGCAATGGAAACAAACTTATCTAATATGGAAAAAAATTTGAATGGTGCTGATAAATTAAAATATAAAGACGATATTCAGAGTAATAGAGATCATTTGAATAGTTTAAAAAATAAAAATTCATCAGAATGGCGAGAATACGCAACTCAATGCATGATTGAAATAATGAACCAAAAAACTCAATAGTTAAAATAATTAATAACAAAAATAATTTTATTAAGCTTTATTTAATCTTAAAAATATAATATCTAATTCAAAAGGGGTGTCGTAACAGACTGAGATTAAACCCTAATAACCTGTCCGGTAATTCAGAAAGGGAGAATAATGGATAAAACATACTTTATAAGTCAATCAACATCATTATCATTAGTAATAATTATTAGTTTATTATTTGCCATATTAGGCCTTTATCATTCTAAAAAGTTCAAAGGTATAAATAATTATCTAACTGCAAATAGAAAAGTAGGTTTATTTTCTTTAACCACAAGTTTAGTTGCATCAGCCTTAGGTGCTTGGATATTATTTGGTCCTGCTTCTGCAGCGACATGGGGTGGGATAGGAGCAGTTATCGGTTATGCTCTTGGAACAGCTTTTCCAATGATTTTTTTAATTTATTTAGGAAAAAAAATTAGAAAAGAATTTCCAAAAGGATCATCTTTGATTGAATTTATGAGAAAAAAATTTGGAAAAAGTCTATTTAAATTAATTTTACTAATGACTATTTTTTATATGTTCATTTTTTTATGTGCAGAAGTAACCGCTGTTGCCGTTTTAATTAATTTTATTTCTGGAACTGAACTTTGGATCACAGCAATTATAGTACTCTTAGCGACTTTAACTTACACTTTATATGGAGGATTAAGAGCCTCAATATTTACAGATAATATTCAGATGATTGTTATTGGTATACTTCTACTAATTTCTGTAATGTATATAATTTCTTTTACGGGCAGTGATTTTTCTTTTGCATACATAGAACAAAAAAATCCACAATTATTAAGCAGATCTTACAGCCCAAATTATACTGCAGGTCTAACTTTCTTTATAGCAGTTGCGGCTACAAACTTATTCCACCAAGGAAATTGGCAAAGGGTTTATGCTGCAAAAGATTATCAAACCCTAAAAAAAGGTTTAATTATTGCTTTTTTAATTATTGTACCAATTGTTTTTTTTATGGGTTTTGCTGGAATGGTTTCATTTTCAATTGATTCTAGTGCCAGACCTGATCTTGGTTTTTTTACGTTATTATTAAGAGAACAAACTGAAATATTATCGCTAATAATTGTTACTTTAGGCCTAGCTTTGACTATTTCAACTGTTGATACTTTAGTAAATGCAATTTCAAGCTTATTTGTTGTAGATGGTAAGGCAACATTTAATTTAGATCAAAAAACTGATTATCTAAAATTATCTAAATATTTTATTATCTTTTTATCTGTGATCACTTTTATTGTTGCCTCAAAAGGTTATGATATTTTGTATTTATTTTTACTAGCAGACTTGTTCTGTTGTGCCTTTGTTTTAACTGTTTTCTTAAGCTTTTATAACAAAAATATTAATGAAAAAACTGCTTATATTTCAATTATAGTAGGATTAATTGCTGGATTTTTGATGTTTCCATTTCCAGATTTTTCAAAAAGTTTATTAGTAGGGGTATTGTTGCCTAAAGAAATTTTTACACCTTTAATAACTCAATCATTATTATTTTGGTCTTTTTTAGTAGCAACTTTTTTACCAATGCTAATCTTAAAAATTAGAAAAATTTAATTATAATTATTTATTTTTTTGAAGGGGTCGCTCTTTAAGCTGTTGCCTAAAGAGCTCCCTTATTTTGCCTCTTTGGCTTTAAAATCCCTTAGGATTTTTATTTTTGTTTGTTTGAAATATGAGATTTCTATCAGCTAAGTATCAGGTGGTGTAAGTTTTAACATAATAACCTCCTTAAAATTAAGTTAATTATTTTAATTAAGATTATCAATTAATTTATTTACATTTTAAGCAAATAAATTTCTTGAATACAACCTAGTACTTTAGTAGATTCTCGACATCTGATTTGTTCTAATCTTTACATTATCAAAGATATTTTTTTTTAATAATTTTTTTCTAAGTTATTCAAGTTTACATAATTAATTAATATGTATAAAGTTTAACAATGAATTATTTATGCGCAGTTAGAGATCTAGCAATTAGTCTCATAGTATCTACTATAATCATTTATGCATTAAACATTATAGCAGGATTTGCTGGAGCAGATTATACATTCACTAATGGTGAAGCTTTCATAATTTGGATTTTGATGGCAATACTAGTCAATAATTGCATGAAAAGATAACTATCTAATCTATAATGAAAATAGCTTTTATTGGCACGGGGCTTATGGGTTATCCAATGGCCTCAAATCTTCTTAAAAAAAAATTAAATTTAAAAGTTTTTAGCAGAACCATTGATAAGGCAAAACCATTAGAAAAACTTGGAGCAGTCGTATCTAATTCTTTGGGCGAAGCAGTCAAAGATACTGATATTATTATTACAATGTTAACTGATGATGAAGCTGTTGAAAAAGTCTTAGGAGATAAAGAATTTTTAAATAATCTAAAACCATCATCTACTGTAATTGATATGTCATCAATCAAACCGAAAATTGCAATTCAATATGGCAAAATATTAGAGGAAAAAAGAATTAATTTTTTGGATGCACCTGTTTCTGGTGGAACCATAGGGGCAGAAGATGGAAGCTTAGCCATAATGGTTGGGGGTGAACAAAAAACTTTTGATTATG
>QBYI01000061.1 GCA_003282895.1 Pelagibacteraceae bacterium AG-325-F15
AATTAGTAGATTAATTAAAAATTATGACTGCGGCTGAAACCCAGATTTTACTCAATGAGCTGCAGTCAAAAGTCGATAAACTTCCAACCAAAGGTACTTTAAAAGCATTAGAGTTTAGACTTGATGCAATTTTACAAGCCAATCTAGATACATTTTGGTTGTTAATTTGTGCCATTCTAGTTTTTTTAATGCAGGCAGGTTTTATGTGTTTAGAGTCTGGCTTATCTAGAAATAAAAATAGTATTAACGTAGCTCTGAAGAATGTAACTGACTTTGGTATAGCAGTAGTTGTTTTTTGGGCGTTTGGTTTTGCTCTTATGTATGGAACGAGTGTTTCAGGGTTGTTTGGTAATAAATTTTTCTTTTTTACAACAAAAGTTGCTGGCTATCAGACTTACTTTGTCTTCCAGGCAATGTTTGTTGCAACAGCTGCAACTATTATCTCTGGTGCGGTTGCTGAAAGACTTAAGTTTTTTTCTTACATAATTATAACATTTTTAGCTTCAGGCTTTTTCTACCCAATTGTAGGCCATTGGTCTTGGGCTTTTAATTTTGAAAACCCTGAAGAAAAATTTGGTTGGTTAGGTCAACTAGGTTATTTAGATTTTGCAGGTGCTTCTGTTGTTCACTCTGTTGGAGGATGGATTGCTTTATCAGTTTTGTTAATTGTTGGTAGTCGTACAGGAAGATTTAGAGAAGATGATACAAAAAAATCTTTTCAAGGAAGCAACACACCCATAGCTGCACTTGGTGCATTAATTTTATGGTTTGGTTGGTTTGGTTTTAACGGAGGTGCAAATGGTGCAATGGATTTAAAAATTCCATTAATTTTAATTAATACTTTTTTATCGGCATCCTTTGGACTTATTTTTTCAAGCATTATGGGTATTCTTGTTTTAAAAAAACCTGAACCCTTATTCATGATAACAGGCCCATTAGCTGGATTAGTTTCTATCACTGCTTCATGCGCATATGTAGATCCTGCCGATGCAATTTTAATTGGAAGTATTGGTGGAATTGTTTCGGGTTCAACAATTGTATTGTTAGAAAAAATTAAAATTGATGATGTTGTTAGTGCCATACCTGTTCATCTAGCCTGTGGGATGTGGGGAACCATTGCAGTTGCTTTATTTGGAAATTTCGAAATGATGGGTGTTGAAAAGACAAGACTGGAACAATTATATATTCAATTAATTGGAATAGTGTCGATCGGAAGCTTTTGTTTTTTTGGATCGTATATAATATTTAAAACAATCAACTCATTTTTCCCACTTCGGGTCAGCAAAATTCAAGAAGAACTTGGTTTAAATATTTCAGAACATAATGCATCAACAGACACTCATGAATTATTAGAGGTATTAACTAATCAAGCAAAATCAGAAGATTACTCAAGTCGTGCACCACAAGATCCTTTTACTGACAGTGGAATAATAGGTACACAATATAATGTTTTGATGAATAAGTTAGAGCAATCTGAAAAACAGAAGAATAAATGGAAAAACAGAGTTTCTCAAGAAATAAAACTCGCAATGAATGTTCAAAAACGTTTAATGCCAAAAAGAGATATTGAGAATTACCCAATATTTGGATTAAACATTCCTGCAAGAGAAATTTCAGGTGATTTTTATGATTTTTATTTACATGATGATGAAGTGTATTTCACTTTATCTGATGTATCAGGTAAAGGGGTTAATGCAGGAATGGTTATGGCAAAAGCAATTACTCTCTTTAAGATTTTTGCTAAACAAAAATTCAAACCAAATGAAATTTTATTAGAAATGAATAACGATTTAAAAGAAACCAATCCAGTCGGAACATTTATTACCTCAATTGTTGGAAGGTTCAATGTCAAGTCAGATTTAGTTGAAATTGCAAATGCTGGACATCAACCTGCTTTATTAAGAAATGGTAAAGAGTTTAAAGAATTTCCATCTAGTTCAGTTCCATTAGCAATCACAAAACATAAAGATGAAAGTGTATATAAATTAGAAACCTTCAATCTTAATGGAGGAAGAATCTATTGCTTTACCGATGGATTTTCTGAGTGCATGAATGAGGAAAAACAAGAAATAGGTATTAATGGCATTAAAGAATTAAAAAAAATCATTGCAAAAATTGTGCTAAATAATGGAATTAAAGATAAGAAAATACCAGCTCTATTGGCACCAATAATTGAGACTGCTCCAGCCCAGCAATAATAAGATCCAATGCTTGGAAAAATTGCAATATAGAGCAAAATAAAAATAAGATTGCTATCAACCTCTGTTGTTTTTCCTTGTGCCAACTCAAATAAAAAAGCTGGTAAAAGAATGATGAGTCCAAATGTACAAACAACATGAACAAGCGAAAGTAGAGGTATATCAAATGTTTTTTTTTTCAAAAATGCTGAATAAATTCCCCATGAAATTATTGCAATCACCATATAAACATCTCCCTTATTAAAATTTAAAGTTAACAAAATATTTAAATCAAGACGCGTAATAATTGCCAAAATTCCTAGAACTGAAACTATTAATCCAGATATTTGAAAAATATTTGTATTTTCAATCTTAAGTAGAAAACAGACTAAAATTATTGATACAGGTATTGCGGTATTGAAAAGTGAAGCATTTATTACCTGGGTATAATTAAGAGCATTATAAGTGAATGCTGAGAATATACCGACACTAGTAAAACCTAAAATAAAAAATAGTGATAAATTATTTTTGACTTCTATTTTTATTTTTGAAATTTCTTTATAGGTAAAAGGTATCAATATTATCCAAACTAAAACCCATCTAAAAAAAGCTAATGAGTACGGAGGTACATTTTCTGTGTATGCGAATTTACCAATAGTAAAATTTCCTGCCCAAAATAACGTTGCAAGAATTAACATAATATATGCTTTTGTATTTTTACTCATGTTAAGAATTTAAGTTTTATTAAGTATAATTTCACAGAGATTACACATTATGTCTATCTTAAATAAGACTATATAATATTTAATTAGAAGTAATTTTTATTTATTGAATTTTTTTGCAATCTGAAGATTCTGATTTTTCAAAAAATACTTTTTGTAAATCGTTACTATAAATGTTGTCGCAATCTTGAATTTCAACACTATCTGGTAATAAACTCAATGCATGTTCACCAACATTTTTACCAGTATTGTTCTTTATTCCATAGTTTATTACATTACCAATTAGTACATCTTGAATTCCACCAGTTTTAACCACTGAAAATGCTGGGGCTAATAATGATAAATTTTGAGAACATCCTGTTAAAAATATTAGAGATAAAATAAAATAAATATTTTTCATTAAAGTTGATTACTATATAATTTTTTTTTTAAATAAAGTTTAAAATGACTAATTTAAAAACTAAATATGACCATTTTGATTTTATTTTCCAATACCAATAATTGTTAAGTCATCATCAAGGATATCGCTATTTTCTTTAATACCTGTTTCAGATATTTCTTTTTTCAAACTTTTTAGTCGGATTTCCTCAGTTG
>QBYI01000062.1 GCA_003282895.1 Pelagibacteraceae bacterium AG-325-F15
TTTTAATGCTATTTTCATTTCATCTGTCCAACTAATTGTTTCAGCAACCACAAAATCAACACCTGCTTCTTTAGCCCAAGCTACTTGTTCCTCATACATTTGTTGACATTGTTTATGAGTATTCGCATCATTTGGATCAAATACATTTGTATTTGCTACATCTCCACAAACCATCAGATCTAGATCTTTAAATTCAGCAGCTGCATCTTTTGCAATTTTAAGAGCATTCTTTTGCATTGGTTCTAATAAATGCTCTTTACCTATTATTCGCAGTTTTTCTCTATGCCCGTAATATGTAAAAGCTTGAACAACATCTGAACCAGCTCTAATAAATTCTCTATGTAATTGAGTTACTACTTCCGGATGCTCTAAAACAACTTCTGGAACAAAAGGTCCTGCTGATAAATATCCTCTTCTTTCCATTGCAAAAAGGTAGCCTTCAGCACACATGATTGGGCCTTCATTTAATCTAGTAATTAAATCTTTTTTCATAAATTATCCTTTCATTTAGTTAAATTAGTTGCGACCCATTTATGGAACATTAAAGTAGGCGTGTCCATTACAGGTGAAAAATTTCCCCCATTATAAACTGGAGAATTTCTTCCTTTTTGCATTCCTTCAATTACTCCAACATCCTCATTCATAACTTCTTGCCAAAATGCAAAGTTTTTTTTTCTTATTTCTTTATATTCATCACTTGAAGCACTTTCATCTCCAACATAATACATTTCAAAATGTTCTCTTGTATTGTTATTTGACAATGGTTCTAACCAAAATGCATAAAAATGATCAACATGTATTCCAAGCATAACATTTGGAAACAAAGAAACATATTCTGAGTTTTGATAAAGATCATTTGGCCAATTTGGAAATGTTGAAAGTTTTTTATTTCCATCAAACTGTTGGCTATATTTATTGCTACCTTGTCCCGAAAAAGTTTCCGCAAGGTCTTCTATATGATAATGATCTTTTAGATTTGAAACTCTATTTAATTCTGGATGAACCCAGGGCAAGTGATAGCTTTCACAATAATTTTCAATCGCTAATTTCCAATTACTTTGTACTTCCATATTAAAATAGCCAAAATCTTTTGCATGCCTTATCAATTTTTGATCTTCTTTTGATATAAATTTTGACCATTGTTGTTCTAAAGGATAGATACTTTCCTCAAAATTTTTTTTATTTTTATTGATGTTAATAAATATTAAATCCATCCAAATATGTGTTGAAACTTCTTTAAGATTACTTTTTGATTTAATAAAACCATCTGCCTCATGTATATTCATTCCACCAACATGAGGTGTAGCTATCAATTCACCATTAAAATTATAAGACCATGAATGATATGGACATCTTATTGTGTTCTTTAATTTACATTCTTCATTTACAAGTATCATACCTCTATGACTACAAACATTGTGGAATACTCTGATTTTATTATTCTTATCTCGTAAAATTAATAATGGCGTTCCCATTAAATCGAAAGGTTTTGCATCACCAATTTCAGGCACTGAACTAGATACACCAACAACTATCCAGTTATTAAAGAAAACTCTCTCTTTCTCTATTTTAAAATATTCATCATTTAAATAGCACTCATTAGGAAGACCATTTGCTTCATTAATTGAATTTTTTGCTGACTCAATTTTATTTAGGTCAACAATTCTTGATAATTCATCTAAATTTTGTGATTTCATAAACCTCCTATTCTAGTTAAATTTAGAAAATTAGGCTTTAATTACGATTCTCTAATAATTATTTGCTGAAATACAGTCTGACAATTTAAACTGTATGTAAATCCATTGACAAATTCTGGACCAACCCAAAACATAAAAAAATCGTATCATAAAATGGGTAAAATCAAAATAAAATTCTCCCCACATGTGGTTCTTTAAGGTAGATGAATTTCTTTGACAGCATTTTCAAATAAGATAATGATCGAGAAAAAAATGAATTTTTCACTAGAAATTGGTCCTAAAACTGACCTTGAAACGTTACCTCCGGTTAAAGATGTTTACGTTACTATGCTACCTGGTGGAGACTATAAAGAGACTTCAGACCAATCTATTGAACTTGTAAAAAAAGGTTTTAATCCTGTGCCTCATTTTCCCGCAAGATCAATTCAAAACGATCCTGAGCTTAAAGATTATGTTTCAAGATGTAAAGACGGTGGAGTAAAACAAGCATTAATTATTGGTGGTGGTAGAGAACCATTGGGGAAATTTGATAGTTCATTTCAACTTTTAGAAACAGGTTATTTTGAAAATATGAAAATAGGAATTGCTGGACATCCTGAGGGAAGTCCTGACATATCCGATACCGATTTAGACAAAGCTATGATGGATAAAAAGCCTTATGCTGATTATATAGTAACTCAGTGGTTATTAGACCCTCAGCCAATCATAGATTTTATTTCTAAACAAAGCGTACCAGTGCATGTTGGAATTACTGGACCTCTAAAAATATCAAGCTTAATAAAGTTTGCTAATATTGTTGGAGCAAAAAATTCCTTAAATTTTCTTAAATCTAATTTTAGTAAGGCGTTAGATTTATTGAAACCTAAAGACCCTAATGATTTAATTGGGAAAGTTAAATCGCATACTGATAACTTCCACATTTATACATTCGGCGGCTTGAAGGAAACAAACAAGTGGTTGAAGGAGAATAGTTATGTCTAATGAATTTGACTATACTAAACTAAAACATGTTACTTCAGTTGATCAATCAGATCGTGCAGTACCATATAACTTAAGACAAAGTGGGCCAACTAAAGTTGAAATGCTTATCTCAACAAGAGTAAGAAAATCACCTTATTGGCATTTATCAATGCAGGCAGGTTGTTGGAGAGCAACTGTTTACAATCGTATTTATCACCCAAGAGGATATGTGAAGCCAGAAGATGGTGGAGCAATGGTTGAGTATGATGCAATTGTAAATCACGTTACTATGTGGAACGTTGCTGTTGAAAGACAAATAAGAGTTAAAGGTCCAGATGCAGAAAAATTTACAGACTATGTGATAACAAGAGATGCAACAAAAATTTCTCCAATGAGAGCAAGATATGTGATCTTGTGTAATGCTTATGGAGGAGTATTAAATGATCCAATCCTACTTAGAATTACTGAAGATGAATTTTGGTTTTCATTATCAGACTCTGATATTGGTATGTACCTTCAAGGTGTAAATGCTGATGGTAGATTTGATTGTACAATTGAAGAAATTGATGTCAGTCCTGTACAGATACAAGGACCAAAATCAAAAGCTTTAATGAAAGACCTTTGTGGAGATCAAGTTGATTTTGACAATATGCCTTTCTACGGTTTAGCGGAAGTTAA
>QBYI01000063.1 GCA_003282895.1 Pelagibacteraceae bacterium AG-325-F15
AAGCAATTCAAGAAAGATAAACATTCATCTGTTGGATTGTTGAGAGCGGTAAATAGAAGAAAGAAATTGTTAGAATACCTAAAAAATACAAAAATGGATTCTTACAAAAATGTACTGTCGAAATTGGGATTAAGAAAATAAATATCAAAATAGATAGAACGGAATGGAACGAAACGAACGAAACGAAATGGAAATGAAATGTTTAAAGTACACAAGAAGGAAATAGAAGTAGCAGGAAAGAAAATAAGTTTAGAAACAGGTAAAGTAGCAAGACAGGCAGACGGAGCAATCATCGCTTCATGCGGTGAAACAGTTATTTTAGCAACAGTAGTAGGAGCAAAAAAAGTAAATCCAGATATGGATTATTTTCCACTATCAGTAAACTACCAAGAAAAATATTATGCAGGTGGAAAAATACCTGGTGGATATTTTAAAAGAGAAGCAAGACCAACTGAAAGCGAAACATTAATCTCAAGATTAATTGATAGACCAATTAGACCCTTGTTTCCTGATGCATTTAAAAATGAAGTTCAGTTGTTACCAACAGTAATTTCATATGATAAAGAAAACCAACCAGATATTTTAGCAATCACTGCTTCTTCTGCAGCGTTAGCTATCTCAGGAATGCCATTTATGGGTCCTGTTGGAGCATCTAGAGTGGGTTTTGTTGATGGAAAATATATTCTTAACCCATCAAAAGCTGAATTAGAAAACTCAAGTTTAGATTTAGTTGTGGCAGGTACAAAAGATGCTGTGTTGATGGTTGAATCTGAAGCGAATGGTTTAACAGAAGAAGAAATGTTAAATGCAGTTAAATTTGGACACGAAGGATTTGTGCCAGTAATCGAAATGATTGAAGAGCTTTCAAAAGAATGCAGAAAACCTGAGTGGACTGTTGAGAAAAAAGATTTATCAGAAGTTAAACAAAAACTTGAGGAAACTTTTACTGCAGATTTAACAAAGGCTTTTGGCACTAGAGATAAGCAAGATAGATCAAATCAAATTTCAGAAATTACTGATAAAGCTAAAAAGCTTTTTGAAGAAAACGAAAATTATTCTGATCTTGATGTTAATTCAGAGCTTAAAAACTTAGAAAAGAAAATTGTTAGAACTGATATTCTTAAAAACAAAAATAGAATTGACGGTAGAGGATTATCTGATGTAAGACCTATCGAATGTGAAGTTGGTGTATTGCCAAGAACTCATGGTTCTGCTTTGTTTACTAGAGGAGAAACACAAGCAATTGTGGTTGCTACTTTAGGTACATCTGATGATGAACAAAGAATTGAGAGTTTAGATGGTCTTCAAAGAGAACGATTTATGCTTCACTACAATTTTCCTCCTTTTTCAGTTGGTGAAACTGGAAGAATTGGAACTGGAAGACGAGAAATTGGTCATGGTAAACTAGCATGGAGAGCAATAAACTCTTCGTTACCTTCAAAAGAAGCGTTCCCATACACTTTTAGAATAGTATCAGAGATCACAGAATCTAATGGTTCTTCTTCAATGGCTACGGTTTGTGGAACATCTCTGGCATTAATGGATGCTGGTGTTCCAATTAAAGAGCCAGTTGCAGGTATTGCGATGGGATTAATTAAAGAAGGTGATGAATTTAGTGTACTATCAGACATCTTGGGTGATGAAGATCACTTAGGAGATATGGATTTTAAAGTTGCTGGAACTAAAGATGGAATAACTTCTCTTCAAATGGATATTAAAATTACAGGTATTACATTTGAAATCATGGAGCAGGCATTAAGCCAAGCTAAAGATGGAAGAGTTCATATCTTAGGTGAAATGAATAAAGCATTATCAGTATCAAGAGAAGATGTTGGAAAACACACTCCAAAAATGGAACAAGTAACTGTTGATAAAAAAGACATTGCTGCTGTAATTGGAAAAGGTGGAGCAACGATCAGAGAGATCGTTGAAAAATCAGGTGCTAAAGTTGATGTTAATGATGAGGGAGTTGTTACAGTTGCCGCTCCTGATGAAGAGTCTAGAAGCATCGCAATGCAAATGATTAAAGACATCACTGCAAAAGCTGAATTAAATAAAATTTATTCAGGTAAAGTAATGAAAATTATGGAATTCGGTGCATTTGTTAATTTCCTAGGAAAACAAGATGGACTTGTTCATATTTCAGAACTAGCAGATAAAAGAGTTGCTAAAGTAACTGATGTTGTCAAAGAAGGTGATGAAGTTAAAGTAAAAGTAATTGGTTTTGATAGGGGTAAAGTTAAACTTTCTATGAAACAAGCTGCAGAATAATTTATAATTTAAATTAGATTCTAACCCCTGGAATGAGAATTCTGGGGGTTTTTTTGTATTTCAAAAATTTTTCACAAGAATGTCTCATGTGACAATCGTTGAACTGATAAATACTCATTAAATATCCACATTCGAATGAACGAAAGGAAAAGTATGAAAAATATAATTTTATCAATGATATTTGTAATATTTGCAAGTTCAGCTTTTGCTGGCTCTTGTCCTATGATGGCAAAAAATATTGATGCAAAAATCGAAGAAGCACAAAAATTACGTGACGCAGGCATGAAAGCACATGAGTCAGGTGATCATGCAAAATCTGAAGAGTTACTTAATCAAGCACTAGAACTTTTTAAAAGTTAATTATCTAAACCCCTAAGATAAATTTTTAGGGGTTTTTTCACCCATTTACAAAGGGAGCCTTCTAATATTATTAACCAAATTTAAATATATTTTAAGAAATATTCTTAGGATCTGGCATCCCAACCTTGTTATACCCTGCATCTACGTAGTGAATTTCACCAGTAACACCGTTCGCGAGGTCACTTAGTAGATATAATGCTGAATTTCCAACATCATGAATATCTACGTTTCTTTTAAGTAAAGAATGGTCTTCATTCCATTTATATAGGAATTTTGCATCTCCAATAGCAGAAGCCGCCAATGTTTTAATAGGTCCTGCACTTATGGCATTAACTCTCATGCCTTTAGCACCCAAATCTCTTGCAAGATACTTAACACTAGACTCTAAAGCTGCCTTACATACGCCC
>QBYI01000064.1 GCA_003282895.1 Pelagibacteraceae bacterium AG-325-F15
GAAGATAATCCATATGAAATACTATTTCCCCTAACCTGTTTTTCTTCAAATGGAGTGATCATATCCTCTTCTTTAGACATTTTTCTGATCCACTTATCTGAAAGAATTGACATTATTTATTTTTCTTTTTTGTTTTTTTTTGAAAATGTTTTCTTTTCTTTAAATTTTTTCTTAGTGCTAAGCTTAAGCGCTCATTTTTATCTTTTGAATTCATTCTTTATCTGGATTAGTGAGAAAGTCTAATGTTATTGGCTTTGAAGTATCTAGTGTTTTTGGTTTTGCCTCCTCTTCCTTTAGGCCTTCTTTGGCTAGACGTTTAGCTTTTTTTTCTGCAAGCTTCTTCTCTCTCTTAGCTTGCTTCTCCATAAGCTTATTACCTTTAGTAGATTTATAATCGTAATGAATTCCCATAAAATTTCCTCAAGTAGATATAAATCATATTACCTAAAAAATTAAGGCAATATTTTGAAAAAAATGCTTTATTATCAATAAAATATAAATTGTTTATTAGCTCCTATAGATAAATGGTATATCAAGTCATTGGTAATGACTAATTCCCTGGTCAGTACAGGGTGGGAGCACCATAATTAGTTTTTATAAAAAATTTTTCTCAAAAAGATTGTAAATAAAATTAATCCGAAGAAAGCTAAGATTGGAATATATATATCTTGAGAAGAAATTACATCTGTGAATTTTGGAATCTTTGAATTTTGATCAATTATCTTCTCTATCCCACTACCAATAGAAACAGCTAAAAAAATTTGAGGAATAATTCCTATTATCGTTGCAAAGAAAAAATTCTTAACTTTCACATTAAAAAGTGTTGGTAAAAGACAGCTCAATTGCCATGGTATTCCTCCTACAAATCTATAAATCAATAAATAAATAAACTCAGATTTTTTAAATTTCATTTCAAGTCTTTGGTATTTGTTTAAAAATTTTTCTCTAATAAAATCTTTTAAAAAATAATTTCCAAACATATATAAAAAAGTTGCACCAACACTTAATCCTAAAACAACAATTAAAGTTCCAATCCATTTTCCAAAAATAAAGCCTCCAAACAAGGCTACGGGAGATCCGAAACCTAAAAATGGAAACACCCATAATATTGTCAGTAATAAAAAAATTATTGAAATTAAAAATAAATTAGAGTTTTTTAGCTCAAAAAAATAAGATCTGTTTTGTTTGATGAAATCATATGATGTGAGATCTTGAAGGCTAAATTTTGAAAAGAAAAAGTATAAAAATAAACAAACTAAAATTAGATAGGATAATCCAATAATTGTTTTAATTTTTTTAGTTTTTTCCATCAAATCTAATGCTATTTATAAAATCTTCTGTTTGCTATTTATATATTTAATTACTATAAAGGGCGAAATTTAATAAAAAATTAACCGCATTTATGAAACGAACATATCAACCATCTAACGTTAAAAGAGCTCGAAAACATGGTTTTAGGTCTAAAATGAAAACTAAGGGTGGACAAAAACTTTTAGCTAGAAGAAGAGCAAGAGGAAGAAAATCGTTAACTGTATCAGTTTAAATAAATGAAAAGCAAAATACTTGCTCTTTCAAAAAAAGAAGAATTCAAAAATCTACTTAAACAAAAAAAACTTTCTAATAAATTTGTTACAATTTTTTTTGGAAGTTTAGAAAATAAGGATAATAAAAAACTTAATATAAGTTTTGTGACTAAGAAAAAAATTGGTAATGCGGTAAAAAGAAATAAAATTAAAAGAAGATTAAGAAATATAATTAATGATGCGGTTAAAAAAATATCAATAAAATTCAACTATTCATATCTTGTTATTGCCAAGTCAACTATGTTAAACAATGAATACAAAAATATAAAAGAAACCTTATTTCAGGATTTAGAAAAGATTAAATAATGAACATTTTCACCAATATTTTAATTAAAATTATAAAAGGATATAAATTTTTGATTAGTCCGTTGTTTGGTCAATCATGTAGATACCTGCCTACATGCTCAGAGTATAGTATTGAGGCTTTGAAAGAATTTGGATTAGCTAAGGGAACTTTTTTAAGTTTAAAAAGAATTTTATCATGTCACCCAATAAAATTTTTAGGTGGTGGTGATGGTTTTGACCCGGTAAAAAAAAATATGAAAGTAAAAAAATAATGGATACTAGAAATGTTATCGCAGCAATTTCTTTATCAGCGGCTGTAATCATTCTTTATTCGCTTTACTTTGCTCCACCTCCAATTACTAAAGAACAACTTGCAGAAAAAAATAAAACTGAACAAACTACAGATGCACCTAGTTTAGATCAAAAAGAAACTGTAACTGAAGTTTCAAGAGAAGAGGCTTTAAGTCAAAGTGAAAGAATTAAATTTGAAAATCAGAGTATAATTGGTTCTATATCTCTGAAGGGTGCAGCTATCGATGACTTAACTTTTAAAGATTATAATGTAGCATTAGATAGTGAGGAGAAAGTTAAACTTCTATCACCTAGAAGTGCAAAAGATGGGTACTTGATAGAAAGTGGATTTATAACTAGTGATAAAAATATTGATATTCCAAATTCAAATTCTGTATGGTCTGTATCAGGAAATAACAAATTGACTGATCAATCTCCTGTAAAATTAACATGGACTAATGATCAAGGAATTACTTTTGAAAAAGAGATATCTCTAGATGATAAGTTTTTATTCACCATTAAACAAAAAGTAATTAATTCAACAAATAAAGAATTTGATTTTTATCCTTACGGTCAAATTATAAGGAAAGAGATACCTGAGATTTCTAATTTTTATATCCTCCATGAAGGTCTTATTGCAACTTTAGATGAAGAATTGATTGAGGAAGATTACGACGATATTCAAGAGGAAAAGTTTTCTAGAACCTCACAAAAAGGATGGCTTGGAATTTCAGATAAATTTTGGATAACTTCATTAATTCCAACAAGTGGTAAAGAATTTAAAACAACTTTTGATTATAAAGATAAATTTCGTGCTAATTTTGTAGGCA
>QBYI01000065.1 GCA_003282895.1 Pelagibacteraceae bacterium AG-325-F15
TGAATTTACTTTTTCTACTACTGACATGATAGACACTCCTCGTACTCTGGTTCTTCTGTTTTGGTTGCTTTATTTTTATAAACGTTAGCCATAATATCTGTTGATTTTGCATCATTGATATTTTCAGCTCTTTGAATTGATTTTGATCTACAGTAGTAAAGGCTCTTTAAACCCTTCTTCCAAGCATCAAAATGAATTTTGTGTAATTCTTTTTTATGAACATCAGCTGGTAAAAATAAGTTAACAGACTGAGCTTGTGAAATAAATGGAGTTCTATCTCCACTTAATTCTATAATCCAGTTTTGATTAAGTTCAAAAGCTGTTTTAAAAACATCTTTCTCTAAATCAGTTAAAAAATCTAGGTGTGAGACTGAACCTTGATTTGTTGTGATTGTAGACCAAGTTTCATCATCATTTTTTCCATGATTTTCCAATATTTCCTCTAGATATCTGTTTCTAACATTAAAAGATCCAGATAGTGTTTTGTGAGTATAACTGTTTGCTGCAATTGGTTCTACACCTGGTGAAGCGCCACCACAAATAATTGAAATAGAAGCTGTTGGTGCTATTGCAGTTTTGTTTGAAAATCTCTCTTGATAACCATACTCTGCAGCATCAGGACAAGCTCCTCTTTCTTCAGCTAGATCTTTTGATGCTTGATTTACTTGTGCATCAATTTGTTTGAATATTTTTTTATTCCAAGATTTTGCCATCACTGACTCAAGAGGAATTCTATTTTTTTGCAAGAAGGAATGGAAACCCATTACACCTAAACCAACACTTCTCTCTCTGCCTGCTGAATATTTTGCGTCTTTAAATTGATCAGGAGCTTTATTTATAAAATCAGATAAGACATTATCTAAAAATCTCATTACATCACTTATCATGTCGGGATCATCTTTCCATTCATCATATTTTTCTAAGTTAAGTGATGATAAGCAACATACAGCCGTTCTATCGTGTCCATCTTTATCAATTCCTGTAGGTAAAGTTATTTCGCTACAAAGATTTGAAGTTTTAACAGTTAGATTAGCAAGCTTATGATGCTGTGGTATCAATCTATTAACTGTATCAATGTAAATGATATATGGTTCTCCAGTTTCAATTCTTGCAGTTAATAATCTTATCCATAAATTTCTAGCAGAAATAGTTTGTTGAATTGTACCATCAGCTGGACTTTTTAATGCCCATTGTTCATCAGTTTCAACAGCTCTCATAAATGCATCAGAAACTAAAACACCGTGATGTAGATTTAATGCTTTTCTATTTGGATCTCCACCAGTAGGTCTTCTCATTTCAATAAATTCCTCAATTGCAGATGTAGGTCAAAAACTATTTAAAAAGACCGATCTTAAAAAAGATGATTTGGAAACAATACTTTTGTTATGTGATGATTTGATTTCAAATAAAGGGGCTGCTTTTGGGATCACAGTTGCTAGGGATATAACTAATCTATATCAATCTCTCTCATTTGAAAACAAATTGCTTTTTTTTAAAAAAATAAATGAAAAATATAAACCAAGCCACACAAAGGTAACAGAGGCTATAGAAAATTATCAAAAAACTCAGAATGATAAAAACTTGTATAAATTATTTGTTACATCTGAAGGAAAGAGAAGGGAGCTTTTCAAAAGAATGAATATGGCTCCAAATGGAATATCTACAATAGTTTCATTAAGAGAAGATTTATTGAAAATACTGGATGAAAATAAAGATCTCATACCTTTGGATGATGATTTAAGAGAACTATTTAAATCTTGGTTTAATCCAGGATTTTTAAAATTAGCAAAAATTACCTGGGATACCAAGGCAGCAGTTTTAGAAAAAATTATGAAGTATGAAAGAGTTCATGAAATTAAGGATATGGACGAATTAAAAACAAGATTAGGTGAAGATAGAAGATTCTTTTCTTATTTCCATCCAGCACTTGAAGATGAGCCAATAATTTTTGTGCAAGTTGCTTTAACTAATGGTTTGGGTAAATCTATTCAAGAAATTACAAAACCAAGATCAGATGGAGATAAAAAGTATGATACAGCAACGTTTTATTCAATTAGTAACTGCCAAGAGGGATTATCAAGAGTTACGTTGGGAAATTTTTTAATTAAAAGAGTTGTTTTTGAAATTCAAGAAGAGTTACCAAACATAAAACATTTTGGAACATTATCTCCAATACCGGGTTTTAGAGATTGGTTTTCATATTTAGAGGATGTAAAAATAAAAAATATTCTAGGTGAGATACCTTTAGAAAATATTTCTTTTTTAAAATCAACCGACTTAAAAGTCGGTGATCCTAGGATAGTTTCAAACAAAGAAGCTATTACAAAATTAGTTGCACATTATTTAATGAATGAAAAAAACCATAAGCAATTACCAATAAATGATGTTTGTAGATTTCATTTAGGTAATGGAGCTATAATTGATGATATTGTTATAAATGCCAATGTATCTGAAGTGGGTTTAAACAGATCATTTGGTGTAATGGTGAATTATTTATATGAGCTTAAGAATATTGAAAAAAATCATGAAGAATATATCAACAATAAGACAATAATAATCTCTGATAAACTTAAAAAAATTATTTAAAGTATAATTTAATTAATTCCCCATTTAACTTTATTCCAAATTCTTTCATGGAAGTAGTAAAAAAAGAGAGGAATAATTGACC
>QBYI01000066.1 GCA_003282895.1 Pelagibacteraceae bacterium AG-325-F15
GTTTAGGATTAGATGCCATGTGGCAGTTAGTTGGGTTTTATTTAGGTTGGTTGGGAAATCCTGGAAAAGGAAGAGCTCTGGGATTAAAAACCTTTGGATTTGGTGGTGGTCGAGAAGATATTTGGGAACCTGAAGATGATATTTATTGGGGTTCAGAAAAAGAATGGTTAGGAAATAATCGTTACAATAAAAAAAGAGAACTTGAAAATCCATTAGGTGCTGTTCAGATGGGATTAATCTATGTCAATCCTCAAGGACCCGATGGGAATCCAGATCCTCTTAAAGCTGCAAGAGATATAAGAGAAACTTTTGGAAGGATGGCTATGAATGATTATGAAATAGTTGCGTTAGTGGCTGGAGGTCATACTTTTGGTAAGTCTCATGGAGCAGCATCTGAATCTTATAAAGGCCCTGAGCCAGAAGGATCAAAAATTCAAGAACAAGGCACTGGTTATAATAGCAATTATAAAAGCGGAATTGGAGCTGACACAATAAGTAGTGGTATTGAAGGAGCCTGGACCTCTAATCCAATTAAATGGGATATGGGCTATTTTGATAATTTATTTGGGTATAATTGGCAATTGACCAAAAGTCCTGCAGGAGCATATCAATGGAAACCAAAAAGAAATGGTAAAGCAATTGAGTTGCCGCCCAATGATGCAAACAACTGACTTATCAATGAGAATGGACCCGGGCTTTGGAAGAATTTCAAGACATTTCCATAACAACCCTGAAGAGTTTGCAGATGCTTTTGCAAGAGCTTGGTTTAAACTAACTCATAGAGATATGGGGCCTAAAATAAATTATCTAGGACCTGAAGTACCAAAAGAAAATTTAATTTGGCAAGATCCGGTCCCTAAAAATAATTATAAACTAAAAAAAGTGAAGTTGAGTTATTGAAGAGAAAAATCGCAAGCTCAGGATTATCAGTATCAAAACTTGTTTCAGTTGCTTGGTCTTCAGCATCAACTTATAGATCTTCTGATAAAAGAGGTGGAGCAAATGGTGCTAGAATAAGGTTAGCTCCAATGAAAAATTGGAAAGTTAATAATCCACCTGTACTATCAAAAGTAATTAAGGTTTATGAGAAAATACAAAAATCTTTTAACACTAAGTCCAAATCAGTATCTTTAGCAGATCTAATTGTTTTAGGGGGATCAGTTGGAATTGAACAAGCAGCAAAAGCTGCAGGCAAAAAAGTAAAAGTTTCTTTTAAACCAGGTAGAGGTGATGCTACCCAGGACCAAACAGATATACATTCATTTGGCCTACTTCAACCTGTTGCTGATGGTTTTAGAAACTATGCAAATGGAGATAACTCAACAATAGCTGAAGAATTACTAGTAGATAAAGCTCAACTGTTAAAGTTGACTGCTGCAGAGATGACAGTTTTAGTTGGAGGTATGAGAGTTATGGGAGCTAATTTTGATAATTCTAGCCACGGTGTGTTTACAAAAAAACCAGGTAAGCTTACGAATGACTTCTTTGTAAATCTTCTAGATATGAATATAAAATGGAAAGAAACTTCAAGCAAGGAAGACAACTTCAAAGGTAAAGATCGTAAAACAAATAAAGTTAAATGGACTGGGACTAGAGCTGATTTGATTTTTGGATCAAATTCTCAATTAAGAGCTTTAGCTGAAGTTTATGCAACAGATGATTCACTTGACAAATTTGTTAATGATTTTATATCTGCATGGACAAAAGTTATGAATGCAGATCGTTTTGATCTAAATTAATAAAATAAAACATTTATGGTTCAAGTAAGTTTTGAAGATTTTTATAAGGTCCCCGAATTAAAATTTGATATTTCAAAATTAAGAAAAGATTTAGATTTAATTTTAGAAAATAAAAAATTTAATTCTCCAGGCGTTACTCACTTTGGAGCAATTTCTTTAAATCAAATTCCTAATGATGAAGAGTCAATTAAAGGAAATAATATTCGAGGTAAATATTGGACTATAGCAGATGAAACTGGCAAAGAAGTATCAAGAGATATTGATATTGATGAATCTAAATATACTCAACTAGTACCAGAATTTAATAATACATATTTCAGCGAAGTATATGAGGTATTGAACAAAAGATTTAAACTTGGAAGAGTAAGACTTTTATTAAAGGAACCAAGATCAACATTGAGTTGGCATAAAGATCCAGAATGTAGATTACACATACCAATTGTAACTAATGCTGGTTGTTCAATGGTTATAGAGAATGTTGCAAAACACTTGCCAGCTGATGGAAGTGTATGGATTACAAATAACACTAAATTCCATAATTTTTTCAATGGTGGCGAACAAGCACGTGTTCATCTTGTAGCTTGCGTTCTTGAAAATCCTTTTAAAAATTAATTATTTAGATATTCCCCACAAATTTTCTTTGTTAACCCAACCAGTAAATTTTCCAGTTTCTACGTTACACCATTTTTTTTTACATTCTTTAATAATAAGCAGTCTGCCTTTCTTTAATTGAGCTATTGGTTTCGCAAATGATGATGGTTTTTTAAATAAAATTTTTAAATCAGTTGAAATAACAGATTTATTATTTTTTAATTGAGAAACATGGATCCATCCACTGTTATTTTTCATATCAATTATTCTTCTAAAATTTTCTTTTTTATCTATCTGTTTAAGTGGAAGATTAATCTTT
>QBYI01000067.1 GCA_003282895.1 Pelagibacteraceae bacterium AG-325-F15
CATCATGCTCATAAACTGTTAATGGGAATAGTGTTACAGTAAATAATAATTTTTGAGTAGGTTTTAAATCTCCATCAGAGTAATAAGTTTTTTTGTATTTAATTCCAGCTGTTAAACAATCATTTTTATATTCATAAACAAGATCATAAAATTCTGTTAAATTTAATATTCTATTTCGTCTTGTTTTAAATGACAAAAAATTATAATCATCTATTTCATAAGATATTGAACTCGCTATTAGATTAGTGTCACCACGTTCTCCGTTTTCCTCAACGAAATTGAATTCTGTTACAACGTTATTAATTGAAATCATAGTATAAATATCATTATACTCCAAAGTATTAATATCGTTATCTAAAGAAAAATTATAACCAATCTTTAAATTTTCTGAAAATTCATTTGTAATTGAGCCAAATAGATTTGAATTTTTTCTATTGATAGTGCTTTTATTTGGAATAAATTTTTCTTCTTTGTCTCTTAAAACTGTAGCTAATTTTAGCTCAAAATAATTGTTTATTTCATCTATATTATTTTTTTGTTCATCTATATTATTTTTTTGTCCATTTGAATAATCTATTCCTAATGTAAGTGATCTACCAGACTCAAATGTATCAGATAATCCAAGTCTATTAACTGCAAATGCATTATGCGCATTTATATTTCTTGATGAACTAGAATAGTTTTTCATATCATGAGGATTGAATCTTAATGATAATTTAGGAGTCAAATAATTTGTAGATTTTTGGGTATTCTTTTTGAGTGGTAAACTCACATCAAAGTTATACAAACTAACTATTTCACTCTGTATACTAGATTTATATTTAGATGATTTCTTTCCAACTGAATTTAAATTTTTAATATTAATTCCAAAATTATTTTTTAATCCAAAATTAGAAATAAAGTCTAAACTATTGTAGCTTAAATTATTTTGTAAATAAGTCTCAAGTTTATTTGTTTCATTAAGTATATTATTTCCATTTGAATTAAAGGAAATATTTCCATTAAAGTAATTTTTAGGTATATGTTTATCGAAATTATAATACGGCAAAACATATTGATACCGATCATTTTGATTTTTTATACGAAGATTTTCAAAACTTTGAAAACCAGTTTCAAAGTTAAAATTATTGTGATCTAATTTAAGATTAATATGATTGGTTAAATTATTAAAATTTGAAGGTCTTAAATTTGATCTTGTAATATATTGATCAAATACATTCAAATAAGAGTCATTTGAGACCTTATAAAATGATACTTCAAATTTACTTGAATTATAGTTTTCCAATTCTAAATCTAAGTTATAATTTGAAAAAAAGTGTGACAGACTATTTTTTTTTTTAGTAGTTGGTGATTTATATCCATTTACAAACCCAAAATCTGTTATTAGAGACGAATTTTTATTTTCTTGTCTATATTCTATAGTAGACATTAATGTATCAGTATCAAACCACGTGGGTGTTAAAGTTAAATCTTTACTTTCAGAAATTACTTTAAAATAAGGTAGTGTTAAAGAAGTACCCAGCACGTTTGAATTATTTATTGCTGGTTTGATAAGTCCAGATTGTCTTTTTACAGAAGGATCTGGATGAAAAAATTTTGGAAAATAGAATACTGGAATGTCATAAATTTTTAAAACAGCATTATCATAATTTAATGTTTTTTTTATTCTATCATGTTTAATTAATTTTGACTTTATTGACCATGGTGGACAATTATCATTTTTCTTACAACTAGTAAAAACTCCTTTGTTTATATAAGTATAATCTTTATCACCACTTGAAGATACACCTTCAATTCTAGGATCATTTTCCGAGTTGTCAAAAATATCTTTGTGTACTTTAATTTTTGTATTTTTTGCAATAAATTTATTTTCCTTAAGGTTGATTATAGCATTATCCAAAAAGAATTTATCACTTTTTGGAAGTTTGTAATTCGTGATAATTAAAAAATTTTCTCCTTTAATTATTTCTTGATTAATAGAATAGTTGAATTTATCAGCAAAATAAACTTGAGACTTTTGATCTTTTAACTTGGTTTTGTGTTGTGAACTTATTATTTTTTTTTCGTGAAGATAAGTCACATCTTTTGAAGTAATAAAATATTCAGATTGAATATCCGCCTTAGTTTCACCTTTTGTAATAACTTTTTCAGAATTTTTATAGTATGTTGCTTCATTTGTGGAAATTAAATAATTATTTACGGTGTCTTCAATCTCAACATTGTCTTTAGCATTTATTGTGTTTTTAATTTTATTATATTCGAAATTAGCTGCATTTATTACGATATCTTCGTTTATTGCTTTAGATTGACCTTTAGTTAGAAATAATTCTTTATTTTTAAGGTATGTAGCATTATTTGAATAAATTAGATAATTTTCGCTTTTGTTATCTATCTTAACATTACCATTCGCATTTAGTATATTTTTAAGTTTATAATAATTAAAGTCGTCTGCATCTATAACAATCCCATCATTTATAGCTCTAGAATTACCTTTAGTTATAAATAGTTCTTTGTTTTTTTGATAAGTTGCTTTATCAGTAAAAATAAAATAATTTTCATCTAAGTTATCTATCTTGACGTTACCATAAGCATTCACAATTTTTTTAATTTTATTGTATTCAAAATTA
>QBYI01000068.1 GCA_003282895.1 Pelagibacteraceae bacterium AG-325-F15
GTCTGCAGATATTATTGTCCGAATTCTAGAAGGTTTATCGAATTTACTATTTCCTATATCTTTAAACTGATTATCTTTTAAAACATAAGCTCTATGATAACCCTGCCAATTTCCACTTATTATATCTAATCTTCCTCGATAAAGTATGTCTGAAAGTGCAGTTCCTCTACCGTTCTGGATTACATCATCTACTCGATAATTAAACGCTAAGTCCTCAAAAACTCCATTGTTATTTTTTAAAAGAAAATTTGCGCCTCTTTCATTTGCTGCAAAAATGTCAGATCTATCGGTTAAAATATGTCCTGAAACAACCGCCCTGCCACCCGTAACCTTATCTAAATTTAAATTAACTGAAATATCTTTAATCTTTTTGTTCTCAATTTCATAAAACCTTGTCGGGCCCCCATAATTTGATACATAAATACCATATTTGCCATCGCCTTTCCTATCCACACATGCGACTGATCTGCCTGCTGTTAAATTTAAATCCTCTTTATTTTTTTTAATTTCAAACATGTCTAAAAACTTACTTTCAACTAAATCTATAAGTCTGTCAGAATATTTTTTTGTTCCACTATAAGTATCTGTGTTAAGAAAATATATTTCTTCATATCCATCTCTATCAACGTCGCATGCAGCAACACCAATCGTTTTTCTAGATTCATCAGAAAATATAATTTGATTAGCAATATCAATTAAGTTTTCATTTTCATATGAGAGTGCTAAATTTGGATAACCAAATCCTGTAACTATAAATTCGTACTTTCCATTTTGATCTATATCAGCAACAGAAATACCGTAACTAAGTCTTTTTGGATTATCTACAATTTTAGCAGTTATATCCTTAAAAAAATCAGCATTAACAACGTTTGGTATTATTAAAACTAATAAAAATATTATTTTTTTATAAAAATTAGATAACTTACTTTTCATTTTTATATTTCTTATAATTTTTCATCCAATCGTCAAATACTTTTATGGCACCACCCATATCTTTGGTTTTGTTTGGATGATTTTTGGCTCTACCTAACATAGTTGAAACTACATTCACTTGATATTTGGTAGATCTATTTTTAATTGTATTAATCGTAAATAAAGCTTTTTCTCTATTTTTAAATCCTAACCCATATGTTGTAGTTTTAGGATTATAATCTGAATATAAAGATAGGTTAATTGGTTTAATTTTTTTTCCTAATGGCATTTTGTCAATTATTTGAAAAACTAACTTATAGTTTAAATCATTCATTACTTTTTTTATTTTTCCATCGAAACCAATAAGATTTACTGAAAAAGTTTTATTTTTATTTGTCTTACAAATTAATTTTACATATCTTTTATGGAATTGCTTAATCTTGCTTTGATATATTTTTTTTACTTTTTGATATAATTTATCCTTAAAATTTGGCGTAATTACTAATAAAATTCTACTTTTCCATTTATATTTTTCTAACTTCATACTTAAATTTTTTTATTAGAACATCTTTTTGAGCAGTATTTAACTTTATCCCAGTTAAGCTTCCATTTTTTCCTCCATTTGAATGGTCTGTTGCAAACTAAACAAATTTTGAATGGCAAATTTTCCTTTTTCACTATGCAGTATTTTGTTTAATAAATTTTTCAGCTTCAGTTAAAATTAATTTTTTTCTTTCTGGTTTCATTTTATCAAATATTCTTACCATCATTGATAAACGGGGATTTTTTAAAAAAAATTTTCTATTTCTATCTATAAATCTCCAGTAAAGTCCATCCATTACATTGCACCACTCACCCTTTTTAAAATCCATCATTTTCATGAAATATGCAGATCCGCAAATATAAGGTTTGGTTGCAAAAATTCCTCCATCACTAAATAATCCCATTCCATATACATTTGGAACCATTACCCAATCTGAGGAATCTACGAACATCTCCATAAACCATTTATAAACAATTGTTGGCTTGATTTCACAAAGGTTCATAATGTTTGATAAGATCATTAACCTTTCAATGTGATGTGACCAACCATGGTTAACTGCATTTTTAATTGCATAATCTAAAGGTGGAAGGCCAGTTGTGCCATTGTACCAAGAATTTTTCATTTTTCTACTTTGTTTAAAAAAATTTCCAGTTTCCATTTCTTGAGAATAGGACTGATAAATTCCACGCATAAATTCTCTCCAACCAATCACCTGACGGATGTAGCCCTCTAAAGAATTCATTCTAATTTTATGTTTCTTGTGAAAGTCTAAAACTTTTTGGATAACAAATTCAGGTGTAATCAAACCTAAATTTATATAAGGACTTAATGCACTATGAAATAGGATATTATCTTTTTGATTAACCGCATCTTCGTAATCACCAAATAAATTTGATTTTTCTTTTATGAAAAAATTTAAAAGTTTGACAACATCATCGTATTCTGTTGCGAACCAAAAATTGTCTATACTTCCAGGATGATTTTTAAATTCTCTTTCAATAATAAGCTTTAGTTTTTTTGTGTGATTTGTTTCATTAATTTTTGGAAATTTAGGAATTGAAATATTTTTAGGAAGTTTATTTCTATTATCTTCATCAAAGCTCCACTTGCCACCAATTGGGTTACCATCTGAGCCCATCAGTATTCCAGATTTTTTTCTAACTTC
>QBYI01000069.1 GCA_003282895.1 Pelagibacteraceae bacterium AG-325-F15
AATCAAATCAAATTATTTCAATTTCATGATACAAAAAGCCACGGAGCTTGGTGTAACTAGATTTTCACCAATCATTTTTGATAGAACGATTGTTAGAAAAATAAATAAAGAAAGATTGGAAAAAGTAATCATAGAGGCCGCTGAACAATCAAATAGAATTATAGTTCCAATAATTGAAGAACCTCAAAAATTAAAAAATTTTCTTAGTAATGATATGGATTTAATATTTACTGATCTCAATACCTCTAATACTAAAATTGATCTTAAAAAGTTAACGACAAAGCCCACGTGTGTTGTAATAGGACCTGAGGGAGATTTCTCTGAGGAGGAGAGGGAAGAGATTCTTAAATTTAATGGTGTTCAGCCTATTAAAATCAATGAAAACATCTTGAGATCTGAAACGGCTGTAATTTCTGCTCTATCGATCATAAATTACGCCATTAATTGATATTTTGTCGCTAAAAGTAAAAGTGTATTTTTTTAAAAGACGATCTATATAGGGTAAAAAAATGAAAAAATTTTTATATATAATTCTATCATATTTCGCTGCATCGAATGCAATAGCTAACCAGCCTAAAGATTGGCAATTAGGTTTTCAAGAAGCAGCATCTTCGTCAATGAGAGAGATAGTTAACTTTCACGACAAATTGTTATTACCAATCATTATTGCAATCAGTGTTTTTGTTTTATTTTTAATGGTCTATGCATGTATTAAATTTAGAGCTTCAAGAAATCCAAATCCATCTACCACTACACACAATGTTGCTGTAGAAGTTTTATGGACATTAATCCCATGTTTAATTTTAATTGTAATGGCAGTTCCATCTTTTAAAATTTTATACAAACAAGATACAATTCCAAAAGCTGATGTTACAGTTAAAGCAATAGGTTACCAATGGTATTGGGGTTATGAATATCCAGACGAAAATATTATTTTTGACTCCTATATGATAGAGACAAAAGACCTTAAAAAAGATCAACCACGATTACTTGCTGTAGACAATGAAGTGGTTGTTCCAGTTAATAAAGTAGTCAAAGTTTTAATTACAGCAAACGATGTATTGCATGCTTGGGCACTCCCTTCATTTGGTGTAAAAAGAGACGCTGTACCAGGTAGAATAAATGAAACATGGTTTAAAGCTGAAAAAGTAGGAACATATTATGGTCAATGTTCAGAGCTTTGTGGAATTAAACATGCATTTATGCCTATTACTGTAAGAGTAGTTTCTGACGAAGAATATCAAGAATGGTTAACAGGTGCTAAAATAAAATTTGCAAAAGAAATTTTAGAGGAAGATCAATTTAAAAAACTAGCGAGTAAATAATATGTATACACAAACCGCATCACACGACGATCATCATACACCAACTGGTTGGAAGCGTTGGGCGTATTCAACAAATCACAAAGATATTGGCACAATGTACTTAATATTTGCAATTATTGCAGGTGTTATTGGCACTGCGTTTTCAGTTTTAATGAGAATGGAATTGATGCATCCAGGTGACGGAATTTTAGGTGGCAATTATCATTTATACAATGTGCTAGTTACTGGTCATGGTTTAATAATGATTTTCTTTATGGTAATGCCTGCAATGATTGGTGGATTTGGCAACTGGTTTGTTCCAATAATGATTGGTGCACCTGATATGGCTTTTCCAAGAATGAATAATATTTCTTTCTGGTTATTACCTACTTCATTTATTTTATTAATAATGTCTATATTTATGGATGGCCCTCCAGGTCAAACAGGAGTTGGTGGTGGATGGACCATTTATCCTCCTTTATCTTCAAAAGCTGGACAGCCAGGACCTGCAATGGACTTTGCAATTTTAAGTCTGCACTTAGCTGGAGCCTCTTCAATTCTTGGAGCTGTAAACTTTATTACTACAATTTTAAATATGAGAACTCCAGGAATGACATTACACAAAATGCCTTTATTTGCTTGGTCTATTTTGGTTACTGCATTTTTATTATTATTATCATTACCTGTTTTAGCTGGAGCAATAACTATGCTTTTAACAGATAGAAATTTTGGAACCGCTTTTTTTGATGCTCAAACTGGAGGAGATCCAGTTTTATTCCAACATTTATTTTGGTTCTTTGGTCACCCTGAAGTTTATATTCTAATTTTACCAGGCTTTGGAATGATCAGTCATATAGTTTCGACATTTTGCCAAACCAATAATAAAAACCCGCAAAGATTGCAAACACTGCACCTAAAGATAATACATAATGGAAGTGAGCTACTACGTAATAAGTGTCATGCATTGCAGTATCAACACCCGCATTTGCAAGAACTACTCCTGTTACTCCACCAACAGTGAATAAAAATATAAATCCTAATGCCCACACCATTGGTGTTTTAAATGAAATAGATCCACCCCACATTGTTGCTATCCATGAAAATATTTTAATTCCTGTTGGAACTGCAATAATCATTGTTGCGGCCAAGAAGTATGCTTTAGTGTCTGTGCTTAAACCAACTGTGTACATATGGTGAGCCCATACTACAAATCCCACAATACCGATTGCAACCATTGCATAAGCCATACCCAAATAA
>QBYI01000070.1 GCA_003282895.1 Pelagibacteraceae bacterium AG-325-F15
TAAACAGCTTGGTGGTGGAACATTAACACTTAGATCGAATGAACTACATCTTGGTCAAGGTGGAGAAAGTATAGCTGATACTGCAAAAATAATCTCAACTTATGGTGATGGTTTTATGTTGAGAACTGACAGTGATGAAAAAGTTGAGAGTTTCAGAGATCATTTAACAATACCTGTTATTAATGGTTTAAGTCCATCATCACATCCAACTCAAGTATTATCAGATGTATTTACTGTAGAGGAAATAAAAAAAAAACCAATCTCAACACTAAATATTTGTTGGGTCGGTGATTCTAATAATGTTTTAGATAGCTTGATAGCAGCTTCAGTCAAATTTTCATTTAAACTAAGTATAGGATGTCCAAAAAAATTTGAACCAAGTAAAGAAGTTAAGTCATGGGTAAAGAAAAATAATAAAAGAATATTTATTTATAATGATCCAAAAAAAGCAGTTAAAGGCGCTGATGTTATATTTTCAGATAAAGTTATATCTTTGAATGATAAAGTTAATAAAAAGAAAAAAATTGAGCAATTTAAAAAATTTAAAATAGATAAAAAATTAATGAGTTTTGCAAAAATAGATTGTATTTTTCTACACTGTTTACCTCGTGGATCTGAAGTGAGTGATGAAATTTTTTTAGGAAATAAATCCCATGTCTGGCAACAAGCTCTTAACAGAGTGCATGTTCAAAAAAGTATCTTGTTATATTGTTTTGGAAAATTAAGGTAATGGTATTGGATTGTCAGAATTTTGATTTAAGTATTTAATAACTGAAGCTCTATCTTTTTCTTTTCTTAGACCAGCATAAGCCATCTTTGTACCTCTAATATATTTAGCTGGTTTTTTAAGAAACCCATTTAGTTCTTCAAATGTCCAATTTTTTTCATAAGTTGCCAATGCTTTTGAATATTTGTAATCTGCAACACCTCCAACTTTTCTTTCAACTACATTATATAAGGCTGGTCCAATATTATTTTTACCACCTTTATTTATAGAATGGCATGCAGCACATTTTTTAAAAATTTTTTCTCCAGAAGCTATATCTCCCATCGCCATTAATGCAGCAATATCAATTTTTTCTTCAACAGAAACTTTAGCTGATGATGACGTAGTAGTTGTTTGTTCCACTTCAACTGCATAACCTGGGGTTTTAGGTTTTTCCACATGAAATATTACGTTAGATAGTTTTCCAATACCAATTACTAAAAGAGCAACCATCAAAACTGCTGCTACTATTTTATTAAGTTCAAAAGAATCCATTTTTGTAATTTTATTTTTGAACATATATCACGATAAATTAAAAAATTACCAAAATTTAATGTATAAATTTGCCTCTATAGCTATTTAAAATGTATAATAATTTGTAAATATAATGAAAACATTGACCATTATTCCATCAAGATTATCAGCAACAAGACTTCCAGGTAAACCATTGCTTAAGATAAATGGCATATCAATTATCTCACATGTATTTAAAAGAGCACAAGAGGCAAATATTGGAGAGGTTGTTGTTGCTGCTGAAGACCAGGAGATAGTAGATGATGTTAAAAAAAATGGGGGTGAAGCAATAATTACAAACAATAATCATAAAACTGGTACTGACAGAATTTATGAAGCATTTAAGAAATTAGATATAAAAAATGTAGATTTAATCATGAACTTACAAGGCGACGAACCAGCAATAAATATTGAGGATATTATCAGCTTGAATAAGAAAATGACTAGTTATCCAGGTCAAATGGGAACTCTTGCCGCTACCATAAAAAATGATCACGATTTAGAAAATAAAAATATAGTGAAGGTTGCTACTAAAGAAAATCTTAAAGATGGAAGTTTTTCTAGAGCAGAAAATTTTTTAAGAAATTCCTCAAAAAAGGATAACGTTTATCATCATATTGGAATTTATTGTTATTCAACTGAAACATTAGAAAAATTTGTAAAATTAAAACAATCTCAAAATGAAATTAAAAATAGATTAGAACAACTAAGAGCACTAGATAATAATATCGAAATAAATGTAGCTCTGGCAAAATCATCACCAATAGGAGTTGATACTGAAGAAGATTATCTGGCCTTAAAAAAAATTATGGAATATAAAGCCTAATGTCAAAAATATATTTTCAGGGTACTTTTGGGGCATATTCCCATTTAGCTGCTTTATCAGTTGATCCTGATGCAGAAATTTTACCATGCAAAACATTTGATGATTGTTTTAATAAAGCAAGCTCAGAAACTGAGTGTAAGATAATTATACCAGAGTCAAATAGAATTACAGGAAATATTGGTATTGAATATTTAATCTTTAAACATAGACTTAATATCTACGAAGAACATTTTCAAAAAATTGAACACAATTTGTTAGGACAACCTGGAGCAAAGTTAAGTGATATAAAAGAGGTATATTCTCATGCTCAAGGTTTATCTCAATGCTCAAAATTTATAAAAGATAATAATATAGTAGAACATATTAGAGCTGATACCGCAGGGTCTGCAGAAATGATTTCTAAAACTAAAGATATTAAGCAAGCAGCAATA
>QBYI01000071.1 GCA_003282895.1 Pelagibacteraceae bacterium AG-325-F15
CTGAAAAATATAAAAATCAATTAGAAAATCTTTATTAAATTACATTTAAATATCTGATTATTATCCGCATAAACATTAACAAATTAATTAAAAAAATTTTTAAAAAAAATCAAAATAAAAAAAATTTTTTTTAAAATTTATGTTTTAATTAAAGAATTGACATAACTTGTATAAAAAAATAAAAATATAGTAACAGCGAATCAATTTGATTCGTTAAACTTAAACAGGGAGCTAAAGATGCCTAAGAAAAGAAAAAAAGCTGCTAAAAAAACTAAGAAAAAAGCAGCAAAGAAAACTAAGAAAAAAGCAAAAAAGGCTAAAAAAGCTAAAAGAAGAAAAAGATAGTAATTTACTAATCTTTACTAAAAACGCTTCTCATTACATTTCTTATGAGAGGCGTTTTTTTTATTCGTCTAAATGTTCGTCAGTATCTGAAATTGGTTCTTCAACTGGAAGTTCTGTAGTAGGAGTTTTTGGTGTAGAGGCAACAGGTTGAGTTTGCCCACCTAAATTTCTCTTTAAAGCTTTATCAAGTTTCTTTTGAGTGTCTTCTAATGACACATTTAATACTATCTGAAATTCAGACAATATTCTTTCATAAGCTTTTTCAAATAGTTGTCTTTCACTGTAAGATTGATCTACCATAAGATCATCGCCTTTATTTAAATCTCTAACAACTTCTGCTAATTCATAAATTTTACCTGAAGAAATTTTAGCTTCATATTCTTGTGCTCTTCTACTCCACATGGATCTTTTTATCTTTGGTTTACTCTTAAGAATAGAGATACATTTATTTACCTGATTGATAGTAGCCAAAGGTCTCAAATGAGATTGTTTATTAACTGGAACCATACCATTTGCTTTGTCTTTTTCAAATTTTATTACATAAGTTTCAACATCAATCCCGCCTATGTTAATTTTTTTGAATTCTGTAATTTGTCCAACACCATGTTTTGGATAAACAACGTAATCTTTAATTTTATATTCTCTTTTTTCAGTTTCTTGCTTTTTTACTTTTTTTATCTCTGGCTTAACTTCATTATTTTTAGAAATTCTTAAATTATCTAATTTTGTTTCTTCCTGAATCTCTTTTTTTTTTGTTACTTTTTTAACTTTAACTTTTTTTAAAGATGTTTTTAAATTTACTTTAGTTTTTTTTGAAATAATTTTTTTTGAAACTTTTTTAGTTTTTTTCTGCTTGACAATTTTTTTAATTACTTTTTTTTTCACCTTTTTTTCAGTTTTAGTTTTAAAGATTTTCTTTAAAATATTTTTCGTACTTATTTTGCTCATCTTTAAATTTCTCATGATCCGTATAAGGATCTTTTTTTTCACTTATGTTTGGCCAGATTTCAGAATATTTTGTATTAATTTCCAACCATTTTTCACTACCAGGTTCTGTATCTGCAGTTATGGCATCAACAGGACATTCCGGTTCGCAAACGCCACAATCTATACACTCATCCGGTTTAATTACAAGCATATTTTTGCCTTCGTAAAAACAGTCAACCGGACAAACATCTACACAGTCAGTCATTTTACATTTAATACATTTATCATTTACAACGTAAGTCATTATGGTTTTAGATTTTGAATTCTAATCTTAATATCTCCCATAGTTTTACTGTCAATATATAAGAGACCAGCAAGGCGTCGCATCAAGTTTGTCTCATAAATATCAGCATCTTCATTTGAGTAGATTATAGACCATAATGCTTCAATTATTTTAATCTTATCTTTTTCAGCTAAGTTTTTGACTTCTCTAGTAAAATCTAAAATTTGATTTGAATTTTCTTCAATAATTTTTGCTTCTTTAATTGTTTTATCCAATTCATTTTCATTAGAGCCTAGTTCTAGTAAAGTTTTTCTTATTATTTCTTCTTCACTATTTGTATAATTTTCATCTATTTTAGCTGCATGGATTAATAAAGCACAAATCTTTATCAAAAAATTATTTTCTGTTTTTTTTTCTTTTTTTTTAAAAAACATAAAAATTATCCAAGATTTAAATCTTTTAATACTTTAAATGGATTTTCACTAGAAACTTTTTTTAAGGGATTTTTTTTAAACTGTTTTACTGGGCTGTATTTGAAAAATGTTTCTTCTTCTTTATCAAAAATTTTATATCCCATTCTCTTTAAAAGTTTTTTAAAATTGTCTTTGCTACAGCCCAAAAGATTTAACATCTCAGGTACCATTTTTATTTCTTTGTTTTCTTTTAAATTAGAATTAATTATTTGCATGAAAAGTCTTTCCAAAATATCAATTCTTACAAATAAGTTTTCAAATTTTTCAAAACCACAAAGAAGCA
>QBYI01000072.1 GCA_003282895.1 Pelagibacteraceae bacterium AG-325-F15
AAATATTAGGAACTTGCAAAGAATTACCAATGCCCGTATTTAGTGATCAAGAGTATGCTGAAGAAATAAGATTAAAATATAGATTTTTAGATCTAAGAAGAAAAAAAATTCATGAAAACATAATTTTAAGATCTAAAGTTATTTCATTTATACGAAATGAAATGACAAATGCAGGTTTTTTAGAATTCCAAACTCCTATATTAACCTCCTCTAGTCCAGAGGGGGCAAGAGATTTTCTTGTTCCTAGTAGATTAAATCCTGGAAAATTTTATGCATTACCACAAGCTCCTCAACAATTTAAACAATTAATTATGGTATCTGGATTTGATAAATATTTTCAAATAGCTCCATGTTTTAGAGATGAGGATGCAAGAGCCGATAGAAGTCCAGGAGAATTTTATCAATTAGATTTAGAAATGTCTTTTGTTGAGCAAGAAGATGTTTTTAATGTAGTTGAAAAATTATTAGTTAATACTTTCAAAAAATTTTCTAATAAAAAATTGATGTACGATCAATTTCCAAAAGTTTCATATGCTGATGCAATGTTGAAATATGGTAGTGATAAACCTGATTTAAGAAACCCTTTATTGATAAATGATATTACAGAAATATTTTCACGTGAGGACGTATCATTTGAAATTTTTAAAAAACTAATAAAATCTGGCTCCAAAGTTAGATGTATCTCCACAAAAAATACTAAAGATAAACCAAGAAGCTTTTTTGATAATATTGATAAATGGGCGAAAGAGCAAGGTGCCTCAGGATTGGCATACTTTACATTTGAAGATGACGGAGAACTTTCAGCAAAGGGACCTATAGGTAAATTTTTTTCTAAGGAAGCATTATTAGAAATTATGAAAAAAACGAATTCTGAAGTAGGGGATAGTATTTTTATGGCCTGTGGAAAACAAAATGAATTAGAAAAAATTACTGCACAAGCTAGAGATAAAATTGCACAAGACCTAAATTTAATAGATGATGATATTTTCGCATTTTGTTGGATAGTTGATTATCCGATGTTTGAAAGAGACGAAACAACAAATAAAATCGAATTTAGCCACAATCCTTTTTCTATGCCTCAAGGTGATTTAACTGATAAAGATCTAGAAGATCCTTTAAATATATTAGCCTATCAGTATGATATTGTTTGCAATGGTATTGAGTTATCCTCTGGAGCAATAAGAAATCATAAACCAGAACTTATGTATAAGCTATTTTCAATTGCCGGATATGACAAAAAACAAGTAGATGAAAAATTTAGTGGTATGATAAATGCCCTAAGTTTTGGTGCACCTCCACATGGAGGTATTGCACCTGGTATTGATAGAATTGTAATGTTATTAGCTAATGAAAAAAACATTAGAGAGGTTACTATGTTTCCAATGAATCAAAATGCTCAAGATTTGATGATGAAAGCACCATCTGAAGTCAATGAAGAGCAGTTAAAAGAACTAAATCTTGCTTTAAAAATTAAAAAATAAAAACTATTTTTTTCCCTTCAAATTTATTTTCACATCAGAGAGATCTACAAGATTTTTTTTATAATTATTTCTCACAAAACCTTTGCTAGTAATATCTTTCACAATTTTTAATAATTGATTTTGATCTTCAGATCCTTGTTCATCTACAGAATTAGCATCATTACCACCGATTGATGGAGTATGAGCTAAATCTTCTCTATTTTGATATGAAATAGCCAGTTCTCTAAAAATATAATCTAAAATTGAACTAGCACTTAAAATTCGATCATTCCCATGAACTTTGCCCGATGGTTCAAATTTTGTTCCAACAAAAGCGCTAATGAATTCATCAAGAGGAACGCCATATTGGAGTCCTAAAGATACAGCGATTGCAAAATTATTCATTAAAGCTTTAACTAATTCTCCTTCTTTACTTGTATCAATAAAGATTTCGCCTATTTTTCCATCTTCATATTCACCAGTGTGAAGATAAACTTTATGATCTCCAATTGTTGCTTTTTGTATGTAGCCTTTTCTTCTATCTGGCATTCCAAATCTTTTACCACCTCGTTCTGAATTTTTATTTAGATTTGCAATAATACTTTCTTTGTTTTGTTGAGTTGATTGGCCTGTGTTAGCTACTACTTCAACCTTTTTGTTTTCAATAACTTTATTATTGCTTGGATCAAGGCTTTTAGTTTTACGATTATCTAATTTAACATCTAAAACTTCAAATTTTCCATCATCTCTTTTTTCTAGGTTTTTCAACTCAGTTTCATTAATGTCATCTAAATAATGATTAACTTTAAAAGTACATGTA
>QBYI01000073.1 GCA_003282895.1 Pelagibacteraceae bacterium AG-325-F15
TTAATTATTTGTTCTTTGAATACTGCTTTTTTTATTTCTTTAAAATTTACATATCTTTCAAACCAACCCTCTTTTTTTTTAAAAAACTGTTTTATTGGTAATGCATCAAAGAATTCATTAGCCAAAAATATTGTTGGATTAGAATTTATTTCTTTAATATTGTTTACCCATTCTATATTTTCCGAATTTAAATTACTTTGTTGTTGTTTTGTTAACAATTTACTTTTTTCGTGAATATAAAATTTACAATTTTCAAAACATTCTGGAAAATTTTTAAGAGTTTCAATAACAACTTTCATCATCTCACCATTACCCGCACCTAGTTCAAATAAATTGAATTTTTTTGGAGAGCCAATACTCTTCCAAAATGTTACTATCCAGATGGCAATCATTTCTGAAAAAAGTCTTGTTATATTTGGTGCTGTAATAAAATCTCCCTCTTTTCCAAAAGGGTTTTTTTTCATGTAATAGCCTGTGTCTTTATCGTAAAGAGCAAATTCAATAAATTTATCAAGTGGCAGGTTAGTATTTTTATTTATTTTCATTTTTAAGATAAAATACAATTGTTCCAATCATTATGAATACTAAACTTATAATCTGACCCATCGATAAGTTAAAAATTAAATAGCCTATTTGTTCATCTGGCACTCTAAAAAACTCAATACAGAATCTAAATACTGAATAAAAAATCAAAAATAATCCAGAAATCAAACCTGGTTTTGCTAAAAAGTTTTTATTTCTAAAGTACAATAACAATATAAATAAAATTATACCTTCAAATATTGCCTCATATAATTGCGATGGGTGTCTTGATAAATTATCTACTTGAACAAAAGTTACAGCCCAGGGAACTTCAGTGACTTTACCATAAAGTTCTGAGTTAATGAAATTAGCCAATCTTCCAAAAAAAATTCCAATTGGAGCTACTAGGGATACTAGATCGGTATATAAAAATGCATCTTGATTATTTTTTTTAGCAAAAAGAATACTTGCAACTATAATGCCTAATAAACCACCGTGAAAAGACATACCTCCTTGCCAAATTTTAAAAATATCAACAATGTTGTCTATGTAATAATTTAAGTTATAAAACAATACATAGCCTAGTCTCCCACCTATAATTATTCCAATAATTAGGTAAGTTATATAATCATCAAATTTTTGATTTATATCCAAATTCTTAATAAAAATTTTTTTACACAATATCCAGCCAACGATAATGCCTAAAATGTAAGCTAAGGAATACCATCTAATTTCAAATGACATTATTTGAAAAGCAACTGGGTCAAAATTATTGATGAACATTTTAAATAATAATTATAAGTATATCTTATATATGAAAAATTCTAAATTTATAATTGACAAGCTAGGAAAACTTTTTGAGCAAGGTATTATCTCATCAAAGGATCTTACTTCTGAGCTATTAAATATTTTAAAATCAAAAAGAGACGAAATAGTTTTTAAGATGAAGCTTACAAGTAAAGATGAATTTGATGTATTATCAAAACGAGTTGAAAATTTAGAAAATAAAATTAAAAAATTAGAAATAAAAAAGAAAAATACTAAACGGGTAAAAAAATCTTAACTCGCAACCCTCCCATTTTAGATTTTTCAAGCCCAATATTACCTCCATGCGATCTTATAATATCTGATGCAATAGATAAACCAAGACCTACACTAGATTTTGAGTCTGCTCTTCCCTTATCAATTTTGTAAAAGGGTTTAAATACATTATCATATTCTTTACTTGAGATACCCGGACCATCATCATCAATAGTTATGAATAAGTTTGTGTTTTTTTTGTTAAGTTTAATTTCAATTTTATCTCCATACTTTAAAGCATTATCAATTATATTATTTAGACACCGATTAATTAAATTTTTTCTACCATTAACATAGACTCTTGATAATAAATCTTTCTGGATATTTTTGTTATTATATTTGTTTACAACTTCTTCTATTAATTCTGATAAGTTAAACATTTCATCTTTTTCTATGTATGAAGAGCTTGTAAATTGAAGATATTCATTGAGCATTTTTTCCATTTCATTAATGTCTTCAGTTAATTTCTTTGCTAAATCTTCATCTTTAATAAAAGCTATCTGCAATTTCATCCTTGTTAAGGGGGTCCTTAAATCATGACTTATTCCCGATAACATTTCGGTTCGCTGATTTAGATGACGTAGAATTCTTTTTCTCATTTTGTCAAACTCATGACCTGCTTGTCTAATTTCTAATGCTC
>QBYI01000074.1 GCA_003282895.1 Pelagibacteraceae bacterium AG-325-F15
ACATCAAGAACAGGCATACCATAAATAGGACTTTGAGGGTCTGTTTTTGCTACTGGATTTGTTACATCATTAGCTCCAATAACAAAAGCAACATCTGCATTAGCAAAATCATTATTAATTTCTTCTAACTCAAATACTTCATCATATGGCACATTTGCCTCTGCAAGTAAAACATTCATATGTCCTGGCATTCTACCTGCAACAGGATGAATTGCATAAGAAACCTTTATGTCATTCTTTTTCAATGTGTCAACCATTTCTCTTAAAGCATGTTGTGCTTGAGCAACAGCCATTCCGTAACCTGGAACAATTATTACTGATGAAGCATTTTTCATCAGAAAAGCAGCATCGTCTGCATTTCCGCTTTTAACTGGTTTTTGTTCTTTATTTTGATTTGAAGCTGATTGATCAGTTGCACCAAACCCACCTAAAATTACGTTAAAGAATGATCTATTCATTCCTTTACACATTATATAAGATAAAATCGCACCAGATGAACCAACTAATGCTCCAGTAATTATTAGTGCAGTATTTTCTAAAGTAAATCCAATGCCTGCCGCAGCCCATCCTGAATATGAATTTAGCATTGAAATTACGACTGGCATATCTGCACCACCAATTGGAATTATTAATAAAAAACCAATCAAAAACGATACAGCTAATAATATCCAAAATAAGTTAGAAGATTGAGTTGAGCAAAGTAAATAAGTTAGAACAATTATAGAAATCAAAATCATAGCATTTAATGGATGCTGACCTTTAAAAGTAATTGGGGAACCAGACATAATTCCTTGAAGTTTTAAAAAAGCAATAATTGAACCTGAGAAAGTTATAGCACCAACTGCTGCACCAATTGACATCTCAATTAAACTACCAAGCTTAATGTTGCCAGGTGATCCTAAATTAAATGCTTCTGGGTTTAAAAAGGCAGCTATCGCAACAAATACAGCTGCAAGTCCAACTAAACTATGAAAGCCAGCAACTAATTCTGGCATTGCTGTCATTGGAATTTTATAAGCAATAAAAGCACCTATTAACCCTCCTATTAAAAGAAAAATTAAAACAACCACAAATCCATTTGAAAAATTTCCTATTGATAAGAATGTAACTGTAATTGCAATGATCATTCCTAAAATTCCAAAGAAATTTCCTTGTCTAGATGTCTCTGGTGAAGAAAGTCCTCTTAAAGCAAGAATAAATAATACCCCAGAAACTAAATAAAATATTGCTGATAAATTTGCTGATATCATTATTTATCCTTTTTCTTTTTTTTATACATTGCGAGCATTCTTTGAGTAACTAGAAAACCACCAAATATGTTAATTGCTGCTAATGATATTGCTAAAAAACCAAAGATACTCGATGTATTAAAAATAGTATCAGAATTTCCTGCTAAGCCCGCAATAATTGCACCCACAATTATAACTGATGAAATAGCATTAGTAACAGACATTAATGGTGTGTGTAGTGATGGAGTTACACTCCAAACTACATAATATCCAACAAAAATTGACAGTATAAAAATACTTAATCTAAATATAAAGGGATCTATTTCCATAATTTTATTTTAATAGAGTTTTTGCAATTATTTCATCTTCAAAATTTATATTAATTTTCTTATTTTCTTTATCATATAAATTTGACACAAAGTTATATAAATTTTTTGCATATAAATTTGATGCAGAAGTGGGAAGTTTATTTAGAATATTGCTTTCACCCATTATTTTAACACCATTTTTATCAACAATTTCATCGACTTTAGTATAAGCTGTATTTCCGCCTTGGATTGCAGCCAAATCATAAATGATTGAACCAGAATTCATATTTTCTATCATGCTTTCTTTTATAATAACTGGCGCTTGTTTTCCCGGGATTAAAGCTGTGCAAATTACAATATCAATTTTTTTTAGTGTCTCTGATAACAATTCTTCTTGTTTCTTTTTAAAATCCTCTGATGCTTCTTTTGCATATCCTCCCTCAGTTTCAAGATTTTCAGCACCCTCGACTGTTAAAAACTTTCCTCCTAAGCTCTCAACTTGCTCTTTTGATGCCATTCTAACATCTGTTGCAAATACTATTGCGCCCATTCTTTTCGCTGTTGCTATTGCTTGAAGTCCTGCAACTCCCGCACCAACAACTAATACTTTTGCTGCAGGAATTGTACCTGCTGCAGTCATCATCATTGGAATTGCTTTTTCAAAAT
>QBYI01000075.1 GCA_003282895.1 Pelagibacteraceae bacterium AG-325-F15
ATTTTTATTTTGAACATTAGCTAATAACATTACTAATGTTCGGATATAGATATTGATATTAATTATTATTTTTATTTACAATTTTTCATAACTAAGTGTTTTTGGTGGAGGATAGCGGGATCGAACCGCTGACCTCCTGAATGCAAATCAGGCGCTCTCCCAGCTGAGCTAATCCCCCATGATCTTAAATTGGTGGGCCGAGAAAGACTCGAACTTTCGACCCCACCCTTATCAAGGGTGTGCTCTAACCAACTGAGCTACCGGCCCCCATGCAAGAGAAACACTACTTTAAGAAGAGAAATGAGGACGGTCAACATTACCTATGTATATTATTTAGAATGAAATTTTAATTTCATTCATCCTTAGAAAGGAGGTAATCCAGCCGCAGGTTCCCCTACGGCTACCTTGTTACGACTTCACCCCAGTCGCTGACTATACCGTGGTCAAGGGTTTGAAACCTTGCCTTAAGGTAGAACCAACTCCCATGGTGTGACGGGCGGTGTGTACAAGACCCGGGAACGCATTCACCGTGGCACGCTGATCCACGATTACTAGTAATTCCAGCTTCATGCACTCGAGTTGCAGAGTGCAATCCGAACTGAGGTATCTTTTAGGGATTTGCTTAACTTCGCAGTTTTGCTTCCTGTTGTAAATACCATTGTAGCACGTGTGTAGCCCAACACGTAAGGGCCATGAGGACTTGACGTCATCCCCACCTTCCTCCAGCTTATCACTGGCAGTTCTTTCAGAGTGCCCAACTTAATGATGGCAACTAAAAGTGAGGGTTGCGCTCGTTGCGGGACTTAACCCAACATCTCACGACACGAGCTGACGACAGCCATGCAGCACCTGTGTTTCGTCCGGCCGAACCGAAAACTCTAATCTCTTAAAGTCGCGACGAACATGTCAAGTGTTGGTAAGGTTCTGCGCGTATCTTCGAATTAAACCACATGCTCCACTACTTGTGCGGGTCCCCGTCAATTCATTTGAGTTTTAACCTTGCGGTCGTACTCCCCAGGCGGTGTGTTTATCGGTTTTCCTGCGACACTGAAAATAAATTTCCAACGTCTAACACACATCGTTTACGGCATGGACTACGAGGGTATCTAATCCTCTTCGCTACCCATGCTTTCGTTCCTCAGTGTCAGTAATGATCCAGAAAGCTGCCTTCGCAATCGGTATTCTTTCTAATATCTACGAATTTCACCTCTACACTAGAAATTCTGCTTTCCTCTATCATACTCTAGCTGAAAAGTTTTAATGGCAGTTCCAGAGTTAAGCTCTGGGATTTCACCACTAACTTTTTCAACCACCTACGAACTCTTTAAGCCCAGTAATTCCGAACTACGCTAGGTCCCTTCGTATTACCGCGGCTGCTGGCACGAAGTTAGCCGGACCTTCTTATTCGGGTACAGTCATTTTCTTCCCCGACGAAAGAGCTTTACAACCCAAAGGCCTTCTTCACTCACGCGGCATCGCTGCATCAGAGTTTCCTCCATTGTGCAAGATTCCCCACTGCTGCCTCCCGTAGGAGTTTGGGCCGTGTCTCAGTCCCAATGTGGCTGATCATCCTCTCAAATCAGCTATTGATCACAGTCTTGGTAGGCCATTACCCCACCAACAAACTAATCAAGTGCAGGCTCATCCAATGGTGCATAAAGCTTTCTCCGTAAAGACTTATCCGGTATTAGCACAAGTTTCCTCGTGTTATTCCAGGCCAAAGGGCAGATACCTACATGTTACTCACCCGTCTGCCACTAAGTATTGCTACTTCGTTCGACTTGCATGTGTTAGGCGTGCCGCCAGCGTACGTTCTGAGCCATGATCAAACTCTCAAGTTTAAAAACGGCGCACACTAGCTTCTATATAAATTCTAAGAATAAAATTTATATAATTTTGAAGTGTGTACGACAAATTTTTGGTAACCTTAACCGTCCACACTTCTCTTCTTAAATTTTTACTTTTTAAATAGCTAATTGGGCTAAAAAGCCACAATAAATCTAACAAATTTATTATATTTACAAAATTTATTAGAGAAAGTGTTGTGCTTATAGGCTAAAATAAAAGGAAATCAAGCAATTAAGAGTAA